>CAYMVZ010000107.1:0-8056 GCA_964394335.1 uncultured Nitrospinota bacterium | reverse complement strand
GACACCTCAAGCATGTGGGCCATTTCTTTAATAATTTCATTTATATCAATATTTTTAATAACAAATTTGCCCTTTCCGGAATAAGCAAGCATCTGGTGGCTTAATTCAGCCGCCCGCTTTGCTCCTATCTGGATTTCCTCAATGTAATCGCGAGCGAGCGAAGCCGGTGAAAGATCATCAAGCGCGAGGTCTGTATTACCCAGAATGCTTGTGAGGATATTATTGAAATCATGCGCTATACCGCCTGCTAATACACCAAGGCTTTCAAGTTTTTGAGTATGACGAAGTTTCTCTTCCATGATTTTACTCTCTTCCTCGGCCTGCTTGCGCTCTGTGATGTCAAGAACAGTTCCCAACATTTCCACAGGTCTATTTCGGTCGTCTCTAAACACCTCACCCTGGGCAAAGATTCTTCGTTCTTCCCGATTTGGTCGAATTATTCGGAATTCCATTTTATAAGGCTTTCTGCCGGCAAGGGCATCATCAACTGCCACGAGCACCCTCTCCCGATCATCAGGATGTATTGCCTTAAGAAAATGGTCATAAGTGGGTTTAATTTCGCCAGGTTTATAGCCAAAGATACGAAACTGTTCGGCTGACCACATCTCCGTGTTATCAATAATGTTCCAATTCCAATTTCCTAAATGTGAAATTTTCTGAGCTAAAGACAAATTAGTTTCACTACTCTTTAGCTTCTCCTCGGCCTTCTTCCGCTCGGTAATGTCTTCGCCGACAGCTTGGTAAACAACGACCTTTCCCGTGGCATCAAACAATGCGCGGTTCGTCCAGTGTTGCCAGCTTATATCACTGCCCGGCGCGATCACCCGGTGTTCGTGGGACTGCGTTGGGGAATCGACTGTCAGCGCCGAGATGTTGGCTCTCACGGTTTCCCGGTCCGCTTCGTCAATCAGCGTAAAGAAGGTGTGGCCGACTAACTCTTCCACCGTTTTCTCGAAAAACTTGCAGTAAGCCTCATTGACATAGGTGATCTCGCCGCCGGGCAAGAAACGGCAAATCAACACCGGTGTGTCCTCTGCAATTGCCCGGTATCGTTCCTCACTTTTCCGCAGCGCCTCCTCTGCCTTCTTGCGCTCGGTGATGTCCACAAAAATCGTTGCAAGTTGATTCTCCTGCGGTCTATAGGCAGAAACAGAAAACCACCTACTCAAAGGCCCGGAATATTGCTCAAACCTGGCCTCCTCTCCTGTGAGGGCGACTTTTCCGTACAGGCCTATCCAGTCGGCGGGGTTGATATCAATTATAGGCATTACTTCGGAAAATTTTTTTCCAATAATCTCAGAACGTTTAAGACCCGTCATGGTTTCAAAGGTGTGGTTTACTTCAAGAAAAATATAATCGATAGGCTTGTTATCTTCATTCACCACAATCTCATGAAGTGCAAAACCATTCAGCATATTAGTAAAAAGCTGTTTGTACCGTTTTTCACTTTCATGTAACGCTAATTCTTTTCTCTCTAACCTTGTTTTAATACCTCTTAGATAGTTGCCTTCAAGCATCCCTCTGACAATATCGCTTTGAGTTACAAGTCCAGTGATTTTTCCATTGTTGTCATGCACTATCAGCCTTCTATGTTTCTTTTGTCTCATCAAATGCAATGCTTCGGGCACAGGAACATTTGAATTAACCATATAGACGGGAGAAGACATCCAATTGCTTACACTCTCTGCTGAAACATCTGCCTTGTTAAAAAAAACTCTTGTGATATCTCGCTCGGTAATTATGCCGATAGGTTTTGAATCATCTTCAATAATGATGCAGCTTATGGAATTCTTTGTCATTTTCATGGATATTTCATGAATGGTATCGTCAGGTTTGGAGATAACTATTTTCTTTGTCATTATTTCAAAAACCGATCGATTATCGGTCAATATGCTTCCCAGCACTTCAATAATATTCGTAAGAGTAACAACCCCTACAATGGTTCTCTGTTCGTCCAAAATAGCGAGGTGACGGATTTTACTTTCTCTCAGTACAGTGTATCCCTCAAGAATATCCGTGCCCACTTGAACCGTAATAACCGGAGACCTCATTACCTTATCCAGTTTCATTTTTGCTATATTCCTGCTGTCACCGACGATTTTCACTACGTCTCGTTCGGTCAATATGCCAATCGGCTTCTTCTCCTCCACAACGAAAATGCAACTGATTTTCTTTTCACATAGAATTGATAATGCTTCAGAAAGAGGAGTTTCCGGGGTGACTGAAATAACATCAGGACTCATAATGCTCTCAATTTTTATTTTTTCCATTTGATTGCCTGTAAAATGGTAGTAGAAGCATTTTTACACACATATAATAACACGACCTCCATGCTGATCAAAAAAATAATGTAACAAACAATAATTTAACAATTTAGTATTCTTTAACTGATAGTTCCATATGCAATAATCTGCAACTGAGGAGTAATGGTTGAAGAAATTGAAAGGACAGAAAAAATTATTATGAAGAAAAAAAGGTAATTAAGCACCGCAACCTTGCAATGTATGACTCAAATTACTTTTTTTATTTAAGCATTTAAAACCTGGTCCTCAGAGAAAGCTCAGAGTTAATAGACTTTGCCTCTATTGTCATGCCCGAATCTTTCCCCGTCTTCACGAGGACAAGCATATCGGGCATCCAGAATCAAAACTCTGCCTGGATTCCCGCTAAAGGCATGCGGGAATGACATGCTATGATGCTCGGAATTACATGTTGGGAATGTTGGGAGTATGCGGGAATGACATGCTGGGATGTTGGGAATGACATTGCGAGACGTGCATGTGCCACGTTAAATTGGGCAATAGCATCAATTCTCAAACTGTCTTTTAAAACTCTCTTCCTGTTCCGGATTCCCGATCATAACCAGGACATCCTCTCCCTCCAGAGCAGTGGAGGAATCGGGTGGGGAGATAACCTCCCCGTTTTTTTGTATGGCAATAATATTGCACTCGGTCAAAGCGCCAATATTTGATTGTGAGATGGTTTTACCTATGAGATCCTTCGGAGTTTTATATCTAAAAATATGAAGTCCTTCAGTGAGAAGGTTCATGTGTCCCCTCTGAAGGATGTTATTGATAATGGTGGTTCCTATCATAGTGTAAGAAACGACAAAATCTGCGCCCGCCTTATGAATAGCATTCTGGTTTTCAGAAAAATTAACCCTGGCTACAATCCGAAGATCTGGATTCAGGTTTCGACAATATAAGGTCAGGTACCCATTGATACCGTCATCGTTGGTTGTAATAACCACTGTTGGAGCTTCTTTAATACCTGCTTTATCTAAAACCTTCCTTTCCTTCGCATCTCCGTGGATAAATGTGCCCTTTTCAAGCTGTTGATCACATTCGATTACATCAATTAAAAAATAAGGGATGTTCTTTTTGTCCAGTACCTTTGCCACAAAACGACCAACCCCTCCAGCCCCGATAATCACTATCGGTTTATCGGACGGAATGTAAATTGACATATAATCGTTAAGTTCAGAGAGATTTTCTTTTTTTCCCATTAATAAAAGAATAGATTTCGCTGTAAGCTGGTATTCCGGCTTCGGAGGAAAAAAATTTCCTCTTTCCCAGATACCGATGATATTAACACCTGTGGTTTCTCTAATTTTCAGACTGGAAATGGTTTTTTTAAAAAAGGGAGTACCAAGAGCAGGAAATTCAGCAATCTTGAGATTTTCCATACTTCCAAGAGTTTCGGAATGAATCGATCCCGCCATGCAACGGTTAGCAAGATATTTTCCAAGAATCTCTTTAATAGAGAGAACATAGTTGCATCCCGCGTAATGAAGTATGTCTTTGGAAGCGCTAACTTCTGCCAGCGCTATGATCTTGACGCTGGAAAAAGCCCGGATTGTCAGGGCAATATGAGAATTAATTACATCCGATTGATTAGCAAATACAATTTTAGCCGAATCAATGTTTAGCTCCTTGAAAATTTTTTCTCCCAAATAATCACCATGAACTACGGGTAAACCGTGATTAAAAAGAACCTCAGCTTTATTCTCATCTCTCTCAAGAAATACAAAAGGTTGATTGGTCTGGCGTAGTGCATGAACCAGACTTAGCGCTATAGAGTCTTCTCCGCAAATGATAACATGATCCTTTAAAGGCACGGTTGGCTTTTTGGGTACCCTGCTTTTGGCCGTTGTTTCTATAAGAGGGACAATGATAAAGTTGATAAATGTGTAAGGAAGGACTATTAATAGAAGAACCAGTCCTGAAACAAGAACTATTATAGAAAAAAGCCTGCCTGCGTCGGAACTAAATGTTATGTCCCCAAATCCAAGGGTTGTCATTGTAGTGAGAGTCCAGTAGATACCGGTAATCCATGAATGCTCTTTTCCCTCAAGATTTTCCATCATGAAGCGGAAAAGGAATGAATAAGTGATGATCAATAGCAGAATGAAGAGTAATAATTTCAATAAAACAATAATATTGCCTTTTACTCTTTTGTTATTGAAAGAATATAATTTGATATTCCCCATTTGTAAAAATCTTCAATTTGTTTTTGGATGACACTGTTTAGCGAGCGCATTCCCCGTAGCTTACTACGGGGTGCTTCAATTATACTCATAATGTATGTGACTCGTCAAAAAAATCGGAAGTTGCAAAATCGACTGAAGAATGTGAGGCCACAGCCGTCTGATTACTTTTCTTGTTAAGAAACGCATAATTTGGTATATTCTAAATCCGTAAATGAGGTTCATATAAACGTTGCATAAAATAAGGCAAATGGCCGCACATAATGTCATTTCGACCAACGGGAGAAATCTTAAACCGCTGCGCGAAAAGATTTCTCGCTACTCTCGAAATGACATGAAACAAACGGTTTCTTTAGTTCACCGGTGGTGAATTATAGAAACGGTCATGTGAGCAGCACAAAACCTTTTAATATAAGGGTTATAGCGTCTATTAAGTGATTTTTTTTGCACCTGATGGGTTATTTTAATAATCCTGTGATCCCGTCTAATATGTTTGCATTTTTAAACATTTGGATCCCCTTTTCTAAAACAGGTTTATATTGTGAAAAATAATTTAGAATCTTTAAACGCCGGCTGCGTTGCTATGCTTGGAGAATTTCTTCAAAAGGGTACAGAAAAAGCCCAGTGGATGGCATTAGAAGAAATGGTTGCCGACATAGAAAAAATAGTGAGAAGGAGCGTTAGCGGCCAGAAGCTTTTCACGTCTAAACAGGCTAATGCTATTAAGCGTGTTATTAATAATACCTTGGAGAAAAGAGCAGAGTTAAAAAATCTCAACGTAACACCTTCAGCAAGAAAAACTAAGGAGTCCATACTTTTAGCCTCAACCAAAGTTCAGGTATTATTAGCAACTATGAAATTTTCTTTGTGTCATATTGCGAATGAGCCACTGGTTGAAACCAGGGAAATAAATAAGGCAATTATCGACTCCATTAAAGAACATGCTGCTGCATATGAGATTGATATTTCTGGAGAAATTAAGAAGGTGGAAGCAGATCTCGATGTTATGCAATCATTAAAGATGCTGATTTCAGTTTTTAGAAGAGCAATAGAGTCTCTTCTATTTTCACTTTCTCTTTCTTTGGAGGCCGAACAGGATGAGGCAAAGGACCTTAATGCTATTGAGAATAATTTGCGTGAGGGGGTAAAAGTAAATGAAATTAATCCAAAATTTTATCAAAAGATAGCCAACCAGACAAAATCTCTTATTCACAAAATGAAAGAGAACATTTCTGCTCAGCAAAAGGAAATAGATGCTCTGAAAACATCTAAATCTGAATTAGAGAAATTGCTATCAATTGATGAGTTGACCGAGATAAATAGTAGAAGAAGTTATGAAGAGAGATTTGATTTGGAGATTAAACGGATGAAAAGAAATAAATCACCCTTATTTCTTCTCCTTTCCGACATTGATGACTTTAAAAAGATTAACGATATTTATGGCCATGATACGGGCGATACAATTTTAAAAGCAGTAGCACAAGCATTAAAAAACAGTATTCGTGGAATCGATTTTATCGCTCGCTGGGGCGGCGAAGAGTTTGTAGTGCTTTGCCCGGAGACAAATAAGAAAGGAGCGATAAACGTGGCAGAAAAACTGCGAAAAACAATAGAAACTCACAAATTTACCGTAAATTATAAAGCAAGCGGAAAAGAGGAGGTTGTAAAAAAGGAAAAGATTAAGGTTACCATTAGCGTGGGAATAGTCGAAGTTGAGAAAGGACAGGACGTCGGAACAACGTTCAACAAGGTAGATAAGGCCATGTACCAAGCTAAAGATGAAGGGAAAAATAAAGTTATTTTTTGCTGAAAATACGAAAGGAATGTGGAAATAGATTAAATAGTATAAAAAGCTCTATTCTGCCTGTCGGAATTATTAAATCTCCATGCATATTGGTTGTTAAAGGATGTACTAAAGAGAGCATATTTATTCAAGCATTTAAACCCTGCTACTGAGGGCCAGGTCAGAGTTAATAGCCTATGCCCTATCTTGTCATTTCCGAGTGATGCCCCTTTGTAGTGTCCGAGTCTTCCCCGCTTAATCCAGCCTGGATTCCCGATGAATACGTTCGGGAATGACAGTGCGAGACGTCGGGAATGACATGCTGGAACGTTTGGGAGTGACATGCTGGGATGCTGGGAATGACCCTATGCCTCTATTGTCATGCCCGAGTGTTCCCCGCTTAAGCTTGTCCTCGCATGCTTTAAACGGGGAGCATGCGAGGGCAAGTTCTATCGGGCATCCAGAATCAAAATCCAGAGTAAACTATTTAGTGCTCCCCTTAGTAAATTTGTTATATTCAAATTAATCAATCATCTTATACTTTTCTTCGTCCTGTTAAATTCCAGCATTCTATAGAGTCCTTACAGAAATAACTTTAGAAGGTTTTTAAAAGGGAGGATGCGTTAAGGATAGAAGAATGTAAAGAATAACAGCAACCAGGAAAAAGACAGTAAGGGCAAAAATAATTATCTTTTTGATATTATTATCCATCGGTTTCTAAGAAGGCGAGTCTACCTTGTTTGTCTTTTACCTGTAAAACTATAGCGCTATCTTATATGTTTTTACAAAAAATGGCAAACCCTTATCATTAGCGGATTATATCCGGCCCACACTTCAAGCAAAATAGACAACTCGGGATAATGACTTATATGAAGTTCCAAGCAAGGGGACACGATGTCTATCCCGAGTTCCACAAGAAAAGGGATAGAGAATTGACTTATAAATCAACCTATGCTTAAATTTTTATAACAAGCTAAGGAAGTTTCTATGAAGACAAATTTAAGTTCTAAAACAACTTCTACAAGTTTTAAGGATAATGCTATAGCTGCAATTGCGGAAGAAATAATAATTATTATTGAAGTGGAAGTTAAAACTGTTGGTAGCCAAAGTAAGATGCTGATTTTGTCTATCAGCAAAGCTGCGTGCAACTTATTACAGTATGACAAAGAAGAGCTTATTGGTCTTCCCATAGAAGATATATTTGTAGAACCAAATGACGCGGAATCTTTATTAAAAGAATCGTTAGATTGTGGAGTTGTCTGTGCGAAAAAAAAGGCGCTGAAAACTAAATTGGGCGAAAAAGTGTATGTGTTGTTTTCTTGTTGTGTGAAGTGTGATAAAGAGAACACGGTAAAGGAAATACTTCTCCTTGGACAGAACATAACCGACCAAAAAGAAGCAGAAGAAACATTAGCGAAACAATCGAAATTATTGCAATCTGTTTTAAAAAATATGGCGGATGGAGTTGTCCTGATAGATACAAAAGGTAGATTGATAGATTTTAATCCCGCAGCGGAGAGAATTCTAAGATTGGATTTGACTCAAAAAGATGTGTTAAGCAAACGAGATGGTTTTTTCCTGCCTGATAAAAAAACTCCTTTCCCCAATGAAAAACGTCCTTTGATCCGTGCAATCAATGGAGAAGATGTGAATAAATGCGAAGTTTTTGTTAAACACGAAAGACTACCTGATGGAATTTTTATCAGCATCAATGCAAGACCTCTAAGAAATCACAGGGGTGAGATAACCGGTGGAGTAGCTGTTTTTGATGATATTACGGAAAACAA
>CAYMVZ010000106.1:0-8096 GCA_964394335.1 uncultured Nitrospinota bacterium | reverse complement strand
CATCGAGCGATCCGGTACTTTCCTTTCGGTAGCGTGCAATGAAAGGAATAGTTGCTCCATCTTTTAATAGATCGAGCACGGAATTTACCCTGTCCGGATTAAACCCGAGATCTGATGCGATTGTTTTGGCTGTATTCATAGGTCCTCTTTTAAATTATTGGGTGAGTTATTCTAACGAATTATACCGGTCAGTGCATTTCTTATTTTTGCAGCAATAAAGAATTTTCTAAGAGGAAGGTTTTCTTAAAACAGTTTTTTTTAATTTTCCTTGAAGGGAGGTCTGACGATTCCTTTTTCCGTAATAATGGCATTAACCTATTTGTTAGGGGTGACGTCAAAGGCGGGGTTGATTTATAGAAGATTCTAAAGCTCCTGTATCTCTACTTCCAACAGAACCTCCATAAGCAGAAATAATCTCTCGATGCAAAGCAAGGATTTCATCCAAGGAGAGATATCGCATTACGTTAGCCGCTTATACAATTCCTTGTTCTTTGATAGGACTTTTTGGAATGCTGCATCGAATTCGGGTTCTGGTTGAGAAATTAGATCTTCTATAGATGCAGATACAAACTGCTCAAGCTTAAGACCATAACTTTCTGCCTTATCTCGTAACTGCTTAACTTTTGAATCTTCTAAGCTCAAAGTAATCTTTGTCATAATATTCTCCTTTGCTCAACCTTAATTTATAATATTTTTTGTGAATTGTACAGCATCCTATGAATAATCACACATAACTTGTTAATATATAGCTATACAGAATTATTTTTGAATTCAAATTATGTCTTATAAACGCGCTAAGGCCAAGGAAAAGTATATTTGAAACTCCCCGTAGCAAGTTACGGGGAATCTTCAGTGTAGAGTATGATTTAATTTTAAGTTCGCTCGCTAAACACTTTCAAAATCCGCAAGGCTGATGGACCAGGTGAGAGAAGTTCTAAGGTATCACCACTACTCTATTCGCACGGAAGAGGTCTATGTAAAATGGATTCTTAAATTTAGCAGATTTAACGAAACCCTGCATCAAAATGTGATCGAGAGGTTTTTAAGCCATCTTGCGATGAACCGAAATGTGGCGGGCGCTACTCAGAGACAGGCAAGGACAAACACCTCCCTACCGCAAAATATGCTTTTTTTTAATAATTGGCAAGGACCTTAATTTTTTTCCCGGCTTCCAATGCAACATCATCTTTTTCAACCCCATTAATTAAGGCAATGGTTTGAGGATCTTTTTCGAATTTTTTTGCGACAGAATTAATAGTATCTCCCTCTTTTCCTACATAAATCTTTATACGCTCCGGTTTAATGGAGCTGGCTTCTTCTTTTGAAAGCCCTTTGAAACTATCTATGATTTGTGTAAAGAACTTCTTTCCTTCTCTGAAATCTCTAACTTTAGAAGATCCGCTAACAAAAAACATTTTATCCTGCCAAATTATAAATGCCACCATGACCATCTTTGGAGTTTTCCCGCGACTGTCTTGAAAGGTAGTGACGTATGCTTCCAGCTCATTTATTTCCACACTCTTCTCGCTTAAGGGTTTTATTCTGTTTCGCTTGAAAAATTTCTTCGCGTAATTCTTGGTAGAGATTCGTTTACCCAGGGTTTCCATCAGTAATTGAGAAACATATTTTTCATCTTTTTCTTTATCTTTTGAAATAACCGCTGATTTGGTGTTAAATATTTTCCACCCATCAGGGTAAGTTATCTCAAATTGCATAACAGGATGTTGAAATACCATCCCGTTAATAACTCCTTCTTTGGGATCGCTCCCATAAATCAGTCCTTCAATCTGATTTAAATATCGATCGGTATGAAAACTCAGACCTTCCAGCTTTTTTTGCACCAGCAAATCATTAACCTTTTTTTTTGCTGCATTTATTCTTCTTCTGGTATCCGGATGAGTAGCAAACATTCCATGGAAAACTCCATTTCCTTCCTGACCTTTACTTGCAAGTTTTAAAACCGATAAAAAGTCAGGGACAGCTTTTGGATTATATCTGGCCTTGTAAGAGTACTTAATTCCTAAACGGTCTGATTCCATCTCCATCTCACGACCATAACCTCTAATAATTCCGGTTGCGGCAATATCAGCTAATTGTTGAAGTTCTCTGTTTCTAAACTCCGGCACGAAGATAGACGCAACTGTTGACATGATTTGATAACCCTGCGCCTGAGTGTATTGCTGGACAGCATGTCGTGCTGTAACATGTCCAACCTCGTGGCCGAGAACACCGGCTAATTCAGCTTCAGAATTTAACAGTGCAAGAATGCCGCGTGTAATGTAAATGTATCCGCCGGGTAGCGCAAATGCGTTTATAATAGGATCGTTTAAAACTTTAAAATGGTAAAACAGTTCCGGCCTCTCACCTTTTTTTGCAATTTTTTGTCCTATCTTATCAACATAGCTCTGGAGTTCAGGGTCATCATAAAGGCCATACTCCTTAATGATTTTAGGATCCATTGACTTGCCTATTGCAAGTTCCTGTTCCTCGGACATTAAAACAAACTGTTCTTTCTGTGACACCGGGTTTGTGGCACAACTGTATAGTCCGATAAAAAGACTTAATCCAAGAACAACAATTGCGCAGAAATGCTTTTTCATTTTTTTATATTGTATCGTTCCGCAAAAAGCTGACCACTGATAGCTGACAGCTGAGAACTAAACCCCCAAACAGTCCTTTTGTTTTGTGATTAATTCTTTTATTCCTTTCTTAGCCAGTTTCAACATGAGTTCCAGCTCTGTTCTCGTAAATGGATTTTCTTCCGCCGTACCTTGAATTTCTACAAATTTTTCGTCTGCCGTCATAACTATATTCATATCTACTTCTGCTTTAAAATCTTCTTTATAATTTAAATCCAAAATAATCTCGTTTTCCAAAATCCCAACGCTGATAGCAGCCAGGAAATTATTTATTGGTATTTTCTCTATTTTACCATGAGATTTTAAAAAATTCATTGCATCATACAATGCAACAAAAGAACCGGTAATAGACGCTGTCCGGGTACCTCCATCTGCCTGAATAACATCGCAGTCTATCCAGATAGTCATGTCTTTTAAAGCGGTTAAATCAACGACAGAACGAAGAGCTCTCCCAATCAACCTCTGGATTTCATGAGTTCTTCCACCTACTTTTCCCTTGCGCGATTCACGTCCTGTTCTAACGTTGGTAGATCGAGGCAGCATTGAATATTCAGCGGTAACCCAGCCCTGCTTGCTGTCTTTTAAAAAACCTGGAACCTTATTTTCTACCGAAGCAGTACAGATAATCCTGGTATCACCAACTTCAATCAAAACAGATCCTTCTGCCTGTTTCATATAGTTTCGAGTAATCTTTACTTTTCTAATTTGTTTCGGCTCCCTGCCATCAGATCTCATACACTCTCCTTAGATAAAAATTGTAATTTAACAAAATATTAGCACAGCAATAAATATTTTCATATGATTTTACTACGCATATATTTTCAATTTGTTTTTTTTATTCAGCCGCTAAATCAGCTATAATAGATTGAATATTTTTATTCTCCTTAATTAGTGTCTGTTTATAAACGGGTGTTTTTATCTTATAGCCATTCCGATGAAGCAAAGCGAGATTCTTCGTAAGTTAAGAATGACAAGCAAAGACAAGGTATGTCACCCTTCGGAGGCTCAGGATGGCAAGTTGGCGCTCAGAATGAAAAAGCTGTCATGGTGAGCCTTTCGACAAGCTCAAGACAGGCACTGCCGAACCATTAGCTAAAACTGATCCCTGACCCCTGAAAACTGTAAACCGGTGTAAAAATGTTAGCAAAAAGAATTATTCCATGCCTTGATGTAAAAGCAGGTCGGGTAGTAAAAGGTATAAAATTTTTAAATCTTCAGGACGCGGGAGATCCGGTTGAGGCCGCTCGATTTTATGACCGTGAAGGCGCGGATGAATTGACTTTTCTTGATATTACAGCTTCTCATGAGCAAAGAAATATAATTATCGATGTGGTGAAAAAAACGGCTGAGAAAGTTTTTATGCCTTTGACAGTAGGTGGTGGCATTCGGACTATGGATGACATACGAGTATTATTAAAGGCTGGAACAGACAAGGTGTCTATTAATACCGCCGCTATTAAAGAGCCCGAATTTGTTAAAAAAGCCTCCAGACGGTTTGGAAGTCAATGCATTGTTGTGGCAATTGACGCGAAAAGAAAAAATGAAAACAATGTGAAGAAAGGAAAATCGTGTTCCGCATGGGAGATTTATACACATGGAGGACGGCACCCCACTGGGATAGACGCAATTGACTGGGCGAAAAAAATGGAAGAATTTGGCGCCGGTGAAATCTTATTAACAAGCATGGATAGAGACGGGACAAAAAAAGGATATGATATTGAATTGACAAAAGCTGTCTCGGAAAAGGTTTCTATTCCTGTTATTGCCTCAGGCGGCGTTGGAACTCTTGAGCACCTTTATGAAGGTTTAACCGCGGGAAAGGCAGATGCTGTACTGGCGGCCTCTATTTTTCATTTCAGGGAATATTCAATTAAACAGGCTAAAGATTATCTCAAAGATAAAGGAGTGATTGTGAGGAGTTAGAATAATAAACCTTTATTTTCCTCTGCGGTTCTGATACTCTAAATTCAGCGGATTTTCCTCACTCAATTAAGTCTGAAAAATCCCCAAAATTTATTAAAAAAATTCTTTAGTTTCTTATTGACTAAGCAAAAATATATTGCTAAAATGATTATTTTTTTGAATATTTCACGATCGTCTTTTTTAGTTTAACGTTACAAAAAATTTAAATTCTTTATTTTAATTTTTAAGTGACCTTAAGGCGGCGTTAGCCGCCTTATTTGTTTTTATTCATTGTATCATGCAAGGAGAAGATCATTGCCGACCGTTAACCAGTTAGTGCGACTTGGAAGAAAAAAAATTAAGCAAAAGACGGATAGTCCGGCGTTAAAATCATGCCCGCAAAAAAGAGGTGTGTGCCTTAGGGTTTATACATCAACTCCAAAAAAACCGAATTCTGCTTTAAGAAAAGTGGCCAGGGTCAGGTTAACAAATGGAATGGAAGTAACAACTTATATCCCCGGAGTTGGACACAATCTTCAAGAACACGCGATAATTTTAATCAGAGGAGGGCGGGTAAAAGACCTCCCGGGTGTTAGATATCACGTTGTTCGAGGATCTCTCGATACCTTAGGCGTCCAGGATAGAAAGAAAAGCCGATCCAAATATGGAGCAAAGCGGCCTAAGGCATGATTTTAAGAAACCAATAATTTCTTGAATAAACAAAACAGGGAATAATTATGTCCAGAAGAAGAGCAGCAGTAAAAAGAAAACTTAAGCCGGATCCAAAGTTTAACGATGTTATCATTAGCCAGCTTACCCAGTTTATTATGAAACAGGGAAAGAAAAGCCTGGCGGAAAATATTATATATAAATCATTTGACGTTATTTCCAATAAAACAAAGGAAGATCCTTTAAAGGTTTTAAAAAAAGCCATTGATAATGTAAAGCCGATGCTTGAAGTGAGATCCAGACGAGTGGGTGGTGCAACATATCAAGTACCAGTTGATGTTCGCTATGAAAGAAGGATATCTCTGGCCCTTCGATGGATAGTTGAAGGCGCAAAGCAAAGAAAAGAATATGGAATGATAGAGCGGTTAGCAGGCGAATTATTAGATGCTTATAAAAATACCGGTCTGGCAATTAAAAAGAAAGAAAATACTCATAAAATGGCTGAGGCAAATAAAGCTTTTGCTCATTATAGATGGTAAGTTTTAAGGAGTTTTTTTGTGGCAAAGAAAGAACCTTTAGATAAAACAAGAAATTTAGGGATTATCGCTCACATAGACGCGGGAAAAACAACAACTACAGAGCGAATTCTTTATTATACAGGTAAGACCCATAAAATCGGTGAGGTTCATGATGGAACCGCGACTATGGACTGGATGGACCAGGAGCAGGAAAGGGGAATCACTATTACTTCTGCCGCTACTACCTGTTACTGGAAAGACTATCGCATTAATATAATCGATACGCCTGGTCATGTTGATTTTACTGCAGAAGTAGAAAGATCATTAAGAGTACTGAATGGAGCCATAGGAGTATTTTGTGCAGTTGGTGGGGTAGAACCTCAATCTGAAACAGTTTGGCGTCAGGCAGAAAAATACCATGTCCCAAGAATTGCTTTTGTAAATAAAATGGATAGAACAGGGGCGGATTTCTTTGCCTGTGTTAATCAAATGAAAGAGAAGTTGGGAGCGAATCCGGTACCCATTCAAGTGCCGATTGGCGCGGAAGATGAATTTAAAGGCATAATTGACCTGATAGAGATGAAAGCGCTGTTTTTTGAGGATAGTAGTTTGGGTGTTAAATTTGAAACCGCAGAAATACCTGAAGATTTGATTGAAGAGGCAAAAAAACACCGCGATTTACTCATTGAAGCAATTTCCGATGAAAACGAATCTATTATGGAAAAGTACTTGGATGGTGAAAAAATTTCAATAAAAGAGCTTAAAGAAGCAATCAGAAAATCGACTCTTACCCTTGGAATACTCCCTGTTTTATGTGGAGCAGCTTTTAAAAACAAAGGCGTACAGCAATTACTGAATGCCGTTATCGACTTCCTCCCATCCCCCTTTGACATCCCCTCCATTAAAGGAATTAACCCGCGATCCGGAAAAGAAGAAGAGAGAAAAACTGATGATAGTGCGCCTTTTTCAGCTCTGGCCTTTAAAATAATGACCGATCCTTTTGTGGGTCAGCTTGCGTTTTTCCGCGTATATTCCGGGAAATTAAAGTCCGGTTCTTATGTTTATAATTCTACAAAAGATCATAAAGAAAGAATCGGCAGAATCATGAAAATGCATGCGGACAAAAGAGAAGATGTTGACGAAATATACGCCGGTGATATTTGCGGTGTTATCGGACTGAAAAACACTATGACTGGCGATACATTATGTGATGCAAGCCACCCTATTATATTGGAATCCATGAAATTCCCCGAACCTGTTATTTCAATTGCCATCGAACCCGGCACCAAAGCAGAACAGAATAAGCTGGGAGAATCGCTTAATAAACTATTGAGGGAAGATCCTACTTTTAAAATAACATCAGATGAAGAAACGGGTCAGACTATAATGTTGGGAATGGGAGAATTACACCTTGAAGTGCTTGTGGAAAGATTAAAAAGAGAGTTCGGCATAAATGCTAATATTTCCAAACCTCAAGTTGCTTATAAAGAAACAATTAAAAATCAGGTAGAAGCCGAAGGAAAATTTGTACGACAATCCGGAGGAAGGGGTCAATATGGACACGCAAAAATTATTGTGGAGCCGAATGAAAATCCAGAAGGAGATTTTGAGTTTGTTAATAAGATTGTCGGGGGTGTCATTCCAAAGGAATATATTCCTGCTATAAAGAAAGGTATGGTTGAAGCCATGGAAAGCGGTATTTTAGCCGGCTATCCTTTGATTAATATTAAAGTGACTCTTATTGACGGTTCCTTTCACGAGGTTGATTCGTCAGAAATGGCCTTTAAGGTAGCTGGATCCATGGCACTTAAAGAAGGATGTAAGAAAGCACAGCCCATATTATTGGAGCCGGTAATGAATGTGGAATTAGTGGTGCCGGAACAGTTTATGGGAGATGTAATTTCCCACTTGAACTCAAAAAGAGCAAAAATTAACGAATTGACAGATAGGGCAGGAGCAAAAGTAATTAAAGCTTTTGTGCCTTTAGGAGAGATGTTTGGTTATGCTACTGATATTCGTTCCATGACACAGGGAAGAGGTAGTTTTACTATGGAATTTTCAAAATACAGCGAATTACCTCAAGCTGTTAGTGAACAAATTATTGCTAAATCAGGAATGGAGAAAGAACCTGTAGCTGTTTAAAATTGCCGATAATCAAGTAAAAATGGCCAAATAAATCTCAAATTTAAATAACTAAATAATCAAACTATTCTGCACGTTATTTTTTAGCTTGTTGTTTGATGTTTTGGTTATTGAAAATTGTTTGGTTATTGCTTCTTGCGTTTTGGTTATTTTTAACTTTTAAAAGGGGGAAGATCAAATGGCGAAAGAGACATTTAAACGAGACAAGCTTCACATGAATGTAGGG
>CAYMVZ010000105.1:0-8207 GCA_964394335.1 uncultured Nitrospinota bacterium | reverse complement strand
CCATAGTATTAATCTATTCTTTTCTCTTAATGCAGTCAAGAGTGGACTTGACCCCCTTTTTGACGTTTTGATGCCCATGATTTCCAACAAAAAGTTCTGGTATCCCTTTATCCTTGCAGGATTCATTTATGTCTTTTATAAGGATCGCAAGAAGGCTTCTATCGTCTTTCTAATGCTATTATTAGCTTTGGGTATAAGTGAACATTTAACCAGTAATTTTTTCAAACCTTTTTTTGGTAGATTAAGACCCTGTAACGCTCTGGAAGGGGTACACTTGCTGGTGGGCTGTTCAGATTCTTTTTCTCTGCCATCTGCTCATGCCTCTAATACTGCTACTATAAGCACAGTAGTCTGTCATGAATATAGAAAACTAATAATCTATATGGCGCTATTAGTTTTACTTGTTAGCTATTCCCGGATTTATTTGGGTGTGCATTATCCATTCGATGTTTTAATGGGGATGTTTAGTGGGGTTATTTACGGTATGACAACAGTCGGTATTAAAAACTTATTATTTAAATTTAAGAACTTATAACGATACGAATAAGTTTAATGTTTGTTTTTAGAATAGTACCAGTGATGGGCTATATCTTTTGAAACAATCCTGTTTGTTTTAACAGGGACAATGTCAGCTTCCCGGGTAATCCCATGACATTTGAATACCCGCCATCAATTTTTTTTACAAACATTTCACCACGTCCCTGTATCCCGTAAGCACCGGCTTTATCCAGGGGTTCTGAGGTGGAAACATACGATTCGATATCTTCGTCTGTTAATTCATGGAAAGTCACAATTGTTTCTTCATAACCTTCAAAGAGCTTTTTGGATGCTGTATCTAAAACCGCCACTCCCGTAAAAACAGAATGGCTCCTGCCGCTCAGTTTCTTTAGGAAGTCCCTCGCCGTATTTCTGTTTTCCGGCTTTCCGATAATGTCATTCCCAATAGAAACAACTGTATCAGCCCCGATAAGTAATGATTCGTTGTCTATTTCGGATTGGAGGGTTGTTACTTTCCCCTTCGCGTTAACAGCAACAAGCTCTTTCGGTGGGTAGCCGTTTATAACTTCTCTAAATGTAGGACTAACGCATTTAAAGGATAGATAGAATGGTTCCAGCAGTTCCTTAAGAATTGATACCCGCCTTGGAGATGTTGAAGCGAGATAGATTTTTTTCTTAATCGCTTCTGCCACCACCCATTATCCTGAGGATCATGAGGAACAGGTTAATAAAATCAAGATAAAGCCTGAGCGCTCCGGAAATCGCTTCTTTGGTGTCTTCTTCAGTCCCTTCATTTCCCAATATATTCATCTCTTTTATTTTTTGCGTGTCATAAGCTGTCAAACCGACAAAAACCAGTACTCCGGCATACGTGGTCAGCCAATAAATCATTGGGCTCTGCAGAAACATATTAACGAAAGAGGCTATGATTATTCCAATAAGGCCCATAAAGAAGAAACTACCCCAGGATGTGAGGTCTTTTTTCGTGGTGTACCCGTAGACACTCATGGCCCCAAAAGTGCCTGCCGTAACCAGAAAGGCTGACGTAATGGAAGACTGTGTATAAGCAATGAAGATGAACGAAAAAGTGAGACCGTTCAAAGCGGCATACCCGAGGAATGTCATCATTGCCGTCTGAGCGCTCATTCTCATTACCGCGGACGCGAGATAAAACACCAATCCAAGTTCAGCTAAGATGAGTCCGAAAAAGATAATAGGGTTGCCCATGATTAATCCGAGCATGAATTCACTCTGAGAGACATAGTAGGCTACAAAACCCGTAATACAGAGTCCTGAAGTCATCCAGTTATAGACCCTCATTATGAACCTTTTCTGTTCTTCCGCTACATGATCTCGTGAATATGCTAACGTTCTATCCATAATTTTCCTCCCTTAAACAATATTATTGAATTTGAATTTTATTGTAACCAATTTTAATATTATATCATAACGCGGCGCAGTCTCAACCACAATTCGGTAAGGAAAAACGAATTCAAGTCTTCGCAGCTATTCTCCTTTGGGCGAATCTGCGAAGCCACGCTTAGCGGGGCTTTGCCTAAATCAAAATAAATTTACCCCCCTTAATCCCCCTTAAAGTGGGGACTGAGGGGGGGTAAAAAAACTTACTCGAAGAGGAAGATTTTACAAGGTAATTTCATATTGAATTAAATTATGAACATGGTATCGTTTAAATAGTAACATATATAGGAATTATTAAACTATGAGGTTGTTGCTTTTTAAAACCTTTACGTACCTCTTGAGAATAATTGTGAGGCTCTGCTCACTTGCAGGTAAAGCTTTGCTAATACTATTGATCTTAACGCTTTCAAATTCAGGCTATGCTGAGACGGAATATACCAATAACCTGCAAAGAAAAATAGTCCAATTAAAAAAAACTTTAGAGAAAAACCCGGATGACGCGGTGGCTCACAGTTCCCTTGGAAAAGTGTATGAAGAATTAGGAATCTATGATAAAGCAATTAAAGAGTATGAGGAAGTCGTAAGGTTAAGATTCTATGATGCAAAGGCTCATAATTCCCTCGGATCAGCGTACAGATGGGTTGGAAACTACGATAAGGCGATTATTCACTACGAAGAAGCTTTAAAGATCACGCCGAATTATGTAGAGGCGCATTATAATCTTGGAAGTGCGTATGACGTGTTAGGAGAATATGAAGACGCAATCAACGAGTACAAAGAAGTAATAAGATTAAACCCGGATAACGCAGAGGCACATTATGATCTTGGAGTGGCATATGAAGAAATAGAAAACTACCGGGAGGCAATTAGAGAGTATAAAGAAGCCATAAGGATCAAACCTTACGACTCAGTAGCTCACTTTAGTATCGCAGCAATCCATAATAGGATTGGAGTGGCGTACAAGCAGGCGGGTCGCTACTATGAGGCGATCTTGGAATATAAAGAAGCTATGAGAATCAAGCCTGATTATGCAGAGCCGCATTATAACCGTGGAATGCTGTATGAGTTAACTAGGAATTATGATGAGGCGTTTGAAGAGTACAAAGAAGCCATAAGATTAAAACCGGATTACGTGGAGGCGCGCGTTAGTCTTGGACAAATGCATGAAGAAGTAGGGAACTACCAAGACGCAATTAAAGAATTCAGGAAAGCTTTAAGGATCATCCCAGATTATCCTGCCGCGGTTGAAAACCTGGCAGAAACACATTTTAAACTTGCATCAATATATTTGGATAAAGATAACCACGATGAAGCGATCAAAGAATTTAATGAGGTCATAAGCCTAAAACCGGATGATTCATTTACATATGTTAAACTGGGACAAGCATATGCAAAAACAGGGAAGCTGCAAATGGCAATTAATGAATTCAAGAAGGCCCTCAATATCAAACCGGATTTTGCATTTGCGCTTGACAATCTCGCTGAGACTCATTTTATCCTCGGCGTAAGGAATATGGAAAAGGGGAAAACTCAAGGTGCTATTAAAGAATTGATGGAAACTATAAAAATTAAGCCTGATCATACGGTGGCATATTATGACCTTGGTCTGATTTATTGGGACGCTGGAAACACTGAGGAAGCGATTAAAAAATTTAAGGAAACTATAAAAAATAAGTCCGATCACGCTGAAGCACATCATGCCCTCGGGTTGATATATAAAAAAGCAGAAAAATATACAGAAGCAATAAAAGAATTAAAAAAAACTGTAATGATCAGACCGGATGACGCTGAGGCGCATTATGAACTGGGGTTGACGTATAAAGCAGCAGGAAACGTTCAAAAGGCTATAAATGAGCTTAAGGAAAGTATACGGATCAAGCCGGATTATGTTAACGTACATAGCAGCCTTGGATTTACCTATAGCTCAGCAGGAAACTCCCAAGTTATACTAAATCGCATAACAGCATTGGATTTGCTTATAGAGACCGCTAATAAACGATAACAAGGAAAGATGAGTTAATTCCGGATCTTCTTTTCTACCTTCTCCTTCAAAATTAGAAGTTGGGCTGAGATTTTTTTTCTTTAACAATTTTAATTACGACTTCGTTTTCTTTTGCCATGCCAAGGTCTTCCCGAGCGATTTTTTCAATTTGAAAATCTTCTGACTTATAAGAATGTATTGCCTCAACTAGCACCCGGTTTTCATTTTCCAGACGACTGATGTTACTTTTAATATCATCTAATTTACGGCTTAAGTCCGTGGTTCTTAATATTCCCTTTTTATTAAAGACAGCAAAAGAAAAAAGCGAAACAAATACCGCTAAGCAAACCGCTATTATAACTTTATTTAAGGTAAACAAATTTTTATTCATCTTGTAAAAGATTATAAAAAATTTCTTTCCCTTTGTAAACTGATGAATCCCCCGATTTTTCTTCGCTTCTTATCAGCTGGTTGTATTTTGCCACGCAATCAGTTTTTGACATGGAACCGGTTATTACTTGTCTCGCTTTCAGAATGCCGGAGCGGAAGCTCCATTTGGTTGCGTCAACTTGCCGCGCTGTGATCTCCAGGGTGAATTTTTACTTTATTCCTAAATACTTTGGAACGATTTTCGAGCTGCATCAAGGGTTTTGTCAATATCTTCGCGCGTATGTGCTGAAGATATAAAACCGGCTTCAAATTGGGATGGAGCAAGGTAGATACCGTTATTCAACATATTTTGAAAATATTTCGTAAACATGGTGAGATTCGACTTTTTTGCATCTTCGTAGTTTTTGACCTGATTGTCTGTAAAGAACGAAGAAAACATCGAACCTACTCTTGTAAAATAGACAGGAAGCCCTTTTTCTTCAGCAAGAGATTTCAATTCGGAAGAAAGATAGTCGGCTTTTTGATTGAGGTCATCATAAAATCCGTTTCTCGAAAGAAGGTTTAGAGTCGCTATTCCTGCGGTCATGGCTAATGGATTTCCTGATAAGGTCCCTGCTTGATATATAGGCCCTAACGGAGCAATGTGGTTCATTATTTCCTTCTTACCTCCATAGGCTCCAACCGGAAGACCTCCTCCAATAATTTTTCCCAGGCAAGTCAAATCCGGAGTAATCCCGAAAAGTTCTTGTGCTCCACCAAAGGCCACTCGGAAACCTGTCATAACTTCATCAAATATTAAAATCGATTTGTATTGTTCTGCAATTTTTTTTAAATTTTCAAGAAATCCTTTTTCAGGAGGGATGACACCCATATTGCCGGCAACCGGTTCCAGGATAATGCAGGCAATCTGATCCCCTTCTTTTTCAAAACATTCTTTCACCTTCTCAATATCATTAAAAGGTAGTGTAATTGTCAGCTTGGCCAAATCTTCAGTAATGCCGGGACTGTCCGGAATTCCAAGTGTAGAAGCTCCTGATCCAGCCTTAACCAGCAAACAATCAACATGCCCATGGTAGCATCCTTCAAATTTGATTATCTTCTCTCTCCCGGTATATCCACGAGCTAACCTGATAGCGCTCATGGATGCTTCGGTCCCTGAATTTACCATCCTTACAATTTCAATAGAGGGAACCGTTTGAATAACCAATTTGGCCAATTGTGTTTCTATTTCAGTTGGTGCGCCATAGCTGGTGCCCTTTGACAACGCGTTTTCAAGAGCTACAACTATCTCAGGATGCGTGTGTCCAAGTATAAGAGGCCCCCATGATCCAACATAATCTATATATTCATTATCATCTACATCAGTGATCTTTGAACCAGAAGCCTTTTTAATGAAAAGCGGAGACATATCAACTGATTTAAATGCCCTGACAGGGCTATTCACCCCGCCGGGAATAAATTTTTGTGCTTCACAAAATAACGTTTCTGATTTTGTGATCATTTAATGTATTTTCCTATAACAGGTTTCAAATTTTTTTTAACCTCATCCGGAATAATATTCGGATCTGTCAAAACAGCATTTTCCAAGATATTTACACAGGGACATTTTCTTTTTTCAGGTATCATGGCAACGCTTTCAGCTATAATTTTCCGTGCCATTTGAACATTCTTTTTGATTACTTCTATTACCGATTCAGCGGTTACACTTTCCTCTTCTTCGTACCAGCAATCATAGTCTGTCGAAAGCGCAATAGTTGTATAACAAATTTCCGCTTCTCGCGCCAATTTAGCCTCATTTACGTTAGTCATTCCAATAATATCCATTCCCCAGCTTCTATAAATATTGGATTCCGCTCGTGTTGAAAATTGAGGTCCTTCAATGCAAATATAGGTTCCACCTTTGTGTACTTTAGCTCCTGCTTTTTGGGCTGCCTGGAACACAACATTAGCCGTATCGAGACAAATAGGATCGCCAAAAGACAAATGACCGACAATGCCATTACCGAAAAACGTACTTGGTCTGAACCTCGTATGATCGTAGAATTGAAATGGAATGACAATATCTCCGGGAACGATTTCCTTTTTTAAACTACCCACAGCGCTTACAGAAAGGATTCGATCCACTCCAAGGACTTTCATCCCGTAAATATTGGCTTTAAAATTTAATTCGGAAGGTAATATACTATGTCCGCAGCCATGCCTCGGCAAAAAAACCACTTCTTTTGAATTTATGCTTCCGGTGATGTATTTATCAGAAGGAGAACCAAATGGGGTATCAATCTTAATAGATTCTTTATTTTTAAGCGCCTCCATTTCATAAAGACCGCTTCCTCCTATAACTCCAATTTTACCCATACCAAAACAGCCCTATCTATTTTGAAGCTTCTCGCGGAAAAAGCTACGAGGATGCGCTCGCTAAGTACTTCCAACGTTCGTGTGATTATACGTAAGTCAAGTTTAGATTTGGTTTTAACTTTTACTCTTTTTCTTTGTCCATCTTTCCTAACAAAAACTTTAGTTCCGCAATTTGATTTCCTGCTCTGTTTATAACGTACTCATCATTTTTCAAGCTTTTAATTTTAACATTAACGTCTTCAGCTATTAAATTTAGATCATTTATACGTTTTTCCAGTTTTGAAATTAAGTTAATCTTAGATGTTAGATCATGAATCTTTGAATCAGCATCTTCAATAATTCTATTTAATTCGCCTATATTACTGCTGACTTTATCCATTTTTTCTTTTTCTTTAAGAATCTTATCCTTTTCAGTTTTCATTTCTTGAATTAAAACATTCAGCGTACTGAGTTCTTTATATGCATTTTTAAGCATCTCTTCTTTCTCATTTATATAGGTCATTTTATTTGAAATATTTTCCATCATATAAGACAGGGAAGACATCTTTTTCTCAGCCGAATTCATGTTTTCTTCATATTCTTTAAGGGTCTCCATTTTCAGATCAACACCCTTAACCACTTCTTCCAGTTCATTGATTTTTTTATCGGCTTGCCTTACCTGACGCGTCTTTTCATTAATCTCCTGCAGTTTATCATCAAAAGCTGAAACAGATTTTTCAAAATCTTCTTTATACATGCCGATCTTAGAAAGCTCAGCCTGTCCTTCCTGTATTTCTCTTAATTTAATATTCACGCCGTCTTCAATGATATTGAGTTTAGATGAAAGATGATTCATTCTTCTTTCCTGGTCATCAATAGACATTTTCTCTTTTGCAGCATCAAGAGTTTTTTCGTCAATTTCTTTCACCAAATTTTTTAAATCTTCTATTTTTTTATCAGCCTGTTCGAGAAAACTAATTTTCTTTGAAATACTTTTCATCTTAATATCTGTTTCACCTAAATGATAATTTAAACCATCCAATTTTTTTTCCAAGCTTTCTACCAATGATTTCCGCTGTAACTGGTTTTCCATTTTAACGTCAATACTAATAACCATATTACTTAAATCAGAGATTTTCTTTTCAATTTGATTGATAGTTTGTTCCTTTACTATCGTGTCCTCTAATTTTTTATTTGTGCCATCATTTATCTCATTAATTTTTTTTAGTCTGTTTTCTATAGCTTCAATTATTTTTAGAGATTGATCGAAATGAGCGATTCTTTTTTCTCCTTCTTCTGCCAGCGTATTGAACCTATCCATAACTTGCCTTACACTGTCAATAATTTTCATTTCCTCTTTTAAAATTTTCATCTTGTTTCCAAGATTATTTACCATGAAAGAATTAAGCTTGTTTATTCTCTCTTCAATTTTATCCACAACAGATTTTTCATCTTTAATCTGTTGAAATTTTGATTCAACATCTATGGCTTGGGTATCAAGATCTCTAAGCCTGTTGCTGATTTTTTTTATCATTTCATGAGAAAACAACCCTGGATACCCCGTGCGGGAGCACGGGGAGGAAAG
>CAYMVZ010000104.1:0-8330 GCA_964394335.1 uncultured Nitrospinota bacterium | reverse complement strand
TCTGCCAGTTTTTCAGCGGAAACATCTTTTATATTTAAAAAAGCGAAAAAACCACCGTTAAAAGGATCAGAAATAATATCCGGACTGGAATTTTTCTCCAATTCCTCTTTTAAGGCATTGGCTTTCTTACCTATTGCCGACACAATCCTTTTCCGCTCTTCTATAAATTTATCAGGTTCTGAAACAATTGATGCGACTCCTTCCTGAATTACCTTTGTAGAGTTTGAAATTGTCGCACGGATAAGACCTACAAACTTGTTTTCCAATTCTGCTTCAATTTTCCCTTTGTCCCCCAAATAGGGTGGAATGGCAAAAGTAATCATTCCTAAACGTCCTCCCCAGAACAACAGTTCTTTTGTAATGCCATCTACTTTAACTGCAAGAATATCTTTACTTAACTCGGCAAGATGAGAGAACACCGAATGTTTAAGAGAATCGTTATAGACAAACCCTTCATACGCGTCATCGGTGACTACAATAAGAGGTTTACCCGATTCCTTAACAGCTTCTTTAAGGGTTGAACAGATTTTTTCTGTTGCTTCCTTGTCCGGCGAGTAGCCGGTGGGATTATTTGGAAAATTTAACAGAACAAATGTCTTGTCCTGGTCTTTTGCGGTCTCAATTATAGCACTCTTCAGTCCCTCATAGTTAAAACGGTTTTCTCGAAATAGGGTAAAAGACTGGATACCGGCACCGATATTTCTTTTAATTATTGCATCGTAGTTCCCCCATCTTTTTTCCGGGATAACAGCCTTTTCTGTAGGTGATAGGAACATACGGCATAAAACATATATTCCTACTGTAATACCCGGGATTGCATATGGTCGAGTAATAATTGATTCAATTGCGGGATTGTGATCTTTTAATTTAAAGCCGATCCATTTTTTCCAATTATTCCGAACTGAAGGAATGCCTAAGACCGGGGCATAACCAAAGATTTGCTCGGGTTTAAAGTTATTGTACAACTGTTTAATGGCTGAAAGGTGGAATATACCTACCTTATCAGAGGAGGAGTCCATATATTCGGAAGGTTTTCCTGTAGCAACTCCAACAGTGCAGTTAATTTCCGCTTCTTTTTCAGCTCTTGCGCTCCATTCAATAATTCCGGGGGGCTGGGAAATCTCTTTGCCGAAATCAGAAAGTAAATCAAAAATACCCGATTTTTTTAAAGCTTTAAATTCCATTATTTTTAAAAACTTGTACTAAATAAATTAACCACGGATAAGCAAAGGATACTCCGTTAGAATATTACTGCTTTAATCGAAAAAACAACATTCTTCTATTTCTGACAGTATTAATGTAATCTCCGTGGTTCTTTACCAGGTCTTCCAACGGGCTAAAGACAAAAAAAATGGATTGGGAAATTAAAAACCCAATCCTTCATAGAGGTGTCTTTATTGCAAAACCACATAATATCACAATGGAAATTTTAATTAAAGTATTAAAATAATGAATAAGAGCTATTTTATGATAATACCTTCTCTTAGCCCAAAATCACTGATAGTTAGTTCCTTTGCATTAAAAAGTTCCATAACCTCCAGTAAAATAACTCCACCGGCAATTATTAAATCCTCCCGCCCATGTTCCATAGCGCGGATGGCTTTTCTTTCAGAAGTGGTTTTTGATTTTAACTCAACAAAAATATTTTCTATTACAGAGAAACTCATTTTGTGTCCGTTTACTGCAGCAGGGTCGTAAGGGAAAAGGTCCAGATCAAGAGCGGCAAATTGAGTAGCAGTGCCGGCAGTCCCTATCAGGGTAAAGTCTCGAACACATCCTATTTCTTTTTTTACTTTGGCTAATTCTTTTTTTACCTCTACTCTTAGAGTATTAAGTTCCTTCTGATTTACCGGGTCTGATTTGAGATGTTTTTCAGTGAGATGAACGATACCCATGGGAAGCCCAATAATTTTTACGGGATTTGCATGGGTATCTAAACAGATGAATTCAGTGCTTCCACCACCGACGTCGAAGATTATGGCTGACTCCGGTTTTTCCTTGAGTCCGCTTAAAACGCCGAGTGCGGCAAGATGCGCCTCTTCTTCCTGGTTAATTACTTCTATATGCAGTCCGGTTTCTTTTTTTGCCTTTCGGATAAACTCTTTTCCGTTATTCGCTTCCCTTACTGCGCTGGTGGCTACCGCTCTTACATTAGAACAGTTGTATTTTTTTATATCTTTCGAATAGATGATTAACGCGTTAAGAGTACGTTGAACAGCAGTCTCATTCAAATCATTATGATTATAGAGGCCTTCCCCAATACGCGTGATTATTCGACGACAAAAAATTTCTGTAAAGGTTCCATCATGAGCTAAATCCGCAATGAGAAGACGGGTGGTGTTTGTTCCAATATCGATGGCTGCTTTACGGATCATTTGCTGTTAGCCTTTTTGAAAAAAAGGAAAGGAAACACTGCTGTCAATGGTCAACAACATATAAAATCCGAAAGCGAGGGCAACAATGTTAAGTCCCCACGCGGAAAGCGGTGGAGGGAGCGCGCCACCATGGCCGATAGAGATAAACATGCTAAATAAATAATAATAAATGAAACCCAAGATAATGCTCAAACCGCATGAAAATACAATTCCGCCGGCGCGACTCGACCGGAGAGAAAAAGGTATGGCAATAAGGGCCATAATGACGCAGATGAAAGGGTACGATATTTTGTAATGGAAATCCACATCATACCTGGTGGAATCCAGGCCTTCATTTCTCAGTTTTTGCCTGTATTGATGGATATGTCTCATGCTCATTTCATTTTCTTTTCGTTCGATTCTAAAAAAGTCCTCCGGAGTCTCAGAAAACCGATACTTTGTGCTTTTAAAATAACTGCTTTCCGGATTGTTTAAATCGTTAAATTTTCGTATATATGCATCTTCAAATATCCAGTCTGTTCCGTCATGCACTGCAGTAGAAGCGTCGAGTCGCATTGCTAATGAATTTTTGGATTTGTAAAAAAAAATGTGGACACCCTTGAAGGTCCTGGTTCTGGGATTCAGGTATTCAATATTCCAGAGGGTATCGTTTTTTGAGTGGTACCATATCCTGTTTTCTTGAATAATGCTTCTGGGCTTTCCTTTACGAACCACGACATTTTGAATATAGTTGGCTTTTAGGTTGGTAAAAGGGGTGATAAACTCATTACTTACAATTGAGATCAAAGTAACCAACAAAGAAACAAGAAGAATAGGTGTAGTAATAGATAAGAGACTTATCCCGCCGGCGCGCATTGCCGTAAGTTCGGAGTTTCGAGATAAAGAACTGATACATATTACTGTGGCAAGGAGTATGGAATAAGGCGCCATCAGAAAAAATATTTGTGGAATCGTAAACAGGTAAAAACGAGCAACAACAGAAGGAGAGACTTTACCGATAATAAATTCGTCAATATTTTCGAAAAAACTGATTATCAGAAAGAGGACTATCAATGTAATAATTGATAGTAAAACCAGCCTAATAAATTCATGAAGGACATATTTACTTATAATTTTCAATTAGATTGATCCCTTAGACTGTTACAAATAATTATCAGGCAAATCGTTTTCAAAAAGGATTATATCACCGGTTTTGAGTATTGTCTGCAGGTGCTGAGAAGCCGTAGTCAGTGATTGGACGTTTTTTATTTTGTTGGAAGAAAACTTTTTTTCTTCCAGACCGGCAATTATCGGTTCTGCTTGTGTTTTTCCGACAACAATGACGTAATCGCATATTGCGGCTGCCCTTTCACCCAGTTTTTTGTTTTCTTCGTATTCAATTTCTCCCAGTTCAACAAGCCCGGGGGTAACAAGTATTTTTTTTCCTCCCTTAAAGCTTTTTAAAACATCCAGGGCCATCCTGGCACCGACCGGATTAGAATTAAATGCATCGTCAATAATAATAATCCCGTTGGGATTTTTTAATAACTGCAGTCGATGAGGAATTGGTTTTATATCATTTATAGCGGTTTTGATTTTTTCCAGGGTTACTCCATAGTGGAGAGCAACCGCTGTAGCCGCCAATATGTTATAGATATTCTGCCGTCCCAGCAGACAGGATTTTACATCTACCTCGGATTGTCCGTATTCAAGAATAAAACCACTCCCATCGGAATCAGTGGAAATGTTTTTTGCTTGAACAAATGCATAAGAAGTTTCTTCTTTAAGAGGTATCTTCTTTTTATCGAAATCAATGCCAAATAAAAATATATTTTGAAAGCGTCTTTTATTTAACATATCGACGCAAATAGAATCGTCACAGTTTAATATTGCGGTGCCGTTATCTGGTAAAGATTCTAACAGCTCATATTTTGTTTCTGAAATGTTTTTAAGAGAACCAAACGTCTCAAGATGCTGCGGGCCAATAGCAGTTATAATTCCTGTCTCCGGTTCAACCAAATTACATATTTCGTTAATCTCTCCCATGCGTCTGGCGCCCATTTCTACTATAAAAAAATCATAATCCGGTTTCAGGTCTCCACGAATAACCTTACAAATTCCCATGGGCGTATTGTAACTTTCCGGAGTTTTTAGCGTTTTGTATTTTACGGATAAAAGAGTATGTAATATATTTTTGACGCTGGTTTTGCCATAACTCCCTGTGATCCCTATAATCTTTGTTTTACTCCCGCGAATTAGATGTTTGGCAGATTGCATGTAATATTTATTAATAACGGTTTCTATCGGGTGGTTGATTAATGTCCCGAGCAAAATAAAATAGAAGGCAAGCTGGTACATGATTTGTAGGGCAATAACAATAAATATAACCAGAAGTGTTGCATATTGTGTGCTTGAGAAAATCCGGAGCAGCATGTCAAATATAAGATAAAGAAAAAGCAGGTTCGATGTTATAAAGAGTCTGATTGCCCTTGGCGTGAAAACTAATTTCTTCTTGTATTTTGGCCGATCCCTTTTATAAAAAAGGTAAACGGTACCTCCTATCCATAATATTATGAGTAGAATTTCTGCCTTATTCAGGCCTAAGTAAAGGCACCACAAACCGGTAAAAACAAGTACTGCAGAAAAATATATTTCTTTAAAATCCGGGAGATGTTTTTTATTTCGAGAAATCCAGGTTATATAATCATTAATCTGATATTTCTCCAATTGAGCCATGTGGAGAAAATGCGTATTGCGCGCTTGCAGCTTGATGAACCATATAACTACTCCAATTATAAGTGTTAAAAAAAATGTATTCATATTTCAAAAAATAATAGACTAAAAAGGTCTCCCTTTCAATTCCTATTGTTATTTTCTTCTAAACACTTTCATAAAAAGTGGATTTATAATATAATGTTTTTATTGGATCAAAGCAGAAAATGAATGAACCTAATGAAAACTTTTAGCGACAACTTGAAAAGATTATCTATCTCTTTAGAAAGAAAAGGAGTAGATATCCTTCAGATAAATGTTGGGAAGTTATGTAACCAAGCCTGCGTGCACTGTCATGTTGATGCTGGCCCTGATCGGCATGAAATAATGACACTTGATACTATGGATCGTGTGATTAGTTTTGTCAGAGAATCGCACATTAAAACTGTTGATATTACAGGCGGCGCTCCCGAACTCAATCCACATTTCAAGCATCTTGTTTCTTCTTTAAGACGTATTAACTGCCATGTTATGGTTCGAAGTAATTTAACCGTAATTGTGGAGAATGAGAAAGAACGTCTTCCTCAATTTTATAAAGACAATGAAGTGGAACTGATTTGCTCGCTTCCCTGTTATTTAGAAGAGAATGTTGACGAGATTAGAGGTGGTGGAGTTTACAGAAAGAGTATCGAGGCGCTAAAAATGTTAAATGATATCGGCTATGGGAAAAATGACACTAATATGAAGCTGAATTTGATTTATAATCCGGCCGATGCAAGTTTGCCACCCCTGCAAAAAAAACTCGAACAGCAATATAAGTATGAACTTTTCAACCGTTTCGGGATAGTATTTAACAATTTATATGTTCTTGCCAATCTTCCCATTAACCGTTATGAAAGATATCTAAAGAAAATTGGGAAACATGAATATTATTTGGAATTACTTGAGGGGAATTTTAATACTGCAGTTGTAGAGCACCTTATGTGTAGAACCCAGGTGAGTGTTGGCTGGGACGGGAGGCTTTATGATTGCGATTTTAACCAGATGCTTAACCTGTATCTAAAAAATGGAAAGCCATATAATATTGGAGAAGTAGCAGTACAAGAGCTTATTGGTACTGATATTCAGGTTGGAGACCATTGTTATGGTTGTACGGCCGGTAGTGGCAGTAGTTGTGGAGGAAGCTTAATCCAATGATTTTTGTGACCCTTCGGCAAGCGTTCGACTGAGCTCACGCCGAAGGCTCAAGGTGACAGGAATGTATCTCTATAGCACAACAATCTACTATAGTGAGTCTTTCGGCAGTCTCAAGACAGGCTTTGTCGAGCCATTAATCCAGTAGTTTTTGCTCAGGCTTGTGTATATCAAAGCTCTTAATATCCCATTCTTTGCATTCAGGACAACGTCCCACCCACTTACTAACCCGATAGCCGCATTTTTTACACGTAAACATTAGAGCAGAGGCCAGTTCTTTTTGAAATGCTTTCTGGTATTCGATGGAGGCTGACTGAAAATCATCTTTTCTTTCATAAATTTTACCTATAAGCAAATTGAGAGCTATAGAATCCGTATTAAAAGCATATGCTTTTTGGAATTCTGACATGGCATCATCAAACATTTCAAATCTAATATAAGCTTCACCTAATAAAAAATGAAGGAGGGGGATTTTCGGATTTTTATTAATAGCATCCTGATATAATTGAATTACCTCTTCGGGACGGTTACGATCAATATAGAATTTATCAATCCTCTTTAGAAACAGCGGGTCATCAGTATTCTTATAGCCTTGTTCCCACGCTTTTAACGCCTTTTTTTCTTTTCCTGATTTCAAATAAGCTTCCCCCAGTAATATATGAGACGCTGTAAAATTGGCGTCTGCCTTGATCGAATTCTTCGTATTTTGAATAGCAGTCTGAAAGAAGTCCTTGTCGAAAGAGTTCAGAGCGCTTTCATAATAAAAAATACTGGCTTTTCTTTTTTCTTCTTTGCGTTTATCAGGGTCTTTAATTTTTGCAACAATCTGTTTTTGAACAACAATAGCTTCATTCCAGTTTTCACTTTTCATATGCATATCTCTCAAGCAAAATAAATTATCCAGATTGTTGTTTTCTACTAAAGCCAGTTCTTTGACTGTTTCCTTTTGAAGAGTCAGGTTGTTTGTCGATTGGTAATCTTTTTCCAGGTTCTTCAGAACGAATTTATCTGAAGGAGCAATAGATTTTGCTTTTTGGTGAAAAACAATCGCTTTTTCAAAATCGTTCTGGGACCGGAAAGCATTTCCCAGTAGTGCCAACGGCATGGTTTTTTTTGAGTCCTCCCCTGCGACCTTTTTTAATAAAGGGATGGATTTTTTTTGCTGCCCGGAAATATAATATTCCAGTCCCTTTATATAGTCTTTGCTCAATTTTTCTTTTTTGCGGTATTTTCTCCAGAGGCCGATTCTGAATCTGGAATTGGCGATAAAGTTCAATATTGAAGCTATTGCGAGTCCACAAACGAAAATTATTAATACCAGAATACTGACCGGCAACTGGTATTCCGTGGAACTTGTTAAATGGATAGGGACTATCGTCTGATTCAGGAGGGTGAAATAAACAGAAGCTACTAAAAGAACGGCAAAGAAAAGAATCTGTAGAAAAGACATCAAGGGTATGTTTAAGGGTTTTCTTCCATTTTACTTTTACATGCAACGCAAAATTTAGCAAAAGGAACTATCTTTAAACGCTTAACAGGAATACGTTCTCCGCATTCATCACATACGCCATAGCGCCCGTCCTCCAGCTTTTGAATGGCTTCTTCCACTCTACCTAATTGAGATCTTTCCTGTTCGCTCAAATTTAACATTACCTGGCGGTTATAAGTGCGAGCAGCTTCATCACCAATATCAGGAACGCCGCCACTGACTTCTTCCTTGCTGTCGTTAAGGCACCTTTCCAAACCCGTGGTCAACTTATCCTTCATGCCGGTCAAAATACTTTTAAATTGCTCTTTTGTTTTCAGGTCCATATTAATATTATATATAATTAATTATTCAATGCAAATTTTGCTACAGGCGCATCTCCCCATAGCCGCTCAATATCGTAATAATTTCTTGCTTCTTCATGAAATATGTGAACGACAACATCCAAACAATCCAAAAGCACCCATTTTCCGGTTTGATAGCCCTCAACATTTATACCTTTAGTGCCTTTAGCCTTTAAACATTCAATAATTTCATCTGCTATGCTCTGGACTTGCCTGGTTGAATTACCGCTGCAAATTAAA
>CAYMVZ010000103.1:0-8352 GCA_964394335.1 uncultured Nitrospinota bacterium | reverse complement strand
GTTGCTGGCAACAGGCTCATAGAAGGAACGGCCTACTGCTTCCAGGTTTGTAGGATCAAGACCGATCTTTTCCTGAAAATAATGAGTCACTACTGCAGCACGGGCAGCAGAAAGCTCCCAATTTGAGGGGAACTTATATCGAGTTGCTGAAAGGATGGGGAGATTGTCAGTATGCCCTTCCACCCGGATCTGCCTATCCTCAACGTCCTTCAAAATCTCTCCGATTTTTTCTAAGACCTCTCTTCCTTCCGGAGTGATGGTTGCCTTTCCAAGTTCAAACAGGATGCGATCCACAAAACTAACAGAGATACGTTCCTCGAATGCTTTTATGCTCACCTCCTTATCTTTAAGCTGCTCCTTTAGATCTGAGACAATAGTGTCAAATGTAGATTTCATCTGGCCCAACTTACTCTCCACTACGGACTTTTCTCCACGAAGATCTGCGAGCTGACTCAGGAGTCCTTTAATCTCAATCGTCTTTTTTTCTTCAAAGGCGTTTTCTAACTCGCGAAGCTTTTCCTCAACTTCAGAAAGTGTTTGATCTTTTATGGAGAGCTCATCCCTGAGGGTTGCCTCGGTCGTCTTTTTTTCTTCAAAGGAGTTTTTCAATTCGCTGAGCTTTTCCTCAACTTCAGAAAGTGTTTGATCCTTCATGGAGAGCTCATCCCTGAGAGTCGCCTCGGTCGTCTTTTTTTCTTCAAAAGTATTTTCTAATTCGCGGTGCTTTCCCTCAAATTCAGAAAGTGTTTGATCCTTCGTTTTTATGACATCGCGGAGTTCTGAATTGCGTGCTTTAGCACTTTTCAATTTCTCAAGTTTTTCGTTATTCTTTCGGACGTCATCCTTAAGTGAAGAAGTTTCTTCATTCAAGTCTAATAATTTTTTTTCACTGATTAACAGGGCATCTTTTTTATCAAGATATTGGTCATAGAGGATTGGTACAGATATAATGGTTATCGCCAACGACGAGGACAAAACTATAACAGGAATATTTCTCATCTTTCGCCTCCGATTCCTTTATGACCTCAAAAAGTTCAAGAGCAACGTCAAGCTTAAAAATCAATTAAATCATAATCTTTTTTTAAAACAAGAGAGAAATAATTAAAGAAGAAAATCTTGATTAAAAGTGAAATTATTTTATCACTATTAACAATGATATTTCAATATGGAAATCTAATCAAAGGCCACAGCTACTTGCAAAAAAGCATGGAGGGAGGAAATTTCAAATATCGACTCCAATCGGTGTGATTGAAATTATTGTGCCTTTTAAGGTCACAAAAAATATGAACAAAAACTAAAAAAGCTTTTCGCTGAAATCTCTAAGCATCCTGAGCCTTTGCTCGGTGAAAACATGGAAGAGTTTATTAAAAGATTAGATCCTGAAATTCATACTCCAATAGAAACGATAAAAGGATTACTGACCCTTTATGGTTGGTCTCAAAAGGATTTGATCAAAAAATCAGGACTGTCTGCCAGCATGATCTGCAACATTTTAAAAGGAAGAGGTTCTATTGGTGTGGCAACGGCCAAGAAGCTTGCTAAGGCTGTTGATAGAAATCATCATGATTTAATTCAATCCACATTTTTACTTAAAAAACGAATAAGTTCCATTAACCTTCCAAAGCTTTTGCGGTTAAATAACATAATTAATCTGGGGAGTTCCATATACTCGTTATTTTTAACTTCATCTTTAAGAGGCGGCCCGGCTGCTATGACGCCATCAGTTAAAATATCCTTGAAAAGTTCATTTATTTTTTGCAACGTTTCATTCGGAATCGATTTTTTTAACCTCAAAACAGTTTTGTTTTTCACAAATCTTATGGAGTGATAAACAGAATAAAAATTCTCAATTTCGTCAATTGCCTGATCAATATTGCTGAGTACCTGGAATAAAGACAAATCTTCCTCTGAAATATAATTATTTTTGAGTAATTTATTGTGGATAAAATTATTCCATTCTTTCCAAAAACTGCTCCCTTCCGGTTCAAGAAAAATTATTGGTCTGGGTTTGCTTTTTCCTGTTTGAACTAATGTCAAAACTTCTACTCCTTCATCAAGGGTTCCGAATCCACCTGGAAATAAAACTGTAGCATCGGACTCTTTAAGAAAAACAAGTTTTCTTGTAAAGAAGTATTTAAAATTGATCAGCCGGTCATTCGAAATAAACTGGTTCGGTTTTTGCCCTATAGGTAATAATATATTGACTCCAAAACTATTATCTTTTCCCGCGCCTTTGTTACCGGCTTCCATTATACCGTCTCCCGCGCCTGTCATAACCATAAAACCTTTTTGCGCTATTTTTCTGGCAAATTCCTCAGCCATATGATATTCAGTCTGGTTTTTTCTTGTTCTTGAGGACCCAAAGATTGCAACTTTTCTGACATCGCGGTATTCTGAGAAAACGCGGAAAGCATATCTCAATTCTTTGATATTACGGTTTAACAGTTTCATTTCCCCTGTATCAGAAGATTCCAACCCTGCTTTTGCTACTGCTGTAAACATTTGTCGGAGGATATCTGAATTCCCCGAAGCAAAATGATTATTGACGAGAGAACTGATTTTATCGTCTATTTCCGGGATATTAGTTTTGTAATTGTTATGCATAAAGACCCCTGAGCAACATTGCGTTGGAGATTTTATTAATACCGAGCATCAGAGCGGCTATTCTTAAGGAAACTTTTTTCTCCCGGGAAAGTTTCAGAGTTTCATGAAAAGATTTTTCAATGATATTTTGCAGATTTTTATTGATTTCATCTTCGGACCAGAAAAAATTTTGAAGATCCTGAACCCACTCAAAATAAGAAACAATTACCCCGCCTGAGTTTGCCAGGATATCCGGGATGACAAAGACCCCCATGTCACTCAGAATTTCATCTGCTTCATTAGTCGTAGGTCCATTAGCTCCTTCAGAAATAATTTTACATTTAATTTTTGATGCGTTTTTTTTATTAATTACTCCTCCTAAAGCAGCTGGTATTAAAATATCACATTTTATTTCCAACAGTTCATCATGCGAAAAGGGCTCTGATTCGGGAAATCCCTCCAGACGCTTATTCTGATTTTTATATTCAATCAGTTTTTCAATATCAAAACCTTTAGAATTGGTAATAGCTGATTTCGAATCACTGGCGGCGATTATTTTACATCCATTTCGGGACAGGCATTTAGCGGAAATAGAACCGACATTACCAAACCCTTGTATCACGGCAGTGGCATCATTCAAATTTAGATTTAAGCATTTTGCTGCCTCTACAACGGTACTCACGACTCCCCGCCCGGTTGCTTCTATTCTTCCAAGAGAGCCTCCAATAGAAACAGGCTTTCCGGTTACAACCCCCGGTGTCGAAAACCCCCTATGTTGACTGTACGTATCCATGATCCAGGCCATGGTCTGCTGGTTGGTTCCCATGTCCGGGGCGGGGATATCCGTATCCGGTCCTATTACTAAAAAAATTTCCGCCGCATACCTGCGGGTCATGTTTTGCAATTCATTTCGGGACATGGTTTCCGGATGGCATCGTATACCTCCCTTTCCTCCTCCCATTGGCAGACCAGCGAGTGCGCATTTCCAGGACATCCACATCGCCATGGCTGTAACTTCCCCAAGGTTTACTTCGTGATGGTATCTTATACCGCCTTTACAGGGTCCTAATGCCATATTATGCTGCACCCGGTAACCGTCATAAACCTTAATGCTTCCATCATCCATTCTAATCGGGACAGATACAATGAGTGCCCTTTGAGGTCTTTTTAGCCTCTCCAAGATATTGGGATCCAAATTCAGGTATTCAGCCGCACGCTCAAACTGCTTAACAGCCATACGAGACATAGAAGTTTCATATTCTGACATAGCAGCACCTCCTTTTTAAAAACATAGATTCTACGATATGGCAAATCGCAATCAAAAAAAAAGCAAAATTCCAAAAAACAAATGAATTCCAATTTGCTAAATCCAAACAACCCTTCGACAATACCTATCCTGAGTTTATTAAAGGGATCAGGGTGACAAGTTAGATTTCTCACTTAGGTCGAAATGACACTTTCGCCCATCTGTCATTTCCGCATGCTTTTAGCGGGAATCTATAAACATTGAAATTCCTCTACATCTAGTTAAGGCTAAGGGTAACACTTTCTTTGTCATGGTGAGTCTGCCGAACCATGAATTTTAAATTTGTTGTTTGTTATTTTCTTCTTATTCTATAGTATTCACGATTGAAATAACAATGAAAGTCTTAACGAGCGCATTCACCACTGTTAGTGTTGTGCCAGTACATTTCAGCGCTTGACGCAGGGAGCTTAAATTGAGGAGAGAAAACAGGGAAGGAAGTTTTGTTTATTTACCGCTGGTAAAAAGCCATAATCATGGGAAGAAATAATCCATTTAAGTGACCATGGGTATGGTAAGTTTTTCACCTTTCTTGAGATTTTCAAGGTCAGTCTTTGGGTTATATCTCTTCAATAGCCATAACGGAATATCATAGATTTCATTACAGATTTCCCAAACAGTAATTCCCCGCTTTACAGTATATTCAATAGTTTTTTCCACCTTATAATTCTCAAAAAAGTCTTCCTGGATGCCTTTATGGTATTCACTTCTTTTCTGAAAAAACACGTCCGGGGTAACGCGGGAAAAAGGGATTTTGATTTTTTGATTTAAGCGAATAAAACGTCCATATTTAAACCCGTTAATCTTCCTGATAAGTTGCACCGAAACTCTACTCCACTCAGCATAATGACCTAATGTTTCATCTAATTCAACAAAGATAACTCCGGTTAGGTAATTAATTTTAGGGTCTTTTTTGACTGAAACAGGTAACAAGTGGTTTGAAGTTTCTTGTCCTTTATCAACAACTGTTTCTGTTTTAACCTCCGCCAGTTCAATTTTGTTTATTGATGCTTTTTCAAGACTCGCTGATTTTTCTTTTTTTGGACTTTCCAATTTAGCCAGCGTAACTATATCCTTTTTATCTACCATTATTGGTATCTGTAAAACCTGCCCAGGGTATATCATGTTGCGGTTTTTAATATCGTTTTTTCTTGAAATAGTCTTTATGCTTACATCATGTTTACTGCTAATGATGTCAAGCGTATCATTTTTTCTTACTACTATTGTTTTATAGTTTCCGCTGAAAACTTTGTTCCGGCTTTTTTGCTGACGCGAAGTTTTTCTTTTCTGCGAAGAAGCTATCATCACTCTTCCCTTACCGGGAAGTTGCAAAACCTGCCCCACATAAATGATTCCTGATCTGGAAAGCTGGTTCCTTTGCTTTAAGGCCTTAACTGATGTGCCAAAACGCCTTGCAATTCTGCTGAGAGTATCGCCGCGGTGAACTCTATACCATCGAGTTCTTTTTTGTGAGCTGAATTTCTCATTATTTGGTACCCGTGAATAGGATGCACGCAAATTATAACCGTGATTTTTTGGCACATGAAAAACAAATCCTGCAGGTACATACTGTTCGGATTTTAACACAGGGGGTCTCAAGGACGGGTTGTAGAGAGCAATCTTCCCCGCAGTTATATTGAAATGTTTTGATAAAGTTTTAATATCTGTATATTTGGGAAGTTTGAAACTGTCGTAATGCCTCGGCCGATAAAAATTTACACCCGGGAAATACTTTTTATGGTTTTTTGAGGCTTTTAGCGCTGCCAGGAATCCCGCGTAAAAGTTCTCAGAGGCAAATCCGAATCTCCGACTTTTATAATCATTGATGACATCAACAATATCATCCGATCTAAGCTTTTTCTTAGCCCGCTTCATTCCGTTCAACCCATGGTTATATGCGGTAATGGCAAGAGGCCAGTTGCCGAGTGCTTCGTAATTTTTTTTTAGCAGTTTAGCTGCCGCGATTGTAGCTTTTATCGGGTCCCGTCTTTCGTCAACGGCGTAGTTAATGGTCATAAAGCGTTTTCCTGTGGAACGAATAAACTGCCATATTCCAACTGCGCCTGATTTTGAATAAGCCCCGATTTGAAAAGATGATTCCACATGCGGTAATGCCGTTAAATCCTGCGGCAGGCCAAACTCTCTGAAAATTCTTCTCATTTCATCTATATGATATCCGGATCGGCGCAGACCTTCCTGAAACCTGTCCTTTTGCCCCAGTTGTGCTCGAATATTTTTAGAGGCATTCCAAAAACTTTTTTTAACCATGTTGTAAAGCTTTCTTTCACTGACGCCCATCTTTGTATTCTTTTTTTTCCGGGCTAATTTTCGTAAAGCATTTTTATAGAACCTTTTAACCTGTTTAACCTTTTTATTTTTCGCTCTCTTGCTTAAATGTTTCTGCCTGGTAAAGTCCACAACTTCATATATAATGTCCAGGTTGTCAGCATCATGGATAATCACCTGATCTGTGGTATATTTTGTATATACTTTCAACCAGAAGTTGACTTTACTTTCCAGACCATTTGGTATTTTAAAGGGATTGGATTGAGGGTTTGAATGAGAAAAAGAGGAAAGACTTAACAGTACAAAAAAAGCAACAAAAAGAATAAAAGTTAATCGTCTAAAATATTGTGGCATAAGCAAAATAACGACAGGTTTACGGTATTGCTTTAATAGAATTCTTTGATTTATCTGATTTTTTACTGAATAATGGTTTTTAAGCAAACAATCTCTCATTTAAAACCATGTTTGTCAATATAAAAGTGAACTCTTATTTGTTTCTTTAGATTAATTCTAAATGTTAAAATGCTAACAAATAAATGGAATAATCGATGGACAGTTTCATTATGAAAGAAATAAAAGATAGTATTACCACAGTTCAAGGTTTTAAGGCAGCGGGAGTTGTGTGCGGTATCAAGAAAAACAATAAGAAAGACCTTGCTATGATATATTCTACAGTCCCATCTATTGCTGCAGGCGTCTTTACGACAAATAAAGTCTTTTCTCCCTCTGTGCAGTTGTGCCGGGAAAATATTTTATCGCCGGTTGCCAGGGCAATTGTTGCTAACAGCGGAAATGCCAACGCCTGTGTAGGAAATCAGGGTTATCTGGATGCTAAAAAAATTATTCAATTAACCGCCGAAAAATTAGAAATATCGCCTGAAGAAGTTTTGATCGCTTCTACCGGAGTCATTGGCGAACCTCTTCCAATGGACAAGATCGAGGCCGGAATGTCTAACCTTGTCAATGCGCTTAATGAAAACGGCTCTAAAGATGCCGCGGAAGGTATTCTTACCACTGATACTTTTACCAAAACTGTTGCTGTTGAGATAGATGTAAGTGGGATAAAGGTACGATTAGATGGTATCGCAAAAGGAGCGGGCATGATCCATCCTGACATGGCCACCATGCTTGCTTTCATTACTACCGACGCTGCAATAGAAAAAAAAACTCTCCAAAAATTATTAAAAGAGTCTACGGATAAATCTTTTAATATGATTACTGTTGATGGCGATACCAGTACAAACGATACAGTAATTATTATTGCGAACTGTTTGGCTAAAAATGAAATCATAAAGGAAAAAAGTCCTTCTTCTAAAATTTTTTTAGAGGCATTAGATTTTGTTACGTCAAAATTAGCTCGGATGATTGTAAAAGACGGAGAGGGAGCGACTAAATTAATAGAAATTCATGTAAAAGGAGCAGAAGCTTCCCATGATGCGAAGGCCATAGCTTTTGCCATTGCCAGGTCAAACCTTGTTAAAACCGCCTTTTTCGGGGAAGATGCCAACTGGGGGCGAATCATTGCCGCAGCGGGAACTGCCGGCGTTTCCTTTGACCCGGATAAAGTGGATATGTTTTTCGATCAGGAACAAGTGCTGAAAAATGGTCTTTACTGCGGTAACGCACGGGAAAAGACAATTGAAACAGTTATTAAAGGGCAGGAAATTGTTTTGACGCTTAATTTAAATTCCGGGAATGAACAATCCCGCGTGTTTACCTGTGACCTTTCTCCGGAGTATGTAAAAATTAACTCTGAGTACAGGAGTTAAAACATGCTGAAGCAAAACCTGTTTTTCTGCTTCTTTAATAAGGAGTTTCACGTCAGTTTTTAGTATTTCTCGAACGTCATCTTCTTTAAAAACAATCATGTCGTAATCATTAGAACCTTATTCCTTGACGATTTGCTAATGCAGAAATTTGACTCTTTTTCAGGGAGGGTATGATATTTGCCTTGAGTTCCATTTTTTTGATTTTTTCTCCTTGAAAACGAATTGTTACTATGATATTCATCGGTTATATTTTAATTCACACACTTTCGGATTTTTCTGATGGTGCCGAGAGGTTTCAGAAAAAGAAGATGAAAGTGGAGGTCAAACCAACATTAATAAAGGAGAAACTATGTCTGAAATAAACATGAAACTGCTTTTAGAGGCTGGCACTCATTTTGGTCACCAGACCAA
>CAYMVZ010000102.1:0-8414 GCA_964394335.1 uncultured Nitrospinota bacterium | reverse complement strand
TTACCAGTTTATTGGCAATAACGCCGTTAATAATTCCTGTAACAGCAGAAAAGAATAGGAATACAGGTAAAAGATAGAAAAGTTCTTTATGATGAATTATAAAATAATATACAAGTATTATTACAATAGTGGTGTGAGTATATGCCCCGAAAAGGCTTATGCCAATTAAACTGAAATATCGCTGGAAAAATTTATAGAGCAATCCCATTACAATAGCGCTGGATATTCCCCCCATGAGACTCAGCATAAAAGTTGGACTCAGAAACGTGCCAAAAAGAATTGAACCGATCAGAACCCTTAACAAAGTAACAATTATTGCTTCCTTAAAACCTAATAGAACTAATGCCAGAAGGGTTGCAATATTTGATATCCCAAGTTTTATCCAGGGTGAAGGGAGAGGAATCATTTGTTCTAAAGTATGTAGAACAATACTCATGGCAACTAAAAGAGAAATGTAGACTATTCTTCTGATGTCTTCAGTTGTACCAATCATATTTTTTGCATAAAAATATTCTTCACAAGCGGTCAGCAAACAGCATTCAGCTAAATAAACAATATTCTATTTTTTGCTGACCGCTGATTGCAGAATGCCGAAAGCTAATCACCCTACAACCGCATCCATGCCATGTAAGTTCTCACCTGCAACACGGACTACGACTTTATTGGGAACACATGCGGCAATTTCCCCTGAGTGTCGTATCCATCCCATTTTTATACATACTTTGTGCAAGCAGGGGGATTGGACTATCCTGGCCTGCCCGTCTTTTATTTCAATCTCAGTAATCCCTAAGGGACCCATGGTAGAAATCAGTTGATTTTTTTTAAGAGGGTATTTTCCGATTAATTTATTATCCGCCTCAACAATAACATCGACCCCCTCTTTCTGCACAGCAAAGATAAAAGGAACGCTCAACAGATTAACAACCAGCACAATAGCGATCAAAATTTTGTCACCTTTAGTTATGGTCATGAAACTCTATTTCTCCCTTAAGATTGCTTGAAATTATATTTTTTCCGTCTGCAGTAATAATTATTCCATCTAATTGGTTTTGAGATTCAACAAATTTCATTCCCTGCTCAGCGCCCATCACAAAAACAGCCGTTGCCATTGCATCCGCAAACATAGCCTCTTTCGCTATAATCGTTACACTTTGCAACCCTTGTGCCTGCGTTCCTGTTTTCGGATCTAATATATGATGATACCGTATTCCGTCTTTAACAAAATATTTCTGATAATCTCCTGAAGTCGCAATAGCATTGTTTTTACCATCTAAAGAAGCAATGACACCGGATGGTTTACGGGGGTGCCTGACCCCAATTTTCCAGGGAACCCCCGGACTCTTTTCACCGATAGACTTTAAATCGCCTCCCCCGTTTAAGATGGCATTATCTATATTATTTTTCTTAAGTACATCTATTCCTCTATCGACTGCATAACCTTTAGCAACAGCTCCAAGGTCCAGCTTTGTCCCCTTAATTTTTAACCTTACCTGATCATTTTCTTCTAATGAAATATTCCTAAAGTCAACCAATGGAAGCAGACGAATTATGGTTTCCGGCGCCGGTACTGTTCCTTTTTCATCTTCAAATTTCCAGAGGTCCTGTATCGCGCCAATGGTAAGGTCAAATGTCCCATTTGCATGCTGCGAATACTGAATGGACTTTTGTAATAATATGTATAATTCTTTGCTAACGGGATAAGCCTGTTTACCCGCGTTTTGATTAATTTTCGTTATTTCGCTTTTTGAACTAAAATTGCTTGTAAGCCCTTCGATACGCTGAATTTCATCAAACGCCTTATCAATTGCTTTCCTTGCCTGTTCGACGTCAGGATGTGAAACCGTAATATCAAATAAAGTCCCCATTAAAAAACGGGTTTCTTTGATTATCTTTACATCCTGAGAATCACATCCAACCGAGAATAAAAATATTAAATTTATTAAAAATGTCTTTAGGGCTTTGTTCAAATTTTTAAAGCGGCTTTTAAGGAATCTTTGCTTCTATTCCCTCGTCGCCTTTGAAATGTTTATTTATCAAAAGTATAGATTATGTTTATACCTTTTAGAATAAAAGTCAACAGCAGACTTGACAAGATTCAAAAGAAGAAACTGCTGAACTGGTCACAAATTGTGACCGGTTAGTTTCTTTAAAACATTCCTCGATAAACCCCCGTGTTTTTACTCAGGAAGGGGTAGCCATGCTTTCAAGCATATTAAACAGTGAAAGAGCGATTATGGTCAATATTCAGATCATGAGAACCTTTACTAAGTTAAGAGAAATGCTATCCAGCTACAAAGATATTAATAGAAAAATCGAAAACATGGAAAGAAAATATGATAGCCAATTTAAAATGGTATTTGAAGCTATTAAGCAGTTACTGCAACCGGTAAAAAAATCTAAAAAGAAAATAGGCTTTTAAGTAGATTAATTTCTTCTCTACGTTTTCCACACCCTCTGCGGTAAAAAATAAACTGAGAACAAAAATTTCTATAAGTAATATTTAATTTGACTATAGAATCGGCTTTAGTTATAAATTTGCAGTAACAGGTGAAAAAACACAGAGGACAGAAGTCAGAAAACAGAGGACAGAATACTGACCTTCTCGTTCCCATGCTCTGCGTGAGAATGTATTTTCATGACGCGCCGCGTCATAAAATCAGGTAAATATTATGGATTTGTTTTTTGATATTCTTTTAGCAACAGCAGCTTTTCTTGGGGTAATAGTAAGCGGCCTTGGGGTTAGACTAGCGTATATTAAATATTGGAAAGAGGATGAAGAAAAAATAAAACAACCCCCTCTTCTCCCAACCTCCCCTTCCCCCTCTCCTCAACTCCCTATTTCCCCTCCAACCTTCACCCTCAAAGATGACTTAACCCGCATTCCAAATCCCTCGGTTAAACTTGTGGGACGGGAGAGTTATTTAAATCAATTAAACGACTTCTTTAATGACCCGGCAATATCCATCGTCTCCCTGATCGCGCCGGGAGGAGTAGGCAAATCCGCGATAACCGATGAATGGCTTACAAGATTAGCAAAAGTAAAATACAAGGAGGCGGAAATTCTTTTTGGATGGTCTTTTTACAGCCAGGGAAGCCATGAGACTTCTACAAACTCTACTCAGTTTTATGAAAAAGCCCTCCCCTTTTTCGGTTATGAAGGGGATCTCCCAAAATCGGATGAAGAGAAGGCAAAAAAACTTGCTGAGTTAATACAAAAGAGGAAATGCCTTCTTGTACTGGACGGAGTGGAGCCGCTTCAGCATAGGCCGGAGGTTCAACATGGATGGTTCTCGGACATGGGGTTAAAAATCCTGCTCGATCATATCGGGAGAAACGGACTGCCGAAGAACGGACTTGTCCTGATAAGCTCACGCCAAAAGCTGATAGAACTGGATAAAAGATATAAAGATAAAAACTATAGGGAGATAAACCTGGAATTCCTGTCCGATCAGGAAGGAGCGGAACTCCTTGAAAGCCTTGGAGTAGAGAAATTTCAGGATGAACTGACGAAAACATCAAAAGAATACGGAGGTCATGCCCTGGCTTTGGTGCTGCTCGGAAAGATGCTGAAAAATCAATTCAAGGGAGATATCAGGAAAAGAGACCAAATCCCCGATCTTTTTAAAAGTGATGAGGAAGGCGGACACGCCTTGCGGGTGATGAAGTTTTATGCCGATACCTGGGCTGACGATAAACCGGAACAGGTTTTCCTGCGAATGCTCGGACTCTTTGATCGTCCCACGGGAGAGGGAGAAAAGGACGCCCTGTTAGATAAAGCATCTTTCGCAAAACCGCTGAAGAATTTAAGCGAAGGAAAATGGAACAATATGCTGACCCATCTTAAAAATAGCGGACTGCTGTTGGAAACGGAGAAAGGACTTGATAAAAAAACTTATGATACCCACCCCTTAATCCGCGACTATTTCGGGAACCTCTTTAAAGAGGAAGATGAAAAATTATGGAAAGAAGCACATAAAGTTCTCTTTGAATATTTTCAGGCTCTGCCGGAGAAAAAACAACCCGACTCATTACAAGACTTAGAGCCGCTCTACCGGGCCGTAATCCACGGATGTCTGGCAGAGGAGTATAAAAAAGCAAAAGAAGATGTTTACGAGGATCGCATCCTCAGAGGAAATGAGTATTACAGTGTTACTAAACTTGGCGCCTTTGCGTCCGACCTGACGGCCATGTCCGGTTTTTTCCCGAAAGGTTGGAAAAAACCGGTTTCATTCGGCCTCTCAGAAGAAGATCAGGCATGGCTCCTTGCACAAGCCTCTGGATGGCTCATGTCTCTCGGTAGGCTGGAGGAGGCTGTCGGGTCGTACAGAGCAGCAATAAAAATAGTAGTTAAAAAAGAAATTTGGAGAAATGCTTCTCAAGGTGCAGAAAATCTTGTGGGCCTTTTGATTCCCTCAGGAAACCTGATTGAAGCAAAAGAGGCGGCTGAGGAAGGGATAACATGGGCGGATAAGTCAAAAGACATGAACCTACAGCAGATTAGTTATTTCCAACTTGCTAATACAGAGTATAACCTCGGTAATCTGGATAAAGCGCTTAAAATTTATCAGAAGGCAGAAAAGATTAATGAAAAATTTCCGTCTGAATCACCCCGGCTTTATTCATACGGAGGAGCTTTATACTGTTTTCTGCTCCTTAGCAGGGCAAAGGAGAATAAAGATGTGGAAGTTGTTTTGGACAGGGGAAAATACGGACTGACAATTTCTATCCGAAACAACATGCTTTTGGATATTGCCTTTGATTATCTCACTATTGGCCGTGCTTTGGAGAGACTGGCCCGGACAGAGGAATCACGTACAGCCATAGACAGGGCTGTGGAAGGGATGCGCAAGGCGGGGAACGTGAAGTATTTCCCATTGGCGCATGTAACCCGCACTAACTTCCATCGGCAGCAGGGAGAATGGGAAGAGGCAAAACAAGATTTGGATGAGGCAATGGAGGTTGCAACGCGGTGCGGCATGAGACTCTATGTGGCGGAGGGTCTGCTCCTTAAAGCAAACCTTAATCTTGATACTTTATCTAAAGACGGCTCTATAGAAAAAGCAAGGGAAGCGCTGAATAAAGCAGACGAGCTCATCCGGGAAATGAAATATGGGCTTCGCTTCTCGGAACTTGATCTCCTATCCGCCCGCGTCTGTTATTACGAGGAGAAAAAAACAGAGGCAAAGGAACATTTTGATAAGGCCATGAAAAGAATTGAATCCACAGGGCATTACGGGTTAACGCGGGAAGTTGTGCGGGTGAAAGCGGAGATTAAAATTTAATAACATAATTTGATTACACAGATTTTTAAAGAAATTAGACGCTGATTGTTATGATTTTTTAATATTTTTTTCTCTAATCAGCGACAATCATACTAATCATAAAAAATCAGCGTCAAAAAAATTAAAAACCTCTTTAACCGCTATACAGCTTGAAATTAAAACACTTTCAAATACTCTTTCACTCTTTTCTTTATATTTTCAGCTTGCATTATCCCACTGGACAGGGCTATTCCTGAGGCCCCTGCCCTTTTTAACTCGATAATGTGGTTTGGTTTAATTCCACCAAGTGCATAAACAGGAACAGGAATTTCTGAAATGGTTTTTTTAAGATTACAAACTCCGATTGTTTCGGCTTTATAATTTTTTCCACCTGGACTATATACAGGACTGAGGGTAACAAAATCGATGTAGTTATAATCGTCATCACTTAAAGAAATGGGAAGATGGATTGATTTCCCTATCAGTTTATTATTCCCAAGTCGCTTTCTAACCTCTGCAACCGGCATACGTGCTTCCGGCAGATGTACTCCATCCGCGTCCACAGCTAACGCTATGTCAACGTTCCCGTTTATAAGAAGTAATGCTTTGTATCTGTCGGTTAGAGTTTTTATTTTTTTCGCAAGGATATGCAAATCACGCGAATTTAAATCTTTCTCACGTAATTGTATAAATCGTATACCTGAATGTAACGCTTCTAAGATTACTTCTTCAAGAGGTTTGGGATGGCATGACTTTCGGTTGGTGATAAGGTATAAGAAGGGAAGTTTTTTATTTATCCTGTCCATCCGGTTAATCCTGTCAAAAGGATTTTATCCTCCCTGGACGGCCCGGACAATCTCTATTCGGTCATTTTGTTTCAGTTTTATATTTTTCCATTCTGATGTTGAAATCACATCATTGTTTATCGCTACGGCCACTCCCTGTTTGTCGTTATCGAGTTTGGATTGTGTAAAAAGATCAAAGAGGTTTGCTCCCTCACCTATATCCCTCTTGTTCCCATTAACAATTATCTTCACAACTCATTCCCAACTTTTATTGAACAAAGTGAGGCGCACATCGTGCAAGTGTCATCATCCGATGTCTGTTTAGATTTTTTCAACATTTTCGCTTTTTCCGGATCAAGTGCCGTGGAAAACTGTTTTTCCCAATCGAGCTTTTTCCGCATTTCAGCCATATAATTATCCTTTTTCATGGCGCCGGGAATCTTTTTAGCAATGTCAGCGGCATGTGCGGCAATCTTTGCCGCAATAACACCCTCTTTAATATCATTCAGCTCAGGGAGTCGCAGGTGTTCCGAAGGGGTTACATAGCACAAAAAATCCGCTCCTGCCATAGCCGCGATTGCACCGCCAATTGCGGATGTAATGTGGTCATAACCAGGGGCAATATCCGTTACAAGCGGTCCAAGCACATAAAACGGGGCATCATGACACAATCTTTTTTGCAAAACAATATTCGCTGCAATCTGATCCATCGGCATATGTCCCGGACCTTCAATCATTACCTGGACATCTGCCTTTTTTGCCCTCTGAGCTAATTCGCCTAAAATAATCGTCTCCTGAACCTGAGCCCTATCTGTTGCATCAGAAAGACAGCCCGGACGGAGGCCATCTCCTAAGCTAAGGGTCATATCATATTCTCTCGCTATTTCCAGCAGCCTATCGAATTGAACATAGAGAGGGTTTTCTTCTTTATGATATTTCATCCATTTAGCCAGCATCGAACCGCCACGGCTAACTATATCCAATAGCCTGCCTTCATCATCCAAACGCTTTACTGATTCTTGAATAACTCCGCAATGGACGGTAATAAAATCTACCCCTTCCCTGCCATGCTGCTCAATTATTTCAAACATATCTTCGCCTGTCATCTCCATCAGGGAGCGGTCCTTCTGAACATTTTCACAGGCGATTTGATAAATAGGAACAGTTCCGATAGGTACCTTTGATTTGCTTATAATTGCCTTTCTTATCGCGTTAATATTTCCGCCGGTACTTAAATCCATAATGGCATCAGCCCCCGCCCTGACAGCCACATCCAACTTTTCCAATTCTTTTTCAAGGCTAGCGTCATCCATAGAAGAACCAATATTGGCATTGACCTTGGTACTTAAGCCTGCTCCTACTCCGAGGGGTTTTATTTCGTGTTGAATGTTTTTTGTTATAACAACTTTACCTTCGGCAATTTTTTCTCTAATTGATTCCGGAGTAGTTTTTTCAGAATCAGCTACTTCTTTCATTTCAGAAGAAATTTTACCAGCTTTCGCGATTGCTAATTGTGTACTCATAAATTCAGTGTAGGCAAGATCAGAAAAAGAGTCAAGAATAATTGAGGTATATGGAACCTATAAATACAATTTTTTCACAGAGTGGCAGGGCCGAAAATCACAATTCGGTAGGGAAGCCGAATTGAACGGTTTCCGAAGGAAAGCCACCCGAAGGGTTGAGGCCATGGATGGCCGAAATCAAATGAGCTCCCGCCCAATGCCTAAAAAAAACTTTGCTATAATAATACACGCATTTAGAGAGAGCTGGAGGGCACATAAGCTACAGGGAGAAGCAATTATTCAGCCGGGAGACAGTGAATCTTCTATTTTCATTTCCTTCTCTTTGCATTCATGAGAAAAAATCTTCAGAATTAATCTCTTGACTATAAATAAGTTATTGATAAAATGGGTGCAATTGAATTAAAATGAACATGATTCAGTAAAATAATTATAAATTTTAAATTAAAATTCTTGACATCCTTTAGGTGATTTAATAGAATTTAGTGTTTGACACCATTCATATTAATAACTTCTTCTTCCGTCATAAATTCTTATTAGATAAATAAAAACAGTTTCTTAGAGCAGGCATAAATAATTATTGAGAGAAGGACTTAGTTTTTATCCCTCAATAAAAGCAAGGGAACATGGTCGTTAGAAATTTTTTTAAAGCGTTTTAAAAAGCAATGCAAGGAAATCGGTGTTTTGACTGAAACAAAAAATGACCGCGTTACGTTAAACCAAGTATGAAACTAAAAAAGAAAAGAAATCTCGGCGCGTAAATAACTGTCTAAACTCCAGGGGCTTTTAATACACTTATAAGGGGTAATTGGCTGTTGACGGGTTTTGTCTCTAATAGCATAGTAGAA
>CAYMVZ010000101.1:0-8771 GCA_964394335.1 uncultured Nitrospinota bacterium | reverse complement strand
TAATGGAAACGGTTCCGGAGCGTTTAGATTGGTTGTGGTTTTTAGGATATGATTTTGATTCAGAGGTCCCTAACCATAGTGTGTTGTCAAAAGCCCGGTGTCGCTGGGGAGTAAAGGTTTTTAGGAATTTTTTTGAGCGTGTCGTATTGGAATGTGTGGAATCTGGTTTAGTAGAAGGGAACAAGATTTTTATGGATTCCAGTTTAATAGACGCCGATGCATCGAATAATTCTGTGGTAGACACCCATTCTCTCAAGCGACATTATATCCAGGTACTAATAATACATGGAACAAAACCACGCAAAAGTACTGCTATGGAAATGACTCAAGAAAAATCAGGTAACAATCTGGTCTATAGATCAGTTCAATTTACAGATCATACTGCCAGATTTGCTTTTTTACGAAAAATAGATATTCGAACCTACTGTTTAGCTAAGGCATAACCTGATTTTTATGAAAAACGGTTTTGGGCAACAGCCCGTAAAGATTTGACCCTCATTCACAGATTAAAAGAACTAATCCAGAGCTAATCCTTTCTCATTTGAGGTATCTGATCGCTGACAGCTGATCGCTGTACTTAAAGGTCTTCACATGAAATCTAAATTACTTTTTATCTCTTTAAAGTCAACGGCAGACTTGATTCCTTTAACTGTTCTATAATTTTGAAAACTTCATTTCAGCTACCGCCACCTTATATCGGTAAACAAATTGCAACGGTTGTTCCTTTACCCACTTCACTCTCAACCGATATATTGCCCTGGTGCTTTTGAATTGTGTTGTATACATTAAAAAGGCCAGTCCGCATGCCAACCCGAGAACCTTTGGCAGTAAAGCCAAAGTCGAATAAAGATTCGATCTTTTCCTCAGGAATTCCTTTGCCGCTGTCGGTAATCTCAACAGAAAGGTTGTTATTGGAGACTGAAGTGTTGATGGAGATCGCACCCTCCTTTTCAATCGCTTCAATCGCATTGCGCAGCAGAGTCATGAACACCTGATTGAGTTCAGCCGGATGACAATTAATCTGTGGGATTATGCCGTAATTTTTGCGTACGCTAATACGTGAACCTATATCATATTGCAACAACGTCAGGGCACTGTCAATCCCATCGTGCAGGTTGCTTTCTTTGAATTCAGCTTCATCTAAACGGACAAAATTTTTAAGACTATTAACAACAGTCCGGATACGATCATTTGATGAAAAAACCACACTGCTGATGTTCTCCATAACTCCAAGCAATTTCCGAATGTCCTGAACCTCCCGCACATCAGGCAACGTCGTCCTGTCCTCCAGAATCTGCTTCAGTTTTGCGATACAGCGTATCAGAGTGTCTGTTGTACTGGAGAGTGCGCCTATCGGATTGTTAATCTCATGCGCAATCCCCGCGGTAAGACGTCCAAGAGAGGCCATCTTAGCTGATTCAATTAGTTGGTTCTGTGTAGATTTAAGTTCCTGCAAAGCCTGGCTGAGTTCTGCGTTCTTGTGGTTTAGCGTCTCGTATGCCTCTTTCAGCTCCAATTCCGCTTTTTTAATTGGAGTGATATCCGTGCAAACTGCAACCGTGGCGTAATCGTCTGTTTTGTGTTCATTAATTTGCAGCCAGCGACCATCCGGTTGTTGTTCTATATACGGTTGTGTGGGATTACGATGCCTGGCCAGACGTTCAGTGACCCATACGTTGATGCGACCCTCCGCTTCGGAAACTAAGCCAAGCTCAGCGGCACTCTGAATAATATTTTCAAAGGTCATACCTGGCCTAATTCCAATCTTGTCCAAATTAAAGAACTCCCGATACTTGCTATTGCAAAGCACCAGTTTATCGTCCGAGTCGTACAGAGAGAATGCTTCCGCGGTGCTTTCTATGGCTTCGAGCATGCGGGTACGGGTCAAGCGTACTGAGTGAGCTGCAGCTTTCAGGCGCCTATCGACCACAACTACAAAAATTGCTAACGCGAGAATGAGAATGACCGCCACACTTATTAGAACGCTCAGCAGGACAGGCTCCAGCATAAAACCTCCGTCACCTGGCATACTCCCGGGAAAGAAGTAAGCGGCAGCCATACCTGTGTAGTGCATTGCAGCGACAGAAACACCGAGCACCAGAGCGGCGCCGAACTTGGTTCCATAATTCCGATCTTGCGTAATTCCATTTGTTGCCCGCCAGTTTATGTACAACGCCACAGTAGCAAGCACTATGGCCACAGCAATTGAAAGGACAAAGAGACCGAAATGGTAGCGCATGACCGCCGCCGTCCGCATTGCCGCCATACCAATGTAATGCATCGTGCCAACGCCCGAACCCATCAGAACTCCACCGACGAAGACTTGCTTCCTACCGACACTCGCCCGGCTGATGACATAGAGCGTGATCCCACCGGCTACAACCGCAGGAACCATTGACAACATTGTTATCCCAACATCATACGCAATCGCAACTGGTAATTTGAAAGCCAACATGCCGACAAAGTGCATCGCCCACACGCCAATGCCCATGGCCATTGCTCCTGCTGCAAGCCAAATTCTCTTTTCATTCGTTCGTTCTGCGGCCTGTATTCTCCCCGAAAGACCAAGGGCTGCGTAAGCGGCGAGACACGCAATTACAACTGAGAGTGTGACCAGAAATAGGTTGTAGGTGCCTGGCAATGCTGTACCAAGATCGGTACCGGTTTCTAAAAATTTGAGATGGTGCATAAGTTCTTTCCAAAATTCGATGAGTTAATTGTTTTCACAAAGTTGTCCCACACATAACGTACATAGTGACTTGTTGCGAACAAAAGTGGTAAACCTTAATAAACCAGAAAAGGGATCAATTCTGCTTTTGACTTAACTCCACGTCAATCAGAAATTTAAAAGTGCTCCTTAAAAAAAATGTATAAATAATTTATTAACAACAAACTAAATTTTCTTAACATGTAAATTAAGTTTTTCTAACAGAGAAGTTAACAGCAGACTTAAGCCCTTTGAAGTAAAAAAGAAAAAATAATTTTCACCTATCTCTAATCTATCTCTATGTCATTAGAGATCCTGTCCAATTCATCTTTGTCCTTCTTGTCTTCAAAGTGGCGATCAAACATAAGTGCCAGCAATATTATTATGAAAAGAGATGCAACGATTAACAGATGAATAGGGCTTAATTCATATACAGGCAATTCAATCATATAAACCTCACAGTTATGACATGAATCTTTAAGTAGAGCTTTCCATTACTCTTTAGATAAATCAATCATAGTGCATTAAATCAAATTGAAGAATTATGATCTACCAAATTACAGCAGACAGAATGGATTTGGAACAGCTTTATGGTTTCTGCTTCTATGAGGAGTAATGTGTAATCATAGCATGTTTTGGATTACTGGGGGAAGGCAAAAAAAGGGGATTAATCCTCATTTTAAAGTCAACAGCAGACTTGAGCCCTTTGCTGAATTTTGTCAATTATAAAGATTTGACCCTAATCTATAACAGTAAAATACCTGTTTAGGTTGCAGTTTTCCTTTTTGCTGGGGGATGACTTTCGGGTTCCTCTAAAAACTTTATATTTTCTGCTGACAACCCCCTTGATCAGGTTATCCGAAAACAGCCTGTACCTGTCATTTCGAGCGGAGCGAGAAATCTTAAATCATTAGTCATACAGAAGTTAAAGATTTCTCCTTTCAGTCGAAATGACAAATTCTATCGTTTTCGGACAGCTTGATTTGTGGAGATGAAGTGAGTTTTTGGAACTGCTCAACTGTTAATTTACTATTGCCGCTTTCTCGCTTCTGTTCATAACTTCTGCGGCCATTATATAGAATCCTAAGGCAATGAACAGGACTGTATGAAATCCCCATGCTAATGCAAGAATAATTGCAAGGACAGAGCTTAATACTGACGAACACCCATTCGCGCACCAGGCCCAGGGAATGGAAAGAGGCGAAAAGGATTCAAGGTTTATGATCCTCAGAGGAAACGGCATTCCCATAAAAAAACTGAATGGGGAAATAAATATAAAAAGACAACAGGCCTTCGTCAAGCTCAATGCGATGGTTATGTGAGATATGTTTTTATTTTCTTAACTCTTCAAAATTACCGGTAAAATTCTGTTTGCAGTGGATGACTGCAAGAACTTCTATACGATTTGAGGACATTTCATAGATTAGACGGTAGGAATAAATAATCAATTCTCTTATGTTAGGATCTCCAATTTCTGGAACAATTCTGCCCATTTTAGAAAAATCCAATAATGCTTCTGATTTTACGATAAATTCCTGGGATACTTTCAGGGCATAATATTTAGAGTCTTCTGCTATATAATCATGAATTTTCTTTAAATCATGCTTTGCAGGTATAGACCAAATTACCATGATTTCATTTCTTCTTTTAATGATTCTACAGTTATAACTTTTCCTTCCTTTACAGCTTTTTGTCCTTTCTTGATTTTATCGATAACATAAATACGGTACATGATGTCATCAACATTGGCAGATTCCGGCAATTTTGAAATTGCATTAATTGCTTCTTTCTTTAAGGTTTCCATATCGATTCCTCCATAAGACATGAAAGTGTTTAGCAAGCGCATTCACCGCTGCTTGCTACGGGGAGCTTCAAAATTAAATTATTGTATTGCATTATATACTAATTATTAAAGGGAGCATAAAATAGTTTCCTCTGGATTCCCGATCAAGTCGGGAAAGACAATTCTGTATCCTCTCTGTCATTCCCACAAAAGTGGGAATCTATTTTTAACATTCTAATAAAATAATGTAACCTCTTTAAAGTTCCCATTAGTAACTGTTAATTGACTATTGCCGCTTTATCCCTTCTGTTCATAACTTCAGCGGCCATAACATAGAATCCTAACGCAATGAAGAGGACTGTATGAAATCCCCATGCTAATGCAAGAATAATTGCAAGGACAGAGCTTAAAACAGAAGAACACCCGTTCGCGCACCAGGCCCAGGGAATGGAAACAGGCGAAAAGGATTCAAGCTTTATAAGCCCCATAGGAAAGGGCATCCCCATAAAAAAACCGAATGGAAAAATAAATATTACAGCTAACACCAGCCTTGTTATTAAAGGAAAGAATAAAATCTTATCCCAGAGGGCTGATAACAAATAAAAGAGAAGAACCATGCCGCAAAGAATCCAAATAATTTTTCTAATGCCAAGCATGTTTATCGGTTCATATTTTCCGGAAACAAAGCTCCCGATACCGGCTGATATCAGGAAGGAAAATATAACTGTGGCAAAGGCATAAACAGGGTGGTCTAAAAGTAAAATAAATTTTTGTATTATGACAATCTCTATCATCATGAAACCTGATCCAATCAGGAAAAAATATGTTAAAAAACCTCCCAGACCTTTAGGGAGAGCGTTCCCCCTTTTTAAAAGGGGGGTTAGGGGGGTTGTAACCCCGCGTGAAAAAAATGCCGGTAATAAAATGAAAACTATACTCGCAAGAAGCGCCTGAACAAAAACAATGGGGACAAGATATCCACCTTCAATGATCGGAAGCCATTTGTCTCCCATACTTTTATAAAGATCGTAAAGCCTGTCCCATTTAAAGAAATGATGAAAGTATGGTTTATTATCCGTCACAGAGCTGACATCAAACAGGTAATTTTCCAAGAAATCTTTCAGGCTCTCTTTGTTTAGAATATTTGTGATTAATTCATGATAGATCGGTTTATCAAATGAATTGAATTGATTTAATTCTTTTTCAGAAATTCCATGATAATAGACAGGGTCAAACCATAATGAACTGCAAAATTCCTGCAGCCGTTCAATTTCCGCTGAATGAAATTCATTCGTTTTTATTAGAAATGTAATCGTTCCCCATGTCCTGAAGATAAAAAAATGTTTTTCTGGATTTTGTGTTCCCATTTTCTCTAATGCAGAATAGAGAATATTGAACAGCCTCAGTTCCGCGCGCGGGGGAGGGTGAAGAAAGACGGTAATACTCAAAAGACCATCGGAAGTTAAGTGATGATATAGTTCTTCAAAAGCTTCTTCTGTATAACGGTAATCTTCGTTTAGACCCTGAACTACCGTAGAAGCCGGTGCAAAAATATTTGAAGGGGAGATTTGAATTAAATCCCACACAGTGGGTTTTATTCCTCGCAGCTTGTTAAGAATTTTTAAAGAAGAGTCTTCTTCAATACTCCGTCCGCTTGCGGCGGGGCGGTTCATTACATATTTATCGCTTTTTCCTTTTAAAAGATTCCTCCATTCGCCAATTTCTACAGTCACTTCTTTTTTAGAGTAAATATTGCCTGAAAAACTGTCGTAATCGTTTTTAATTAAATCGTAGATTAACCGGTTTCTTTCTATGACAGTTATATCAGTTTTGCCGTGGTACGACGCCGACAAAACATCAAGACCACCTCCCGGTTCCAATACTAAAACATTCTTAATGTCCTTCTTCATAAAGTAAGACGCGGAAGCGGGAAGGAAATCAATGAAACCGAGTTTTTCAGGATTACCAGGATAATTAGTAATTGCCGTTAAATTCCCGCCGTCAATTGAAAAACCGACCTGGCCGGGTAGGGATTCAAGATATTTCAGGCTGAGTCCGGGCGCGAACCTGATAGCAGGGCTTTCCACCACGTCCAATCTGGAATAAGAATTCCATCTGCTTTTAATGAGATGAGCGCCGGGAAATTGTAAAGCTACTTTTAATCCTTTATAGGGAGATATACGAACTTTTAAGAAATCCGGCTGGATGTAAAGTAATGCTGCTACAAATATTAAAAGGGCAATAACTCCTGTTTTAACTTTTCCTTTGTTGGATAGCTGAAAAAAAATCGTGCCCACCAGTCCTATCAGAGACGCGAATAACGCGGCGCCGCTTTCACTAAAAAAAGAGAAGGCAAATAGTGCGACTATTGAACCGGATGCCGCGCCGATCAGATCAAAAAAATAAATTGTATGAGACTTGGTTGAAATGTTGGCTAAAGCCATAGAAATGATAAGGCCGGCAAAGAAGAATGGGATGGAATAAAACAAATAATAAAAGAAGATGTAATAGAGTTGGTTGATGTCCCATGAAATTTTAACAGGATCAAAAGGAATCCGGTTTGAAACAGCGTAAAAAAACGGAATAGACAGGGAAAATAAAAGTGAGAGATAAAAAAGATATTTGGAAATATCTTCTTTATTAATTCTGGGAAGTAACATTAAAAAAGAACCGCTTGCCCCGTACCCTAACAGGGCAATGCTAACAACCATAAACGCGAAATGATACCAGAGAGATACGGAAAAAATTCTTGTCAGAGATATTTCGAAGATCAGCGCCGCGCAGGAAGTAAAAAAAATACCGATAAAAATAAAGTTGGAGGATTTTTGTGGCATAGACTATTTACCGCGGAGGACGCAGAGGACGCAGAGAAAAATTATTAAAATCTGCGATCTCAGCGTTCTCTGCGGTAAAAAAACATTATTTCACAATTTCCGTTCCCACACCTTTTTTAGTAAAAATCTCTAATAGCACAGCGTGTCTCAGTCTGCCGTCTATTATATGAGTTTTTTTGACTCCTTTTGAAAGAGCTTTCATGCAGCTCTCTACTTTAGGCTGCATTCCATCGGAAATAGTTTTGTTTTTTATCAGTTCTCGAACTTCCTTTTTGTTAAGCGTGCTAATAAGGTTTCCGGTTTTGTTCTTTATCCCTGCTATGTTGGTTAAGAGGATTAATTTTTCCGCTTTAAGAGCTGCTGCAACATGACTGGCAACAAAATCCGCGTTAATATTCAGAGTTTCTCCCTTTATATTCACACCGACAGGGGCGATAACCGGAATCCGGTTCTTTTTCAGCAGAGATGATATAATAGAAGGCTTTACAGAAGTAATTTCTCCGACATGACCTAAATCGATAATTTCAGGTCGATTTGTTTCAGGAGTGATATTTTTTATTCTGTGTTTCTTTGCAAGAATCATCTCACCTTCTTTACCACTTAACCCTGCTGCTTTTCCGCCGTGTTTATTTATGAGTGAAACAATTTCCTTATTTACTTTCCCAGCCAGGACCTTTTCGATAATATCCATACTTTCGGCACAAGTAACCCGAAGTCCATTAACAAACTTTGATTTTATCCCCATTTTCCTCAATGTTTTTCCGATCTGTGGTCCGCCGCCGTGAACAATAACCGGATAAATCCCAATATACTTCATCAACACAATATCGAGGGCAAAGTTATTCTTCAGAGTCCTATTTATCATTGCGTTGCCACCGTATTTAATAACAATGATTTTTTTGTAAAAAGTTTTTATGTATGGCAGTGACTCTAAAAGAACATCTGCTTTTTTAATTAGCTTTTCCATAAATTAAGAATAAAAAATCTGTGAAACCCAAATGCTGATAACTGACTACTGATCCCTGACAACTGCATTTCATGCATTCAACATTTAGCCACAGAACATTGTAGAATTCCACTGGTTTTTTTGTTAAAAAGCAGGCTATTGACTTTATTGGTAATGAAACAGATAATTAGAAAAAAGAAGCGCAGATGGGCATTTGCACCCAGCATTAAGATTTTTAATTTGCTGACCGCTGTTAGCCGACTGCTGATAGCAGTACTTTTAAGATATGAATAATAGAAACTATACATTCCTCTTTATCTCCCTTTTTTTTCTTTCTGCCTGCGCAAAAGAACTGGTAGGGGTAAATGTAACTATAATTGATCAGAGAACAGCCCTTGAAAACCAGGTTCTCGGAACTTATGAGGACATTGGGAAAGATATGATGCTTTTGGCTTCTGTCCGCTCCATAGATGAAAGTGGTAAATTAAAGGAAGTTGACCC
>CAYMVZ010000100.1:0-8873 GCA_964394335.1 uncultured Nitrospinota bacterium | reverse complement strand
AGATTTGGTTTTTCCTGATTAATCAACTCGTCGGTAATCTTTTCACCAGGCAAAAGAATCTTATCTGTCAAAATGCGGATAATTGGCAGGAAAACAAATCCCAGGACGACGAAGCTGATAAAAGTAATGAAATTTTCATTCCAGGAAATAAAATCACCACTGACTCCATGGCGAATAATGTTGCCCACGGCAATGAGCGCTCCCGCAAAACTCACTCCAACTGCAACATTGTCCTTTTCAATATGTTCATGGATGTCATAAGGAGTAATAAAGTTATAAAGCAACCCGGTTAACATAAGGGCGACCTGACCCAAACCCCAGAATACGATGGCTGTAACCACACTGCCATCTTCCCCGGAGAGAGATCCAAAGATAATCATGCCTGTAGACAGGTATACCGCGCACTCTACGACCCCTGTTCCCACATTCTGATCTTCGATAAGCTCTTTAACATTATTAAATTTATAGAGGATAAACCTGTCATTAATCACCGCGGATATATTCATCAAAAAAATGGCGAGAGGGCCGTAAACCAAGATATCTATAAGATCTTCCGTCAAACCGGCTGAAGGTCCGGAAATGACTCCACCTATTGCCAGGGTAAGTCCCAGGTAATAGCCAACCATTGCTACGGCAAGAGCGGAATTGTCCTTTTTGACCAATTCCTCATTTAATTTATATGAGCGGTTAATTCCGTCGTTTACAACCTTGCCAATCAAAAAGAGAACGAACGCGCATATGAGATAAATTACAGCTAATATAAGATTATCTATATTCATTTGTTGAAGACTCTATAATCAGTGAATTCAAGTCTCCGCAGATATTCTTCTATGAGCTAATCTGCGAAGCAAAATCAGTGGTTACTTATTTAATTTTTTATTATTTTATTTTCCAAAACCTCCGAACCCTCTTCCTCCGCCAAAAGTACTGCGGCCTCCTCCAAATCGACGGCCTACCCGTTCGGAAAACCGAGACTTTGCCTTTCGCTGTTTTGCCATCTTGCGATCAAAGAAGTTCGGATTCGATCGTTTTGTAAATTTTCCTCCTGTCCCATACTCTTTATTCCGTCCAAAAAAAGGCCTTCGGCTTGCTTGAGAGGTCCGATAGGCGTCATAGTCCGTTCGATAAAAAGTACGATTGCCCCAGCCGAACATATGGGTTAAAAAAGCGTATTGGCCATAAAACGCCCAGAAGGAGTTACCACCGCTGTCACGGCGCCATTCGCCATACTGCGGGTTCCCCATATACTGGTAGCCGGGCGGATGTGGTGTGTTGCTCGTTCCATCCTTTGTTTTAGAAACAAGGGTCATACCAAGAAAATTTTGATTGTTTTGGTAGTTACCCCTTGATACTCTCAACCAATCGGTAAGAAAAGACTTTTCCCCTTGAATTACTTTATATTTGTGGTAATAAGAACTGGAAAATCCCCCCTCCTCTTTCATATCCTGCAGAATGATGGAATATTCCGGCGCTCCAGCAAAATTCGCGACAAGTTTTTCCAACGGTTCTCTCTGTCTGCCACAGCTAATTAAAAGCACTGAAAAAAGAAATAGGATTAGAAATTGAAATGTTCTTTTCATACGAAATTTATCGAGGAGATGCCGCATTTAAAATAAATACAAGCCCCTTAATCAGTCTGTCCAAAAACTGTTATTCCAAACTTGATCCAGAATCTCTCAGCATCATAAACGTCTATTTTTTTTTAGATTCCCAATCAAGTTGGGCATGACATTAGTGTGTTGTCCTCTGTTTTCGGACAACCTGGTGAATCACTCGCATACTTTAATAAAGACTGTTTGTTTGCAGCCGCAATTACCTAAACATCTACTTTTGCTGACTGTTTGTCCTTTTATCACCCCAGAAAAGACAAGTCAAGGCAATTTTGGTATAAGTGTTGAAGCATAAATTAATTTTTTAAAAGTCTGTCGGAGAAAATAGAACTATTGTACGTACTGGAAAGTTATATTCGCTGTTGGGGAATTGAAGAACAAATCTTCTGATTTGCAAATGTCATTACCAATAACTAATTCTCAAAAAATGGGGGAAGTTCAGCAAATGGAATCATTGAATTGTTATATTAAGGTGTATATAATGTACACTTAAATCGCTTACGGCTTTACCCTTATGCTGCTTCCTAACTGTTGACAGCTTAAAGCCTGCCATATATTTCATGGAGAACGTATTGATAGTCATTAATATAGCTATGATTATTATAGGTGTTTTCGCAATAGGTTGGGGTTTATGGGCCTCTTTTAACTTAAAAAAACCTTTTGGAATTATCGGAGCAATATGCGCTCCCGTTGGACTTGTATTGGCATTAATTGGAACACTGCTGATTTGTGTGCCTCGATTTTTTTCCTGACACATATAAATAATGATACGTAAAAGAAAAATTGTCTTAATACTGACCACTCTTGCCTCTTTATTCCTTTTTGCTACCATCACCTTAAACCTCATCTTTCGATTTATGGACATAAGTCCATACCAGCTCCAGATAGCAGAAGAAATCGAAAAGACAATAAAACGAAAAGTATTGATTAGTGACGCCAGACTAAGTTTTATAAAAGGGTTGGATATTATTCTGGAAAATGTGACTATTAAAGAAAAAGATGAAAAAGAAAATTTTATAACTTCTAATCGGTTTGTAGTCTCCTTCTATTTTTTGCCTTTATTTAAAAAGCATCTCGCTATTAAAAAAGTTCAAATAATAGGTCCACGTGTTCAGATTTATCGTTCACAAAAAGGAAAAACCAACCTCGTGAACTGGATTAACGAGGTGATTCCGAACAAATTCTTTTCTGGAATTCAGACAAAAAAAACCCTGCTACCCATAATGAAAAAATTGATAATAAAAAATGGGCAACTTATTCTAAAAGACACGAAAGTTTCAGAAACACCGTTAATAACCAAAGTCTCCGATTTTAATTTGGAGCTCGCTCGACCATTTATGAAAAGAGCTATTACGGGTATAATTCATGGAAAAATCAAGAATGGGATGCAGCCCACATTATTTAGGATAGAAACTGAGATTAAAAAAATGTTGGGTGATGTTACATTAGAAAACCTTTTTTTAAAAGGAAATATTAAATTAAGCTCGCTAAATATAAATCAATTTCAACCTTACATAAAACAATTTTCCCTGGCTAAAAAATGGAATGGTATTATAGATTTGAATTCTACTTTTGAAGGATCTTTTGCAGGGGGCTTTAAATCTATTGGTAAAACCGAATATAAATCTTTAGGCACATCTCAGAGGCCTGTTTTATCCGATCCACTAAAAGTTCACCAGTGGGGAATAGATTATGATTTATTCTGGGATAAAGAAAAATTAGATATTAATAAATTCAAAATCAAGTCAAGTAATGCAAGCTTAACGGGAAAAACTTTAATAAATCTACCTTTCTCGAAAAATCCTACTATCGGCTTTGAGCTTAAGAGCACTCCTTTTGAACTAAAATCCTTTCTTGATAACATTCCTTTATCCTTATTGCAGCCACCCTTGCGCGAATTTCACGATAGAACGCTTAGAGGGAAATTAAAGATTAAAAAGTTAAAATTTAATGGAAAGATTAATCAGCTGAAGAACATTCATTTGATGGAAAATTTTAAACTTTTTAACGGTGAAATTGGCGCTGATAAAGTCGACTTCAAAATTGGCTCGGATGGATTAATCGCTAAAAAAATTACTGGAGTAATTAAATTTGATGGAGGCTCTATTAAACTCTCAAACATGTCCGGTACATATAAAAACTCTGCTATTTCAAGGCTATCGGGCATAATTTCCAAACCCTTTAAAGATCCTGCTATAGATATTTTGGCACAAGCTACGCTGCAACTGGACCAGTTCTTCCCTCTGCTGGCATCCAAACCATCTATTTTCGGCAATGGTTGGATGCAAGAAAAAATCAATACTATTGCCGGAAAAGCGGAAATTCAGATTCATTTGTTCGGTGACGTAAAAAAACCATTGGAACTGAGACACTCCGGGAGTATCGAGTTTAAAAAAGTTGCTTTCACACATAATGACTTTGTCCATCCTTTAAGCAATATAAAAGGAAAAGTAAAGTTTTACAGCCACCGCTCCTTAGTTCCCCCTAAAGACAAAGATATGACGGATTTTTTAAATAAAATAGTAAAAAGTGATTCAGAAAAAGGAATGTTATTTTATATTTCCAGCTTATCCGGAAAATACGGGCAATCTGAAATTATGAATGTAACAGGTGGAATTTTGGACAGTTCGGCTCAACCAGTATTAAATCTGAAAATAGATTTAGATGCTCTATTGAATGAGACACATCCAATACTTGTCACCTACTTAAATGTAAATGATGCGTTCGAAGATGTGAATAATGTTAATATTATATCTGGGCGAAGCAAGGTCATAGTTCAAATAAAAAATAATTTAACCGGGATCAATGGATGGGATATTTCAGGAGGCTTGCAGTTAAATGATGTTTATGCTTCTCATAACAGGTTTCCTTTATTATTCTCAAGACTGAAAGGAAATATCTTTTTCTCAAAAAACAAACTTGAATGGAAAGGCCTTAATGGTTTCATTGGCAATTCAACTTTCAGTATAAATGGTACTATGCAAGATTATGGTTCAAAGAATCCTAAACTAGCTATGAAGGTTAATGGCGATGCCAATCTAAAAGAAATTTTTAATATTTTAAATATAGATGGAAAAGAAAACTTTGAATTGAATGGTACAACCGGAATCAAATTAAAACTCAATGGTGATTATAATGCTATTACAACCACCGGGGAACTTAATCTAACAAAATCATCCTATCAGTATAAAAAATGGATTAAGAAAAGAAGTGGCCAAAAAAACATTGTTACCTGGAATGGGTTAATTGAAAAGCTTAACAATTTTTACTTCGAGAAATTTGAAGCAACTTATGAAGGAAATAAAATTTTTGGAAATGGAACAATTTCGAATTTAGTAAAACCACATTTGGACATTAAAGTCAATACTACAGATTTTGAGCTTTCGGATGCAGAAAAGCTTGCAGTTTTTTTTAATAAAAAATTAACTTCGGGAAAGCTGTCAACTTCATTCAATGTCAAAGGGGATTTAAAGGGAGAAAAACCGCTTGAATTTAAGGGAAAGGCCGCTATCAACAACGGCAGTTTCAAGCTTGATTTTTCTCCTAACACAATTCGAAACATAAAAGGCAAATTCAGCTTCAGCAATCAAAAAGTTTCTATCAAAAACTTATCCATGTACGCTGGCAAATCGGATGCTACCATAAAAGGAGAGATAATCAATTTTGATCAACCTGTTTTTGCCCTGAAGCTAAAATCTAAAAATTTAGATTTAAATCAAGTTCTACCCCCCAAAATTAGATCCATTAATGAAATTAACTCTTTACTAAAAAATACTCCTTTATTTCTTGTAACTCGTGGCAAAATCGACCTTGATGCCGAAAAAGGGGAATTCAGTTTCTTAAAATTTCCCCACTTAACCGGGAAAATCCAGCTAAAAAATGGTGTGTTCATCTTTGACCGAATGAATATTTTCTTTAGCAAAAAATACATTACCGCGGACGCAAACCTTGATTTTCTTTCTGATCATGGTCTTGACTTTTCTCTCAAGCTGTATGGTAAATCTTTTGGGGCAAATAAATTTGAAAGCGTTTTCGAACCCTATTTCAAAGATGGTTTAACCGGTAGGCTTTCTCTGGCAACTCGTTTAATGGGAAAAGGCTCTAACCTTGAAGAAATAGCTCCAACATTATCCGGTAATTTGTCTTTACTTTTGATTAAAGGTGATTATAATAAACAAAATTTAATTTCCGGAATAAAACAAATTTTAGGCTTTGGATCTGAAATCACTGAAAGCGGTATTCCTCTAACCGCGCCTACGGAATATGATTACATTAAAGGGAATTTTGTTATAAATAATGGAGTCGCCATAACAGAGAATTATATTATAGATACTCCTGAACGCAGAACTTCTGTTATTGGCTCTTTCGATTTAGGAAATAAGAAACTTGATCTTTCAGTTGGAGTTGCTCCCTGGCAAAACTTGAATAAAAAAATGTCAAAAATTCCGATTGTAGGAAAATTGACCGGCAATGATGGTAAAAGTTTATTTATAAATTATTATAACGTGAAAGGCGAAATGGGATCCCCTGAAGTTAAAGCTGTTCCCTTAAAGTCATTAGGTAAAAAGATAGTTAGTTTGTTCAAAGGAATGTTCCAGACATCAAAAAAATAAATATTTGCGTAGATAAAAGAATATATGATAACTTAAAAAGAAGGGCTTTAAATTAATGACTACGGAAGATATAAAGCGGATATATGCAGGCTATTCTAATATATATGATTTTATTTTCAAAAACTTTTTTCACCCTCGCCATAAACACGTAATTGAACAGATGAATATCCGGCCTGATGATAAAATTCTCGACGTTGGAGTCGGCACCGGATTGGCCCTCCCACTTTACCCTGATCATTGCCATGTAACCGGAATTGATCTTTCCGAAGAAATGCTCAAAAAGGCTCATAAAAAGGTAAAAAAGCATTATCTTAAAAATGTTACGTTAAGGCAAATGGATGCCATGAACCTTCAATTTAAAAACAACACCTTCGACCAGGTTATCGCCACTTTTGTAATCAGTGTGGTGCCGGATCCGGTAAAAGTTATTTCAGAAATGAAGAGAGTATGCAAAAAAAACTGTAACCTAATTATAATTAACCATTTTCAGAGCAACAATAAGTTTATGGCTAAAATTGAAGATATGGTGAACCCCATTTGCAGAAAAATCGGCTGGAGAACTGACTTAGATTTAGATTATTTGATTTCTGAAAGCAATCTTCTGGTTAATTCCAAATACAAAATGAACAAATTCGACTTATGGAAGGTTGTCATGGCTGTTAATAACAAATGAATTTTGTTACCCTACCGGCGCTTTCTAAAATTCCTTTCATTGTTCATGGCTTTACTCTTAGAAAACTGGATAACGGGCAAAATTTTGACCTGAATTTGTACAATTGCAATAGATCAAATCACGTTGAAAAAAATCTAAAAAAATTAACCAAACTTATTGGTTTTCCATCAACCCCTGTAATTTCATGCCGCCAGGTCCATCACAATAAAATTATCAACGTAGACCTTCAAAAAAATACTCCTCAGAAAATCCAAAAAATGCCGGGAGACGGCCTGCTCACAAACCAGCCCAACGTCATTCTTGCTGTTTTAACAGCTGATTGCCTTCCAATTTTGCTTATAGATAAAAAACAAAAAGCTATCGCGGCAATTCATGCCGGCAGAAAAGGAACAATGCTTTCTATTGTAGAAAAAGCAATTGATCAAATGGGAATCCTTTTCGGCACAATGCCTGAAGATTTAATTGTCGGCATCGGTCCCGGAATAAGAAAATGTTGCTACGAAGTTGATATATTAGAACACAATTTGCGGCAAATAATGTATAAAGGAGTTTTAAAAGAAAATATTTTCAGCCTTGATCAATGCACTTCCTGTAAAAAGGATATTTTTTTTTCTTACCGTGCTGAAAAAGGAAAAACAGGGCGAATGTTTGGGTTTATAATGATAAAAAATTCTTAAAGAAATAATCCTTTACGATTTGAGAGGATTCTTGCTTTCCATAAATTTTCTGATTATACTTATGATCTTCCTATCGCTATCATAGAATTCTACTCCGTAATTGTTTTTTCCGTCTTCCTCTGTCTTTTTCCTCTGAACTGTACCCCGCAGCTTGAACACTTTATTTATGCCCTTTAAAGATAGTGTAATAGCAAGATTTACTATATCAGATATTTTCAGGTTAACGCTTGCTGTGACAGAGCATCCGCTATCACTCAAGTTTTGTATAGTTCCTATGGCAGAAATGTCCTCTGGAATCATTGTATTTTCACTACTTTTTGCAACAATCTTAGCTCGTAATATTGCCGACGTACGTCCGGTGGACCTAATGTGTTTGTCACTTTCTTTCTCAGGGAACTTGAGAATCAGTTTTGGCAGCTTCTTCGCTATCAGCTCGCTTTCAAATGCCACAATCGTGCCTTTATCCGAAATGAGCCTGAGAGCTACCTGGTCTCCACTCAATACCTTCGAACCTAAGTAGCTATCTACTTTTGGAACGATGAAAACCATCTTCTCTCCCAGCTTGTACTCTACCAGTTTGCCCATGTATTTTTTTTCTTTAAACACAATGAAAACAATCCTGGCGTTTTTGATAGAATTGAGGACAAACTGGTGTGCCTTTTCATTCATCTACATTTCATTAGGAAACAATTTCTTTCGGATGAGTAATTTTCCCTTTAATAGCTGAAGCAGCCGCTACTGCAGGATTAGATAGGTAAATCTCACTTTTGGTGTGTCCCATTCGGCCAACAAAATTTCGGTTGGTTGTAGCTATAGCCCGCTCTCCATCCGCAAGTACACCCATATGCCCCCCCAGGCAGGGTCCACATGTGGGAGGGCTTACTATAGCTTCCGCATCCAGAAATATTTGGAACAAACCTTCCTTTAATGCCCGGTTATATATATGCTGTGTAGCAGGAATAATAATCAGGCGAACGTCCGGGTGAATTTTATTCCCTTTCAAAATATTTGCCGCATCTTCAAGGTCGGAATACCTCCCGTTCGTGCATGAGCCAATGACTGCCTGATCTATAGGAATGCCAACGGCTTCACTGATTGGTTTAGAATTTTCAGGTAAATGAGGAAATGCAATCTGAGGCTCAATTTTTTCACAATCAATCTCATAAGTTTCTACATACTTAGCGTCTTTATCACTAAAATATTCTTTAAAAACTCTTGGACGCCTTCCGTTCACATACTGTTTGGTTTTCTCGTCCGGCTCAAAAATTCCATTCTTTGCCCCTGCCTCAATAGCCATATT
>CAYMVZ010000099.1:0-8901 GCA_964394335.1 uncultured Nitrospinota bacterium | reverse complement strand
AGCAAATGGATTTAGGTTTTTAATGCCCCGTGCGGAAGCACGGGGTTCTTTACTGATCTCCTGTTTTAGTTTTTCTGCCTGATTTTCCAATTCTTGTGTTCGCTTTTTAACGGTATTCTGGAGATTTTTATTGTGATCGGAAAGCATCCTATAGAGAGCGGTACTCTCAAGAGCGCTTGCAGCATAATGAAGAGCAATAGAAAGTGGATGTAATTGGGCGTCCGTCACATTAGGCTTTTTGTTGTCAAGCACACCGACAAACATGCCCCGGACCCGTATTTTTGTCGACAGGACATGAAGGATCAACGTGTGTCCAAAGTGGCTCGTCTTAACTACCACAGGACGGTTTTGGTTCAGTGCCCAGGCAAAAGTGCCATCTTCGATTAAATAATCCACTATTTTCAGTACTAACTCCCGCTCTGATTCGGGATCACAATTTTCTATAACAAAGCCGAAATCTGATTCATCGACATTAAAAAACGCTATAGCCTTGAAATCCACAAAACGTTTTAAGTGCATCCTGGTTAAACTAAATATTGCATTAACATCCTTGTTAAGGAAGCCATCCCCGTGCAAATCTCCCAATGAAGCGATTAAGTCAAGGAAAAACAGATCCCACTGGCAGACCTTCTCAAGGTACGCGATGCGCGCATCCTTGTCTTTCATCAGATTTTTATCATTTTGGCTGTTAGTCATAATTGAAGCTCCCCGCGGTAAGACCGAAGAGAATCTTCACAATTTTACCATGATGGTAAAATTGGATGGCTTTTAAAAAGCCACCCGAAGGGTTGAGACCATGGATGGCAGAGCTAAGCTCAGCTTTGTCGAAATCAATGTAAAGTTTAATTTTATTTTAAGTTCGTTCGCTAACCCCGTGGCAAAGCTGAACTTAGCTCTGCAAGACCAATGGAAATGCGCTCGCTAAGCACGTTCAGATTAAAAACATCTCAACCGTATCGGCAAACTGCCTGTCAATCTGATTTATAATCGCCGATATGGTGCTTGAAGGAAGTCCTATAACCTCCCATGCGGCGGTATCCAGAGGTTGCACGAAGAATGCACCGCTATTGCCTATCTGCAAGGCGTTTGCAATAATATCAGCTAAATGAACAACAGCGGCCTCAGCAGGATAATGTGTTGCATTTGAAGGAGCATGGTGGAAAGCCACTGCTTCTACCAGACTTTCCGGGAGTTTCCAGGCTCGGAGTAATGCGCCTCCAATCGCTGCATGGTCATACCCTATGACATCGCACTCTGCAACGTGCAAAAGTTTGTCCTGGGTTTGAGACAGGTTCAGCGCCTTGTTCACTTGCTCCGGAATTTTTATATATAAAATTAATCGGCCGATGTCATGCATTAACCCACTGACATAGAAGCGGTCAACATTGAGCTCGCGCCTATAAGTGGCGATAATTCTCGAAGCCAGACCGCAGGCGATGCTGTGCCGCCAAAATAAGTCCATATTGATTAAATCATCTGATATTCCATTAAACGATTTTAATACAGTAGTGGCCAAGACCATGTCTCGCAATTGATTGGTTCCTATAACTGTGACAGCTTGAGTAATTGTTTCAATCCTTGTTGGGAAAGAGTATAGGGAACTATTAGCAATTTTCAGCAGGCGAAGGCATAGGGACGAGTCATTGTTAATGATCCCGGCAATATCCGAAAACGAAATTTCCGGATTGTTGATAGCCTCTTGGAGCTGATTGAATATCATCATCTGTGACGAAATCTGAACTCTATCTTTTATTAAATCATCAGGACTATTCATTATTTCATCCTTATTTTTTCACCACAAAAAACGCTGAGTAAGCAGAAAAATCATAGAGGGGACAGGGATGAGGGGCCGGATTTTTTATTCTTGATCCCCGATAACTGACCACTGATCCCTAAAATATAATATCAGCAATCTTTGCTTGCTCTGCGGTAAATTTATTTTGGCTACGACTGTGCCGCTCTACGCTTTCTTCCCTGAAATCGATTTTGCTTTCCGTATAACGCATAAATCAAATAGTTCCTTGACAGCGGGGTGTGAACTGTCCGTATGACTAAAGAAACGAGTGACCTCTGCTTCAGCTTTTTCCAGAAGTTCCGGGCTCAAGTCCTTGCAAGCGATATTTTCAATATCTTCCTTCGTGGCTTTTTGAACATCGAATTCAGTAACTCCCCAGGACTTTAAAATTTTCAGATTTTTTTCGGTGATTTTTGCTCCTGACTTCAGCAAAACACGGCCATTGAGATCCTCAGCGTCTCTCGCAAGAACCATACCGACCTTTAAGTTTTTTAATTTAATTATCGTCACATTTAACCTTATTCCGTCCTGATTGTTTTACCTTGTAAAGTACTTTGTCGGCAAGATCAATAAGCGCGTTTGAGGAGGATTTAATATCAGGAAAAATAGTCCCGATTCCCAGACTAATTGTGACGTACTCGCTAATATCGGAGGAGGTATGCTTAATTTTTAATTCTTCAACAGCCATGCGCATCTCTTCTGCCAACAGAAGAGAGCCCTCTTTATCTGTTCCAGGCAGGACAGCCACAAATTCTTCACCTCCATAACGAGCAAACAAATCAGCTGGGCGATTCACCAGGCTATTTAAAGTCTTTGCAACCTGCTTCAGGCAATCATCACCAGCCAGATGGCCGTAAGTGTCATTGAAAAGTTTGAAAAAATCGATATCAATCATTATTAAAGAAATTGATTTCTTATCCCGGATTACGCGTTTCCATTCCCTGTCAAAATGTTGATGAAAATAGCGACGGTTGTATACATCCGTTAATCCATCGTGGATAGATAATCGCTTTAATACCTCGTTTTTTTCTATTAACTTTTTCTCACTTGCAACCAGTTCTTTTTCAACAAGCCTGCGATTTTCGACCTCCCTTTCCAGCTTAAAAATGGCATTCTGGATGCCATCAGAGCGCAGTTCCATCTGTCTGCGCAGTTCCAGTTTTTTGAGGCAATCCTTTACCCTGAAATGAAATTCTTCCGTCATAGTCGATTGTAGCATGTAATCATCGACACCAAGCCTTAGTGCCTTTATTGCGGATGATATGTCACTATGACTAGTATAGATCATCACAACTGTCTCAGGACTCATCTTTTTGACCTCTTCTAAAACCTGTATCCCATTTATTCCGTCCATCTTGAGGTCGGTAATAACCATATCATAATTGTTTTCCTCCAATTCTTTTATCGCTTCTTCACCGCTTTCGGATGTGGTAATTTTATATCCTTTTTTCGCTAAGATCAAGACTAATAGTTTTGCGAATGATTTCTACATCTTCAACCAATAAGATAGAGTAATTATTCATTAGATATTCCTTGTCTTGCCGTGATTTATGATTTCCGATTGCAGATTTTAAATCCAAATTCCGAATTCCAAAAATAAATAAGTGTTAGTTAATAACCGATGGCAAGTCAATGAGCCTCTCCCCAATTTTCACCTATGTAGGTATCTATAATCAAGGGGATTTTTAGTTTCATAACTCCTTCCATTTCTTTTTTTACCAAATCAACCATTATTTTCTTTTCCGCCTCAGGTATTTCAAAGACCAGTTCATCGTGAACCTGCAAAATTATTTTTGATTTGAGTTTTTTATTTTTTAAACTTCTGAAGATATTGATCATTGCAATCTTGATTAAATCAGCTGCGGATCCTTGAACTGGAGTGTTAACGGAAGTGCGCTCTGCAAACTCTTTTATTTGCTTATTTTTGCTGTTCAATTCCGGTAGATATCTCCGACGGTTCAAAATAGTGGTAACATACCCTTTTTTTCGGGCATCCGATATTGCTCGCTCTATATATAATTTTACTCCTTTATAGAGCGCAAAATAGTTATCGATAAATTCTTTAGCTTCTTTTAGGCTGACTCTGATATTTTTGGACAACCCAAAGGGACTGATCCCATAAATAATTCCGAAGTTTACTGCTTTGGCCATTCGCCTCATATTAGAATCAACCATATTAGGAAAAACATTAAAAATTTTTGCCGCTGTCTGAGCATGAATATCTTCTCCTTTCTTAAATGCCTCCATAAGTACCTCATCTTCTGAAAGATGAGCAAGAATGCGAAGCTCTATCTGAGAATAATCGGCAGAAAGCAGCAGGTGGTTCTTTTCCGCTATGAATGCTTTCCTGATTTTACGACCCAGCTCAGTGCGTATAGGGATATTTTGTAAATTTGGGTTGCTGGAACTAAGTCTGCCGGTGGCTGTAACGGTTTGGTTAAATGAAGTGTGTATCCTGCCTGTCTTTGAGTTGATGAGAAGAGGCAACGCATCAACATAAGTTGATTTCAATTTGCTGAGCTGCCGGTACAAAATAATTTCTGCTGGAAGAGGATAACCTGTCGCAAGCTGCTCCAATACGCTTATATCAGTCGAATATCCTGTTTTAGTTTTTTTTAGAGGAGGAATTTTTAATTTTTCAAACAAAAGCTCTGATAACTGTTTTGGAGAATTAATATTAAATTCCTCTCCAGCCATATCATAAATTTTTTTTGCGGACAGGGATATATTCTTTTCCAGGTCTTTTGACATTTTTTGTAAAAAGTTTTTATTAATTTTTACCCCGTTTTTTTCTATCTCTGCCAGCACTTCAGCAAGCGGCAATTCCACGTTATTTAAAAGAGAAACAAGGGCGTCTTTTTCCAAAGCCGGTAAAAGTTTTTTGCTTAACTGTAAAGTTATATCGGCGTCCTCGCCTGAATAATCTGCGGCAGTTTCTATATCTACTTTATTAAATCCAATCTCCTTTGAAGCCGTCCCGGTGACTTCTTTATAAGTTGTTACCCGGTAATCAAGATATTCAAGAGCAATGTCTTCGAGATTATGGTTGTGTTTTGAAGGGTTAATCAGGTAAGAAGCTATCATGGTATCAAAGTAAATATTGTTTACTTTAATGCCGAAATTTTCAAAAACAATAATCTCGTACTTAATGTTCTGCCCTATTTTTTTAATCTTTTTATCTTCAAGAATCGGTTTAAGCTTTCCCAGAACTTTATCTCTCTTTAGCTGTGCTGGAGCACCGGGGTAATTATGCCCTACAGGTATATAATAAGCTTCATGGGGAATAATGGATATGGAAATTCCTACAATTTCAGCTTCCATTGGAAAGACGCTTGTCGTCTCCAAGTCGATAGAAAGAAGTCCTTTGTTCTTCACCTGAATAATAATTTTATCCAGCTCTTTTTCACTTAAAACTATTTTGTACTTTTTCTTAAGGGCATCCGGTTTCCGTCCTCTCGCTTTTCCGGATTCCATCCACTTCTCATCTCCAAGCTCCACCCTGGATAAAAGAGAAGCGAATTCTAATTTTTTGAAAAGAGAAATAAGCCGTTTTGAATCCAATTCCTTTACTTTCATCTCCTCGATTCCTACGGTAAGATTCATGTTGATATCGATCGTACATAGTTTCTTGCTGAGCCGCGCCTGTTCTCTATATTCTGAAAGTTTGTTTTTTAATGCCTCTTTTTTAATTTGTTTCAGGTTTTTCAGAAGGTTTTCAATATCGCCATAATCCTGAATTAATGTGGCGGCAGCTTTAGGACCTATCCCCGGTACACCGGGGATGTTGTCTGAACTATCCCCCATTAAACCCATGACTTCTGTGACTCGTTCGGGCTCCACTCCAAATTTTTCCTTTACTTCCTTCGCCCCAAATATTTTATTTTTCAAAGTATCCAGCATCTTAATGTTGGGGGATATTAACTGCATCATATCTTTGTCTCCGCTAACAATCGTAACCTCAAACCCTTCCTTTTCCGCTTTTTTGGATACGGTGCCGATAACATCGTCCGCTTCAAAACCTTCCTGCTGTATGGAGACAATATTAAACGCCTCAACAAGATTAATGATATAGGGAATCTGGGGCTTCAGATCATCAGGAGTTTCTTTTCGGTTTGCTTTATACTCTTTATACATTTCATGTCGAAAAGTTTTACCTTTAGGATCGAAGATTATAGCCACATATTCAGGTTTTTCTTCCCGAAGTATCTTTAAAAGCATGGTAGCGAACCCGTATACTGCGTTGGTAGGGAGTCCTTTTGAATTGGAAAGAAATTGTCTTATTCCATAAAAGGCTCTAAAGATATAGGAGGAACCGTCTATTAAATATAAACGGGGAGGTTTTTTCATGCAATGCAACCACAAATTTTTGCTTCGCCCCGCTGAGCGTGGCTTCGCAGATTCAGCCAATGAAGATTGCCTGCGAAGACTTGAAAATGTTTAGCAAGCACATCCCTCGCAGTTTGCTGAGCGGTTAGCGAGCGAACTTAAAATAAAATCATATTCTACACTGATGCTTTGCTACGGGGAGCTTCAATTAGCTCCGCCCCGCTGAGCGTGGCTCCGCAGATTCGCCCACTGAAGAATACCTGCAAAGACTTGAATTCGTTAATTACCCGAATTGAATAATTAGCGAAAATCGTTTAATTAGAGGTTATTTAACCAAAACTTTGACTATCTATTAAAGGCTCTTTTTCTATTTTGTTAATATTTTTATTTTAGTACAGGCCCTTAACTGATTTGTCTTGTCTTCAAAATGTCCTCAAGCAATCCTTTTACGCATTCATCTAAAATTACAAAAGTCGTTCTGAATCCCAAAATGCTTCCTCCTACGGGATCTTTAATATCCTGATCTTGATATTCATCGCTATAAGAAGAAAGCATCTTTACTTTCTCCTTTGCTTCCGGAAACTTTTCAACAATACTTTGGACCTGTTTTTGTTCCATGACCAGGATAATATCCGAATCTTTTACCAGCTCTTCCACAAGGGGAAGAGAAGAGTGGGACGATATGTCAATCTCTTGTTGTTTACAAATCTCAACGACTTTTGGGAGTGGACTAATGCCATCTACTGCATGAGTTCCTGCTGATTTAATTTCTATGTCCTGGATTGCCCTGTCATTAAGTATATTCCGCATCAGGGCTTCCGCCATCGCGCTTCTACACTGGTTTGCTCTACAAACAAAAAGTACTTTAACCATAATATAACCTTTTGCAGGGTTCTGGTTTCATTTTTCCCCAAGGATCTTAGCAAATCGCTAATCATTTGTCCACAAGTTAAAATTCTCGCTTCGCTCGAAATGACACTACAGCACTGCCATTCCCGCATGTTCCCTTCTCTGCGGTGTCAGAGTGTTCCACTTTGTTGTCATGCCCGAGTGGTTCCTATCGGGCATCCAGAATTAAAATGCAGCCTGGATTTTGCTTCGCCCCGCTAAACGTGGCTTCGCAGATTCGCTCACAGAAGAGTACCAGTCAAGACTTGAATTCCGATACGCTTGTCCTCGTAAAAACGGGGATACATTCGGGAATGACATGGGGAACACTCTGAAATGACAAGACAGGGCATAGCCAATAGTGACCAGGTCCAGAGAACCAGGTTTTTTTAATAAACATTGAAATTCCTATTCATAGTTAAGATTTATTTTTTGCTTTTAACATAAGAATAACAAGAATAGCATAGATACTTCCCGCCTGCCCCAAAAGCAGAAAGCTATCAACGGTCCTTGCATGTTTTAATACTAACGCGCTTATTCCCAGAGTAGCAGAGAGAAAAAAAATCAAAAGGACAGCGCTGAAGTTTGTTAAACCATGGGTAGCGAGGCGATGATGGAAATGGTCGCGTCCCACGTATTCGATCCACTCTGTCAGGTTTTTCACTTTGCCTGTCGCAACTCTTTCTATTGTTATATAAACCATATCAAAAATCAGGATCCCCAGGATAAGAATAGGCATGGAATAAGACTTAACCGGATCGTTTGAAGCCCAGGCAGTCATTACCGGGAGGGATGCCAGGATAAATCCAAGAAAGGTGCTTCCTGTGTCGCCCAGAAAAATGGATGCCTTTTTTCGAGGATGAAAGTTATGAGGCAGAAAACCAAGGCAACAACCAACAACGGCAAATGATAGATACACCAAATAAGACTGTTCTGACTGCAAAGCCACCACTCCGATGAAAAACAAAGAGATTCCAGCGAATCCAGCGGCTAAGCCGTCCATTCCGTCAAGGAAATTAAAGGCATTGATAATACCCACAACCCAGAACATCGTAAAAAATAACTCTATCGCAAAGGCCCACCATATATCCGGTCCAAAAGACAAGTGAACATCGTGCATAATGAGGATGATAACCGCCAACACCTGCGCTACCAGTCTTTTTTTCGCAGACAACCCATATATATCGTCGAAAAGACCCGCGGCCACAATAACTACGCTTCCAAGAAGAACCCCTTTTAATTGTAATGAAAAATGAAAATTAATAAGAATAACAGCAATAAAGGCAATGTAAATGGCAATTCCGCCAAATTTGGGTATTGGTTTTCCATGCAATTTCCTTTTATCCGGCATATCATAAATATTGAAGTATTCAGCAATTCCCTTCATGAACGGTACTAATAAATAAGTCAGCAAAAAAGATGAGAACATTATGTAAAGCCATTGTATATTTTCAAATTTGACAAATTCTTCAATCGGTTCACGTTTGAACGCTAAAATAAAAATTAGAATCCCTATTATTAACAAATTTATAAAATTCATTATTTTTTTCGTAAATAGTCGCTAATGTAAAAATTTAGACAGGATTGCAAGATGAACATAACAATTTTTTCCTGCGTATTGCTTGTCTTTCCTAAAATTCTACCTTTTTATTTAAACAACTTTCTTCATTGAAATGCATTTTTAATTAACCTCCTTCAGCTGGACTCTTTAGACAAGATTAACAAGATATGGTTCGGCAATCCTTCGACAAGCTCAGGATGACATTACTATTCATGACAATAATAGTCCGGCTGAGCCTGTCCTGTTTACCTGTCAAAACAATAACGCTGAATGCTTACTGACCCTACCCCGAAAAACTGATCCACCCTTAAAATTAGTATTGTGATAAAAC
>CAYMVZ010000098.1:6503-8983 GCA_964394335.1 uncultured Nitrospinota bacterium | reverse complement strand
TCGGGCATCAGTCAATGGATTTATTTTTTAAGGACCTGGATATTACCCTGGAAAATCGTATTAAGTGTATAGATTTTCTTTGGGAAAGCGAATCATGGGAATTGTTTATGCTTGTTTTTACCGAGACAGATAGGATCAATCATTTTCTATTTGATGTGTTTGATGATGATAATCATCCCTATGCTGACATTTTTAAAAAATATTACTGCAGGATAGACCGACAAATCGGCAAATTAACTTCAGAAATATCCGACAACGATACGATAATAGTCCTTTCAGATCATGGGTTCTGCAAATTAGACTATGAAATATATGTCAATAAATTGCTGGAACGGGAAGGATTCTTAAAATTTAAAACCCACCCTCCACAAAAAGTTGACGACATAGATTCAAAGAAATCTGCGGCGTTCGTCATTGATCCGGGACGTATTTATATAAATTCACGCGACAGGTTTCCAAATGGTAAAATATCTATTTCCGATAAAATAAAAGTTCAGGATGACCTGGTGTCTTTTTTTTCTTCAGAGAAGTTTATGTCAAAAAAAATTGTCGATAAAATATTTCTCAATGAAGAAATATTTAAAGGTGAATATTCCCAAAATGGCCCGGATATGGTTCTATTGGGAAATAATGGCTTTGATTTGAAAGGATTCGGTTTAGAAGGACTCGCTTCAGGGAGCTCATTTTATGGAAAACGGGTTTTCTCAGGAATGCATACCCGTGATAACGCATTTATTATTTATCGAGGGCCGCAGGAGTTACCCGATCCCTATCACATTGAAAACATCGCCTCTTTGGTAGTATAGCAGTGGTCAGGAGGCAGGGGTCGGGGAGCAGGAAAAAAAATTTCATATTTTATAAAAGTCATTTGCTGAATTTATGCTATTACACTACAAAAAACCTTCTTTTTTAAGAAAATTTTGTTAGTACACCGGGCGGCAGCCCTTTTGGTTGCGGCCCTCGCCGCTTTATGAATATTCTATTTTTAGCGCCGGCATGGAAAGCTTCTCTAATAAAAGCGTTTCAAAAAGCTAGAAAATCAATGGAATGGGACATCCGTTTGATTGCCGCTGATTCTGATGTTTTATCTTCTTCCATATATTTTGCCGACCAGTTTCACATCATTCCCATGTTTGATTCCCCTGATTTTAATTTTCATTTTCTTGATCTTTGCAAGAAGGAGAAAATAACCGCTATAGTTCCACTATCAAATAAGGCAATTGCTGCCCTCGAAAACTTAAGACCTGATTTAAAAAAAATGCATATTCTTCCTGTTATTTCATCAGCAGAAACAATCCACGATTGCCTGGATAAATGGGAAACTTACCGGTTTTGTAAAAATCATTCCATTCCAACACCTGAGACAGTTCTATATGACAGGGAAAATTATGATATCCCAATTGAATTTCCTCTTTTCTTAAAAAAAAGAACGGGAGAAGGCTCCAATAATACCTATAAGATTAAAACAAAAGAACAGCTTAAAGCGTTGCAATTAGATGAAGAATACATTGTTCAAAAATATATTCAAGGAACAGAGTATACCATTGACATCCTGTCAGATTTTACCGGCGAGCCGCTTTCTGTAGTTCCACGTGAGAGATTAGCTGTTCGTGGAGGTGAAGTTTTAAAAGGAAAGACCGTTCACAACCCTGAACTTGTACAATGGGGCGCTAAAATAGCCAAAATTCTAAAAATTTGCGGTCCTGCGAATATACAATGCATTAAAAACCGGCAGGAAAATTACTTCTTTACGGATATAAACAGTCGGTTTGGGAGTGGAGTTGTTCTCACACTTGCAGCAGGTGTTAATTTTCCTGAAATGTTATTCAAACTGATTAGAGGTCAAAAAGTAAAAAAAATTATAGGACAGTATGAAGAAAACCTTTTTATGCTGCGTTACGATGAGGCAGTCTTTACCAGAGATCCGGGATCAGGGATCAAGGATCAGGTGGAGGAAGGCAGATGACAGAAAACAGAGTATCCGAAATCCAAAATCCAAAACCTACACCCGACACCCGGTACCCGGTACCCGAACCTCGAAAGCAATGTCGTGCGGCGATCCTGCAGCCCGGATTTCTCCCCTGGTTAGGTTTTTTTGAACAAATGTATCGTTCTGATGTTTTTGTATTCCTTGACAATGTGCAATACACAAAACGAGACTGGCGATCAAGAAACAGGATAAAAACTCCGGAAGGAGCTTGCTGGCTTACGCTGCCGGTAAAAACCAAAAACCGCTATACACAACTCATCAAATATACGGAACTGGACAATAACCAAAACTGGAAGCGAAAACATCTCAATACTATTAAAATGAATTATTCACGGGCAACCTACTTTGATTTGCTTTATCCCAAAGTTGAAGAAATTTATAAACATTCCTGGAAATGGCTATATGATTTTGATGTGGCGCTGATTAAACTTTTAATGGAAGAACTCGGGTTGAAGCGCAAACTTTACCGGAGTTCGGATATCGAAAAAAA
>CAYMVZ010000098.1:0-6403 GCA_964394335.1 uncultured Nitrospinota bacterium | reverse complement strand
TGGAAGAACTCGGGTTGAAGCGCAAACTTTACCGGAGTTCGGATATCGAAAAAAACCCGAAGGAAACCTCGGATGAAAGAATTATTGACATCTGTTCAGTAATTGGTGCAAACAACTTTTATACAGGGGCCGCCGGACGCACCATTTATAATGCAGAATGCTTTCAAAAGCAAAACATTCTTTTAGAACTCCAGGATTACCGGCACCCCGAGTATAAACAGCTATGGGGTGATTTTGTGCCATACCTGTCTGTTATAGACCTTATTTTTAATCATGGACCCAAAAGTTTGGGGATTCTTATAAATAAAGCGGCACAACCAATGTCAAAATAAATTTACCGCAGAGAACGCAAAGATCGCGGAGGAAAAAATTCTTTATAGTTCCTCCTCGAAAAACATAAAAAACCAATACACTTAACAATGACCAAGAGATTCTTCGCTTCGCTCAGAATGACAAGTAAAAGACTCAGACCTGCCCTGAACGAAGTGAAGGGATGACAGTCTAAACCCTCCTGCGTATCATTCTGAGGGAGTACATTCACTTCGTTCAGCATAAACTCCGCGACCAAAGAATCTCGTTTTTTGCAACATTAAGGTTTATTTGTCGTAACCTGAACTCAATGCTCGTGGTGGAGAGAGTGGGAGTGATTTTTCGCCATTTGGGCGGTTTCAAATTGAATGGTAACATTCTTGATGTCAAATTTCTCTCTCAGCAAGTCCTTAATCTCATCATAAACTCGATCTGTTTCTTTAATCTCTGCCAGGTCAGTAATGACATGAAGGGTGCCGATTTTAATATGAGAACAAAGCTCCCAAAAAAACATACCGTCAACATCAAGGACATGGGGCAGTTCCTTTATGAGTGACTTTGCCTGGCTTGTGTCAATAGGGCACTCCTGCAGAAGAAGCCTAATTGCTTCCCAGGTTACACTTATCCCCCCCTTTAATAATAGCAGGCTGATCAATACTGCTATAATGGGATCAATCACAGGCATTTCGAAAAAATAAATCGCCGTTAAACCTACTATAACTCCTACAGAAGCTAACGCGTCACCCATGATATGCCACCAGGCGCTTTTTATGTTCATATCTGTTTTATGTTCATGATGAGAGGACAAAATTAGCATGGAAGAAAGATTAACTCCCAATCCAATAATCGCTATTATCAAGGCTAAAAAAATATTAATTTCAGAAGGATTACTAAATCGATCGAAGGCTTCACTGATAATGAAACCCGCGATAAAAACAAGAGTGATCCCGTTAAAAATGGTTGCAAATACTTCCAGGCGATGAAATCCAAAAGGGAACTGTTTTGATGGTTCTTTAAAGATTGCTATGTTTAAAGCAATATAGGTCAACCCGAGAGAAAGGATATCGGTTAAAACATGGAAGGAATCGGAGACCAGCGCTAAAGAGCCGCTAATCAACCCTCCGATTAACTCAGCAAGAAAAGTTATTATTAAAATAGTTAATGCAAAAAGTAAGTTTTTCCCCGTAATTTTATTCTTACTATTATTTTTACAAATTTTATTTTTTTTCTGCATCTGCTTGTATTTTTAAACTACGAAAATCACGAAGAATTATTTTTTTTCACCACAGAGTTCGCGGAGAACGCTGAGGAAAACCATTTTTTTATTTTCTCTGCGACCTCAGCGTACTCTGTGGTAAATTCATTTTTGGTTGTGGCAAAAGAAAACTTATGACATCCCCTAACTGACCTCCTGCAAAATCACTTTTGTTTGCATTTTATTGCTGTTTCTTGTAAACACAATTTCGATTTCATCTCCCACTTGATGGCGATCCAGGGCTTTGATAAGGTCGGAGTTTTTTTTCACCGCATATCCGGCACATTCAATAATTACATCTCCTATCTCAATTTCTCCGTTTGGAAATCTTGTAATTCCTTTTAATCCAGCCGTACCAGCGGAGCTTCCTCTATTAACCTGTAATATTGCCGCTCCTTCCATACCCCATTGAGTCGTGAAACGGTCTGGAACCAATGAAATACCCATGCCGGGTCTGGATACTTCTCCTTGATTTATCAGTTGCGTGACAATCCTGTTTACTGTATCCACCGGGACAGCAAAACCGATCCCGGCGCTGGAACCACTGGGACTGATGATGGATGTATTTACGCCGATTACCCTGCCAAAAGAATCCAGAAGAGGGCCGCCGGAATTACCCGGGTTTATAGCCGCGTCCGTCTGAATCACATTATGAATATACCGTTTCGTCATCGATTGTATAGTTCTGCCAAGCGCGCTTATTATTCCGGTTGTTAATGTCGAATCCAATCCAAAAGGATTTCCTATGGCCAGAACTTTTTGCCCTACCTCTAAGTTTTTTGAACTCCCTATCATTGCCGGTTTAATATTAAGTCTCCCGGCAGGAACTCGCAAAACTGCCAAATCGTGGTCTGGATCAGCTCCAACAATATCTGCGTCAAATCTCCTTCCATCTTGAAGGGCGACTTCAATCTCATGCGCTTCATAGATTACATGAAAGTTAGTTACTATATGCCCCCGCTCATCCCATAAAAAACCGGAGCCAGCTCCCTGGGGAACTTCCGTAACGCTAAGTGAAAAAAAACCTCTCTGAAGCTTTTTATTGGTTATGAAAACAACCGAGGGAGAAACGGACTTAAATAGATCAATTGTAGAACGTTCATCCGCACCCAGGTTACCTTGAGATGGAGTTACAGCGCGCATTGCGACTTTAGACCGGAAAGGCAAAAGACCATATAAATCAGCGGCTACCCAAACAATAATCAATACAATGAGAAACCTAATCCAAAACACTGACTTCGGGTTTGTTGAAATATATCTGTAATCCATAATTACTTTAGTAGAATCAATAATTTACTTTTTATTCTATCATACAATAGTTTTAGCGACCAAAAGCATAGAAACCAGGCGTAAGGTTAATTTGTTATTATTGACATTTATATAATTTAATTGTATTATTTATCAATGAGAAAAACATTGCCCCCCAAATGCCGTTCTCCGCAGCTTTATCCCTTTGCAGAGGAACTTGCTCATGAAAGATTTGAAAAAAATTTAAAAGAACCTCAAAAGCTTTTTTCTAACGACTATTTTAAATTAACTCAGCATCACCGCTCTATAAAAGAAAGGTCATCTTTCTCAAACTACAGCAATAAACAAATTAAATTCCCGGAAAGTTTTGTTTGTAGCCTATGGATGGATCAGATGTTGAAAAGCAAATACCTCTTTACTCTGGATTTTAAGAGAATTGAAGTCATATACCCGGGACAATGGAATTTTGAAAAGGGGCCTGATTTCAAAAACGCGAGAATCAAATTGGAAAGAGGCGAAATTGCTAAAGGAGATATTGAAATTCATAATTTTTCTTCGGAGTGGAATTCTCACGGACACCAGCATAACGCGGAATATAATAACGTAGTTCTTCATGTCTTTTTACGGAACAATATAGGGCAAAGAGGGCAAAAAAAAGCAAATGGCTTGCCCCTTCTTCAGGTAGAGCTCGCGCCATTCTTAAAAAAAGATGTTGAAGAATTGTATTCGTTGATAAAACTGGAGGAATATCCTTTTCCTATAACAAATAATCAAGGACATTGTGCCAAAATCCTGCATAAAGCAGATCAAAAACGGCTGATCCTTTTCCTGAATCTGGCGGGAGAGGCACGGCTTTTTATGAAAGCGGACAGGTTTTTTAAAAAACATTGCGATGGAAATTTTGACCAACTTTTATATGAAGGCATGATGGAGTCACTTGGCTTCAAATATTCTAAATTACAATTTGCTCAAATAGCAAATGTGGTAACTTTGCATTATCTTAGAAAAAAAATAAAACCCCTTCCACAACATGAAAAGAGCACACATATTGAGTCCATACTTTTAGGGGTCGCAGGTTTTTTGGATTTTTATAGCGACAATTCAAGGGGGTTTGATCAGGAGACAAAACTTTATTTCAAACAATTAATTGAGATATGGACGCTTTATAAAAAAGACTTTACAACTAAAAAATTGCATTTCTCTCACTGGAATTTTTCCGGTGTTCGTCCGGCAAACTACCCTTATCGACGCCTCGCCGGAATGAGTCAATTTCTCTCTCAGAACCTTGACAGCGATCTCATGGCAAAGATATATCCTGCAATCAGTGTATGGTCGGAAGATTCTCCCGATAGAAAGAAAAAGGATTACATTATGAATCTATTTCTGGAACCGGAAAACAGTTTCTGGTCCTTCCGCTACAGCCCTCATGGGAAAAAACTTTCCTCTCCCAAACGGTTAATTGGAAAAGAAAGAATATGGGACATGGTTGTCAATGTTTTTCTTCCTGCTTTACTCTATTTCGCAAAACAACAGAAGTCACATTCCATGGAAAAGATTCTTTATCAGGTCTACAATCATTTTCCCCGGCTCAGTCCTAACAGAATTACGAAATTTATGGAGGAATTCATTTTAGGTTTGGTAAAAAATAAAAAAACCATCCTGAACAGGGCCAAGCGCCAGCAAGCCCTCCATCAGATTTACATGGATTATTGCGAGTCAAACAAAAGTGCTTGCGACAATTGCGGGTTTTATATCATCGCGAAACATTTGATACTGGGAAAACGTCTCTCAGGTTTATAATTTTTTATCTTTAACGTTCGATGTTGGACGTTTAGTGTTCGATGTTCATATTTAGTTTTTTTCTCTGCGGTCTCAGCGTCCTCTGCGGTTAACAATCATTTACGATTTTATTACAATCTTTTAATCTGTTTTATGCTATATTAAAAAAAATACAGGACTTTCTTTTTTTTAGTATCAGACTTGACTGAAAACACCATATATATTTATACCGATGGCTGTTGCAAGGGGAACCCGGGCCCCGGAGGTTATGGGTGTATTTTAAAATATAAAGATACAATCAAAGAGTTCAAAGGGGGAGAAAAAAAATCAACGAATAACAGAATGGAATTGACTGCTGCCATCGTAGCGTTAAACGCTCTAAAAAAACCTTCCCGGGTAGTTTTGACTACCGACTCTCAGTATCTCCATAAGGGTATGACCAAATGGGTTCATAGCTGGCTTAAAAGAGACTGGATCACCAAAGATAAAAAACCGGTAAAGAATAAAGAATTGTGGGAAAAACTGTTGGAGCTGTCTCAAAAGCATGGAGTTACCTGGAAATGGATTAAAGGACATAACGGCCATCCGGAAAACGAGAGATGTGATGAGCTTGCGAATGAGGCGATACATTCGTTAAAATAGATATTTTTTATTTTGGACGCGGCTAAAACTTAAATTTATAAGCTTCAAACATAAGCTGACTAAAAAGCCGAAGTGGTGGAACTGGTAGACACGTGCGCTTGAGGGGCGTATGGGGCAACCTGTGGGGGTTCGAATCCCCCCTTCGGCATTTTTAATGCCCATTATTTTAATTTGTTACAAGCCTAAAATAGCCTCTGAGCTTAATATCCACGTTGCTACTATTTGCCGGCAAAAGCATTATAACCGTGTTTGCAAAAACCCTGAAAAATCGGTTTTTAATGTCTTGTTTTTCAATACCTCTTTTAACTCAAATTATACGGTTTTAAGCATTCGCAAAAGCATTTGTTTTAAGTACAGTATGAGCAAGAGCAAAAACCTCTATAATCCACTCAAAAAAACAATGGATAAATTAATATCATTTGTTTTATTTATTATGCTTTTACCTTTGTTCTCTATAATTTTATTAAGTATATTTGTAAATGGACTTTTTAGGCACCAAGACAAGGGGTCTTTTATCTTTCGAGAACGCCGCTATTCTCAGGGGGAATGTTTTTATATTTTAAAATTCCGTGTACTTCGCATGGAATTTATTGAAAAAGTACATAGCATGGGTCAACATGCAAGAATTTATGAAAAAAACATTAGCAACTTAACTTTAGTAGGGTGTTATCTCAAAAAATGGTATCTTGATGAACTACCTCAACTCATCAATATCTTTGTGGGTGATATGAGTTTGGTTGGTCCACGCCCTTGGATTGAAAAGGATTTTTTAGGTCAATTAAATAAGGGGATTGACTACAGGAAATACACAATAGCCGGTTGGACAGGGCCGGGACAACTCTGTGAAAATATTGGATCATCAGCTAACCTCGCATCTCATAGTGAAGCGGCGGATATTCAGTATGTAGCTAAGTTGAGAACATTAAATCCCTTTTCGCTTTTTTTTTATGACCTTAATATTATTTTTAAGACTTTTCACACTATGCTAAAAGGAAAGGGACTCTATGATTAGGTTGTATATTTAATTGAAAATCGGGATTATTACTAAACATAATATCAACAACAAAGGTGGAGCTGGTAGACACGTGCGCTTGAGGGGCGTATGGGGCAACCTGTGGGGGTTCGAATCCCCCCTTCGGCATTTTTAATGCCTATTTTACTCACTGCTTC
>CAYMVZ010000097.1:0-9170 GCA_964394335.1 uncultured Nitrospinota bacterium | reverse complement strand
TTGTCTAAATCAGGAGACTAAATGAGTAAGGAAGAAATCAGAGAAATAATTTACAATATTATTAAAGATATTGCGCCTGACGAGGATTTGAGCAACTTGGATGACACCAAGGCAATACGTGATCAGATCGAGCTCGATTCCATGGATTTTCTCGATATTGTGCTGGAGCTCAGAAAAAGATATAAAGTCGACGTCCCGGAAGGAGATTATCCAAAATTAGCCACCATAAACGGCTGCGTGGAATATCTTGAGCCAAAATTAAAAGGCGCCTGCGTTTCGTAAAATATTTCATGTCTTATGACGTAGTTATAATTGGCGCCGGGATGTCGGGATTAGCTGCCGGTATTCGGCTTGCCTATTATGAAAAGAAAGTCTGCATTCTGGAAAAACATTCTCGCCCGGGTGGATTGAATTCTTTCTATAATTTGCAAGGGCGCCAATTTGATGTAGGCCTTCACGCTATAACCAACTACGTAAAAAAGGGAACAAAAAACGCACCTCTTTCCAAGCTATTAAAACAACTCAAACTGAAATATGAAGATTTTGCTCTTCGCGAGCAAAAATCCTCCCTAATAAGTTTCCCTGAAATATCCCTTTGTTTTACCAATAATTTTGAAGCCTTTGAACAGGAAATATCTGACAAGTTTCCTTCGCAAAAAGACAATTTCTGTGATTTATGTAAACACATATCTCAATTCGATGAGTTAAACTTGAACTCTACGCCTGTTTCAGCGCGAGAAGTAGTCAGCTCTTTTATCAGTGATCCGCTTCTTGTTGAAATGTTGTTCTGTCCTCTGTCATATTATGGAAGCGCAAAAGAAGATGATATGGACTTTGACCAGTTCGTAATTATGTTCAAATCAATTTTTATGGAAGGATTCGCGCGTCCGGAAAGAGGAGTGAGGCATATTCTTAATGTCCTTTTGAAAAAGTACAAGGCGTGTGGAGGAGAATTGCGATTAAAAACAGGCGTAAAGCACATCAACTCCCGCAATGGAAAAGTCAAGTCAATTACTCTTAAAAATGGAAATGTGCTGGAAACAAAGAAGATTCTCTCATCCACGGGTTATGTGGAAACCATGCGATTAACCGGAGAAAAAATCCAACCTGATAATGATAGAATTGGAAAACTGTCTTTTGTGGAAACAATCTATGTTCTGAACAGAGAACCTGCTGAACTGGGAATAGATAAAACCATTATATTCTACAATGATTCGAAAAAGTTCTTATACCGAAAACCTGACGACATGGCAGATCTTTCATCAGGCGTAATATGTTGCCCTAACAACTTCTGTTTTGACAACAACCTTTCAGAAGGCATTGTTAGGACAACCCATATCGCAAATTTTGATTTATGGGATAATCTTTCTTCGGCCGACTACAGGGCTCAAAAGATACTTTGGCAAAAAAAATCTCTTAACAAAATCCGAGGTATATTCCCGGAATTTACTTCTTCCATAGTTTTTACTGACATGTTCACGCCGAAAACCATTAAACGATTTACAGGACATCTTAACGGAGCAGTTTATGGCTCCCCCCTGAAAATAAAAAATGGAAAAACTCCTGTTGAAAATTTATTTATTTGCGGTACAGACCAGGGATTTATGGGAATTGTCGGCGCTATGCTAAGCGGCATTTCCATGGCGAATCTTCACGCAATGAATTAGCAATGACCAGGGGTCAGGGAGCGGGGGTTAGAAAAAATCTGATCCCCGACCCCTGAACCCTCACTTTTTAAGGTAACCAGAAATGACTCGTGATATTTTGCAAGATTTAAAACCTGAATACGATGTTATTGTGATTGGCGGAGGTCTTGGAGGCCTTTCCGGCGCAAACAGATTAGCAAAATTTGGTCATTCTGTTCTCCTGTTGGAACATCATTACCGGTTGGGAGGTTTAGCTACTTGGTTTCGCAGGCGGGGAGGACATATATTTGACATATCGCTCCACGGTTTTCCTATTGGAATGATTAAAACATGTCGTAAATATTGGACCAATGAGATTGCGGACTCTATCGTACAGCTAAAAGGTGTACGATTTGACAACCCCCAATTTTCTTTTACCACCACCTTTGACATGACAGATTTTAAAAAAATCCTGAATGAGAAATTTAAAATAGCAAAAGATACCATCGATGATTTTTTTAACACTTTAAAGAGAATGAATTACTATGACGACCAGAGCATGTCAACAAGAGAACTTTTCGAAAAGTTCTTTCCTGGACGCAATGACATTGTCCGAATGCTTATGGAACCTATAACCTACGCAAACGGTTCCACACTGGACGATCCGGCTATTACCTATGGCATCGTTTTCTCAAATTTCATGCACAAAGGGGTTTTTATCTTCCAGGGCGGGACGGATAACCTGATAAAACTTATGAAAGCGGAAATGAAAAAAAACGGCGTTGACATACGCAACAGGGCTCTTGTTGAAAAAATCGTTGTGGAAGACGGTAAAGCAGCGGGTGTTGTTGCTAACGGGAAATATATTAAATCCAGGGCTGTGCTTTCTAATGCCAATATAAGAAACACTATATTTCAAATGACCGGTGAGGAGTATTTTCCAAATGATTTTATCGATGACACCCGCAAAGTCAGGATGAATAACAGCAGTTGCCAGGTGTATATCGGTATAAAAAAAGGCGAAACCATAGAGTATGCCGGAGATTTGATCTTTACCTCTACCTATCCTGAGTTCAACTCCTCTGCAATTTGCAGTAAAAATATTACCAGTCGTACTTTTTCATTTTACTATCCTGGTATCCGGCCAGGTCCAAACCGTTACGCCATTGTTTCATCCACCAACGCCAATTATCATGATTGGGCTGATCTTTCGGAAGAAGAATACCTCATAGAAAAACAACGCTTAATAGATGACACGGTGGATGCGCTCACAAAATATGTTCCTGATGTTCAAAAAAAAATAGATTATCTGGAAGCAGCCACACCAAAAACTTTTAAACGATATACCCTGCACGAAGACGGTGCTTCTTTTGGCACAAAATTCGAGGGACTAAAAATCAGCATGGATCTTCCAGAGAAAATTCCAGGATTTTATCATGCAGGCTCTGTCGGGATAATCATGTCCGGTTGGTTGGGAGCAGTTAATTACGGCGTTATCTGCGCAAACAATATGGATAAATATCTCTCATCTTAGCTTTTAAACTGTCTGGTTAATAGTCTGTTGCTATAAGCACTAAGTTGTTTGTGAATCCTGGATTTTTGATTGAAGATTGATAATTTCAAATTTTCAATTTCCAGTCTCCAATTAACGTAACGCTTGAGGGGTGCCCTATAGAACAACTCCGAACCTTTTACCACGTCTTCTGGGCGTGGAATTTTTCCTAAGTCCCATCCTCCTCTTTTTCAAGAAGTCTGTTGCCTGAAAACATTATTCCTATAGCTCCTAATGGGGCGGTAAGAAGAATCGATAAAACAGCAACAGCCAGAATTATATCGCCTCCAGGAAGGCCTGCTTCCAGCGGAACAGCGCCTATCGCGGCTTGAACGGTAGCCTTTGGAATATACGAAATTATACAAAAGATTTTTTCCTTTAAATTAAGATCGCTGCCTGCCAGGGATATATATGTACCCGCGCTTCTCGCAACAAGACCAATCAGAACAAGAAACATCCCGGCGAGCCCGGCATCCTATTAAAAAGTTGTGGAATCAGGCATTATTAAATTACTCTTTATTAGTACAAATCAAGTGCTTTAAAATTTTCACAAATACATAAAGAACTCAAATATTTTCAGTGAAAAATCATTTGATTATGTGATAGACTTTCTAAAATTTTCATTCAACCGATAGAGTATAAAATATTTATCAGAAGATGTTTAATTTTAAAGACCAAACCATAATAGTAACAGGCGGTACACGAGGTATAGGCAAAGCGGTTGCCGAAGCTTTCCTGAAAGCAGGCGCACATGTTGTTGTCTCATACAGTTCCGATGACGAGGCTGCCAAAAAATTTAAATCTGCAAACGTCTCTTGTGAAAATAAATTAGATGTTCAAAAATTCGATGTCTCCAACTATTCAGAGGTGGAAAAATTCTTTAAATATATAGAAGAAAAATACGATAATCTTCAAGTACTGGTTAATAATTCCGGCATTCGCAGGGATTCCGCTTTAGCTATGATGAAGCTGGAAGATTGGAGCCGTGTGGTGAATGTTAATCTTTCAGGCGTCTTCAATATGTGTAAATTCGCGGTTATGCTTATGATGAATAATCGTTACGGTCGCATTGTCAATATTACCTCACCAGCGGGAAAGATAGGGTTCCAGGGACAGTCAAACTATGCAGCGACAAAAGCAGGTCAGGTTGGGCTGACACGTTCTCTTTCAAAAGAAGTAGCTACCCGTGGAATTACTGTTAACTGTGTCTCTCCAGGTTTTATTGATACAGGATTTATAGATGATCTCTCAGAAAAGCTTAAAAAAAAATATCTGGAAAATATTCCCATTCGCAGGTTCGGAAAGCCAGATGAAGTGGCGTCATGTGTGCTTTTTCTTGCTTCAAAAGAGGCCGGGTATGTTAATGGCTCTACTCTGGAAGTAACAGGAGGTTTATAACAATTATCATTGACCAATTAGCAGCTATCAATTATCAAGTTTTTTAATCTATAGAGGTAAATTATTTCAGAATCAACAGCAGAAATTTTATCATTGATTCCCCACCGGCCTCCATTCCTCTTTGTGGATCAAATTATTGATATTACCAAGATAAAAATCACTACTGAAAAGAGGGTAAAATCCAATGAACCTTTCTTTAAAGGACATTATCCCGGAAACCCAATTATGCCGGGTGTGCTGGTTTGTGAAGCTATTTTTCAATCAGGAGCTGTCCTTGTCTCCAGTACCTATAAAAACTCCGGTACGTCAGCAATAGATTCAAAAGGGGTCCCTGTTCTCACTCGTATAAAAGATGTAAAATTCAAAAACATAGTCAGACCTAACGATCTTCTCCAAATACAGGTTGAATTAGCAGAAAGAATCGGTGGAGCGTTCTTCATGAAAGGTGTAGCCATGGTTGACGGTAAAGTAGCGGTTAGGGTAGAATTTGCTGTTACAATTGCTAATGTTGATTAACGATCTTTCTATTTTTTATATTATTACGTTTAAAGAGGTAAATTATAACTATGAGTTTTCTCGGATTAGAAGGAAAGGTTGTCGTTGTTTTTGGTGTAGCCAACAAGAAGAGTGTGGCCTTTCATATTGGGAAAATACTTAAAGAAGAGGGCGCTATCCCTGTATATGTTGTTCGTTCGGATGCAAGAAAGGAGAGTACTTCAAAAATTCTACCTGAATCGGATATTTACGTTTGTGATGTAGAAAATGAGAAAAAAATTGATGCTCTTGCCGAAAAAATCAGCATAAAATTTCCTCATATATATGGAATTGTTCATTCCATTGCTTTTGCCAACTATAGTGAAGGTTTAAAACCTTTTCATGAGACAAAAAAACAGGATTTTTTACAATCAGTTGATATTTCCTGTTATTCCCTGATTCGTATCTCAAATGCCTTCAAGGATTTTCTGGAAAAAAACGGATCAATAGTTACCATTTCTATATCAACCACGAGAATGGCCGCGGAACCATACGGCTATATGGGGCCTGTTAAAGCTGCGCTGGACTCCACAATCTGCTTTTTAGCCAAATCATTCAGCGCTTTTTCGGAAATCCGCTTTAATGCGGTTTGCGCGGGTCTGCTAAAAACATCCGCTTCAGCCGGTATCCCCGATTACCTGGATTATTACCTCCATGCAGAACAATTGACTCTTAAAAAAAAGGCTCTTGTCACTCCGGAAGTAGCCAGGGCCGCTATTTTTCTTTTAAGCCAGGCCTCAACAGGAATCAACGCGCAGGGAGTTGTTCTGGATGCCGGGATGTCCGTCAATTACTTTGATAAAGATATTGTCAAAAAAGCTACGCATATTATTTAATTATTATGTCTCTCTTCCCGGTAATTCATCCTGTTCCTCCTCCCCCTCCGTCTATTAGCGGAAAAGAAAAAGTTGCATGGATTCGGGACGCATCACGGGAAGCTTTAAAAATTTGCGCTCATCATATGGGGATTAAACTGAAAGAGCTTAAAAAAAACTTCAAAGGCGCTCCTATCCCTTTTGATGATAATTACTGGTCAGTCTCTCATAAGCCTTTATTTGCCGCTGCTGTTTTAGGCAAGTATCCTATTGGAATAGACATCGAAGAAATCAAACCCCGCTCTGACGCAGTATTCCGGAAAGTAATTTCAGAAGAGGAAGAGAGTCTATGCGGACAAGAAGAAAGGCTTCAGTATTTCTTTAGAGTCTGGACTGCCAAAGAGGCTGTTCTAAAAGCAGAAGGTGTTGGACTGGCTGGTTTGAGCAAATGCCGTATTACCCGGATTCCGGATGACACTTCAATACTCCTCAATTATGAGGGAAAGCCTTACCATGTAGTCCAAACATTTTTTAAGAAGCATGTAGCTTCCGTAGTAACAAATGGGGAATCAGTTGAATGGATTTTGGGGTGGTAGAATCTTAATAATTTTCAACAAACCTGTGGCTGTACAATTTAACTTTTTTCTGAAATGAAACTTGATAAAGCCCACATTCTCTTTGTTTTTATTGTTGGAACATTTGTATCGATAAACTTTTTTAACCTGAGCAAGTATGGAATAAGCTGGGATGAGCCGTTCCAGCATGATATTGGGAGAGCAACACTTAGTTATCTTGGGCTCAGTAATGAACCAGCCCATTTATATAGAGACTTAGCCAATTATGGTCCTTTTTTTGAGACAATTAATGAAATAATTGCTGTTTGGATAAGCGGATTTTTTGATATTCATTACATAGATTCACATCATATTTTCATTGTTTTGCTCGCTTCGGTCGGACTAGTTTTTTTGTTTTTATTTGCGAAAACAACGTTTGGCAAAGAAGTAGCAGTTTATTCAGTTGTTTTTTTATCTTTGTTTCCCAGGTTTATCGGTCACGCCCACTATAATTCTAAAGATATTCCAGTGATGGTTCTTTCATTAATTACTCTTTATTTCCTCTATGAAACATTTAAAAGAAAAAAATATTGCTTAGCAATTTTTGCTGGATTTTTTTTCGGAATCTGTTTGGCCATAAGAATAAATGCTCTATTAATAATACCTATTTATTTTACAAGCTATATTTTATTTTTTCCTGCTAAATTTGAAAAAAACAGGGGTAAGCAAAACAGAATTTATCTAAAAAAGGATTTAATTCTTTTGTTAATCTTTTTTTGCTTTTCCAGCCTATCTACATTTATGCTATGGCCCTCTCTTTGGAACAACCCTTCTCTATTCTTCCGTACAATTTATTATTTCCTGCATCACAGCTGGCCGGGAAATGTTCTATATCTTGGCAAGGTATATTCGGGTAATAATCTGCCATGGCATTATTCTCCACTTTACTTGCTTATAGTAACTCCATCCATCACCCTGTTTTTTTTTACAATAGGTTTAATAGTATTACTCAAAAGCTTAGCAGATAAAAAAATGTCCATGGAGCATACTCTTTTATTATGCTGGTTGTTTATTCCGTTATTAGTCACAATGAAGCCTGGCATCGTTAAATATGATGGAATACGACATATCTTGTTAGTTTTACCGCCACTCACAATTCTGGCTGGCATAGGTTTAAAATTATTTATTGAAAAAATAAATAATCGTTTTCACTCAAAAAAACTCATCATTACCACATTATTGCTGTTAATTGTATTTAATAGCATTAGTGAAATAAAAAAAGTCAGTCCTTATGAAGGATCTTATTTCAATGAACCAACAAGACTATTTTTACCGAAACATATTGAAAACTACTTTGAAATAGAATACTGGGGAGTAACATATCGTGAAGGGGTTAAATGGATCAATGAAAATGCTGCACTAAATGCAAATATTTGCGTTCCTATTGCAGGGCACCTTATGGAATTTTATTGGAAAAGAAAAGATATTTCTTTTTCTTGCGTTGGGAAAATAGATTATGTCATGTTTATAACCAGAATGACCAAGTTCCCCGGAGTAAGAGAGCGCTTGAAATTTAAACGTGTTTTTCAAATAAGCAGGTATAATTCTAATTTATTATATATATTTAAAGTCATATAAAAACGGTTTTGCAAAAGAAGGTTTTTTTTTTCGGGGCTATCTTCTTCTCGGTTATTATTGTTTTTATTTCAACTTTTCAGAACGCCTTCTTTAAAAGCAAGATAAAATCCAAATCCAAAAAAAGTTGCCGATAACAGCAAAAACATTATCGCCGGCAATATGACTTTCATTGAGACTGGTGATCTATTCGCAACAGCATGGAGCCACCAAATGTTGTAACTAAAGCTACGGACTTCCTTATCAGGAACCCATACAGGATTTAATCCTTTCCATGGAGGAGATTTATATACCTTCATAAAATTTTCGTCATTCTTCTGGTAAAGAGATCGCATCATCCACAAATGACCGACCAGAGGACTGAATTCTGGAACAAAATGAAGATGAAGTAATTCATCCCGGATTGGCCAATAAGCATTAAATAAACTTTCTTTAAAAAAACCTACATTTGCAGCGGTAAGAATATAATCATTGCTCTTGATAGATAAACCTGCAATCTGTACTCCAAAAGAAACTGTCAACAAAATAAATAAAAATCCTCTCTTCAGCCAGTAACGATATTTACATTTTTCGAAACAGGAAAAAACGTCTTCCATCCACTTTCCGCATAAAAGGATAAAAAAAGGAGAAAGCCCTGTTAAAAAACGCGGTCCCCAGCAAAAATCTCCGTGCCATGCCCACCATGAGCTATAAATTAAAATTGATCCACAAATAATTCCAAGGATTAAGAGAGCTTCCGCTTTATAATGCTGATAAAATGTTTTAATACCAAATAAGGATAGAATGGTAGATGGATTATAAAAGAAAAAGCCTTTGCCGGTGCTGAAAAGAAGACCATACAGTCCGATAAGAAAAGGAGTGTTAAAACCAAAATAGCTGTCACGAAAATCATTAGCCTCAGGTCCGTAAAAATAGCCAAATGCAAACAACTTGTCAAAGCGAATATAATTGAACCACAACAGCATAACTCCGCACACAATAACAGGTGCAATAAACCAAAATAACCGTAATAGGATGCTTTTGTAAAATTCCTTTTTCGTATGAGCAAAAAATTCAT
>CAYMVZ010000096.1:0-9177 GCA_964394335.1 uncultured Nitrospinota bacterium | reverse complement strand
ATCCTAATCTTGCAGAAGCTCATTTTAATTTAGCATTGTCCTTGCATAAGACGGGTAAACATGGCGATGCTTCAGAACACTTCAAAAAAGCCAAAGAGCTTGCTTCTGGCAATTCCAAGATTGTAGACAATAAGATATTAAAAGACCATGTAAAATAACATTACATAATAAACAAAGAGACTCAAAAAACTCAATCTGAGTCATGTGGAGACGTAGTGCGTAATTTATATTATTGAAAAAGAGGTTAAATCCATCCTTGACTACTTGTTATTTTCAAATGACGCTAAAAATAAACTTGCCCCTTTTTTTACAATGCTTTTCAAAGTTCACTGAATCCACTGATTTAATAGACCCTATTAGATGACCGGGTGTCAGTATTGTCTAATTTTATAACGTTTTTTCACCCCTCTAGCTACTCCCTGATATTCAAAGAACATCCCCAATCCGGCATGGCCGAAACCAAACAGGGTTGCCGCCCGTTTCTTTTCAAAAATTTTCTGTCGAATAAATACGAAAAATATTATTAAAACACTAATGAAAATCCGGTCTTTTACCGAAAAATAGAGTAAAGCTAATAGTTTAATATTAGGAGTTGATAAATTAATGGAATCATTTCTTACACCACTTACCAATCATGCTTTTCAGCAGGTCGGTTTTACAAAGAGCATTGATGTAAGCTCATCCACTAATCTGACTTTGAGCACCCGGGAGGGGGATCTGGTCACTTTGTCCTCGAACAAGCAATTGGCCTATTCCGAGTCGGCTGAAAAATCCCGATTTGAAGACGGAGCGACCAAAGAAAGGTTTTCCGTGGAAGCAAAGGCCGCATCACAATATTCATTAAGTGTGCAGGGAGAGCTAAATGAAGAAGAATTGGCGGCCATTAACACTCTGGCTAACAAAATTTTCCCGATCGCCCGGAGTTTCTTCAATGGCTCAGAAATCGATATGGAGCAAGCAGCTACTTCTCTTCTAGAATCAATGGAAGAAATTGATTATTTAGAGCTAAGAATGGAACAAACCACTGTTGAATCCTATTTAAGTCGATTATTTTCCGAAACAAACGCTGATATAGGGCAAATGACAGTAGAAGGCCTTGAAAGCCTGAAAAAAGAATTGTTTACTCTTGAAAACTCAATGATCCGGGACCTCCGGGAACTGGTCCGGTCGGTTATCGATTCCGCAATTCAGCAGGTAGAAGAGGACTCCTCAGGAGAAAATAGTTTTGGACCCCTATTAAACAGTCTTCACAACTTTCGTGAAAATATCTTAAAACAACTTCTTAAACCTTCTGGAAATCCCGTCAACGAGAATCAGCCGGCTATTTAAATTGAAGATTGAAGGTGCTCTTCCTCGGTAAACGCTTTTCTTTTACTTTTTTTGCTATTCTTGTTTGAGCTAAATAATGAAATCTTTTTTTTCATGCATTTTCCCCTAAAATATTCTATTCCAAAGAAGATCGCTTTTTCTTTAAAAGAACATAAACTGGACTTAGCGTTAGAAGTCCAAGAGGTAATAGAATTATTCCTCCTGTTAAAGCTAATAAAATGCCTACAGAGTGCCTTCTAAGCCAGAAAAGCAATCCTGCAAAAATTGAAAAAATTGATCCAATAGAGGCTAAAATTAGCCATAAAGATGGATTGCTGCCTTGTCCAAGAGCATTACAAAAGAGCCAGCAGATTATAGAGAGGTCTGGATCTACTAATTTCATTGGAGAGGGTTTCCAGAAGTACTCACAATAGGTCAGACAGCTCATCTGAAGAAAGCCTGCTAAAATAGGAAGAAAAATAAATACCCACTCAGGAGATAGTGATAACTCAGTTCTGTTTTTCACTTTTTCACCATGCGTTGTGGAGGATATCTTTTGAGGATTAATTCCTCTATACCAATATCCTTAGCGGTTCTACATCTTTTATTATATTTTGCATCTACAGCAGGTAGGATATAGTCAGCTAATGCTGAGGATTTACCCTTTGAAGGTTTCTTTGGCATAGTGAAATCATTAATGATAATATTGACAATTAATTAGCAGAGTTGAATTGATTTGTAAAGGGGTAACTTAAGCAAAAGATGATAAAAAATTCGAAGTTGGAAATCGATTGCAATTTGTGTGATAATTTTAATTTATTTGGGAGATTTTAATGGACATATACAAGATCATTAAAGAAATACCCATGTTCAAACATTGTACTGTAAAAGAAAGTAAGCTTTTGGCTAAACTAAGTAAATCTCTTGTTAAATTTAAAAAAGGTGATTATATAATAACACAGGGATCTAAGAGTAAAATCTCTTCGCCACTTTACATTATTGTTTATGGATCTGTGCTTATAAAAAAAAGGGGAGTGTTAAAACCATTAGCAACTCTTAACGCTGGTTCAACTTTTGGTGAAATGTCTTTCTTATCAAAAAACCCTCGAGCTACTAATGTAATTGCAGATGAAGAGGTTTTAACTATAAAAATGAACAATAACTTTTTTAATTCAATTCCTAATAAGTTAAAAGATAAAATAAAAAACTATCTCATTGAGTTGTTAATAGAACGCCTCAATAATATGAACGCAGCATTTGGTAAGATTTCAAACTATGCAAAGGAATTTTCTACTCAATTAGAAAAGTGTGGTTTTAAATAATTTTGAAAAGAATCAAGTCTATTTTTGACTACATGTTGGAAAAACGATTAGACTAATTGTATGGCACGCCCCTTAAGAATGGAATATCCAGGAGAATGATATCATGCGATAAAAGTGTTTAGCGGGTACTTTCCCCATAGCAAGCTGCGACAGCGCCCGCTAAACACTTTCAATTAAACATATGTTTTCATTTGTTGGTTTTGCTTTGATTATTATCGCAGGGGGACTGGCATTCAGCATCCCTATCAATACGATATTAGATCATGTTTACAAATCTCGAAAAACCGGTAACGGTACAAAAAAACCGTCCTTTCTTACAATTTTCATAAGCGTATCAATAGTTTTTTTTGTATTAACATTGATAATTGTGAAGGTTGTTCCTCATCTTGTGACTAAAATGCCTGCTCACACATTAATTGAGGTAAAGAACAGTCTCAACAGTATTTATACATTACAAAAATCCTATCGCTCCGAGCACGGCATCTATGCCGGAATAGAAAAGGAGAGCGAGCCATTTGATGATATGGAATGGTTTCCCTCCAGCAAGCTTTCTTACTCATATTACTGTGGAGATCATGTTCGTTATTCGCCCGAGGCGAAGGGCCATCCAAAGCCGGGTATCGGCTGGCCTTATTCGGTAAAACCTCTGGTATCTGTAAACGCCTTTATTTGCATGGCCGTTGGAAATCTCGATAAAGATTCTTTTATGGATGTCTGGATGATTAATGACAAGAATGAGCTTCGCCATCTTCATAATGATACTTCCAATTGAACTACACTGTAAAAACTTCTTTTTTTTAGACGCTGTTGGTTCTTTCTTTTTTAGCCCCGCTGTTTAGCTTTTGTTTTTTTACAGCGGCTTATGCAAAGCTGAATAAAGTTTTTTAACACACCCCGTCCAGGAGAGACATGCTGGAGCGGAAGCTCCATTCGGTTGCGGAGCCTCTCCGCTTTAAGTTATAATGAACGGATATGAAATTTAAAATCGCAACTTTAGGATGTCGTAATAATCAGTATGAAAGCGCTGAAGTCCGTGCATGCTTTGAAAAAGAAGGATTTCAACCCGTCCCCTTCAATAGCAGAGCGGATATTTGCGTGATTAATACCTGCTCGGTTACGGAAAAAAGCAATTACCGATGCAGACAAATAATACGAAAAACAGTAGACTCCAATCCGGAGAGCATCGTTGTGGTCGTCGGATGTTATCCACAGTTAGACACGAATGCCGTAAAGTCTTTGCACGGAGTGGACCTCATTCTTGGTAATGATGAAAAACTGGATATTATTCAACATCTGAGAGATTTAAATGTTAATGGGCAAGGAAAGTCTGCTGATGAAAAAACAACTGATCAAAAACTTATTGGAAACCTTCCCTTCCTTGAGCAAACTCAGGACAGGCACTTGCGAAGGAGGGAATCAAGGGGCGGTAGAAAATTAATAGATGCTCTGCAAATTCAAAAAAAGAAACCAGAGCCGAAAGTAATAGTAGGGAATTCGAGAAATGATACTATCTTCCGCTCGGAAGAGGTGAATCATTTTGCGGGAAAGACCAAAGCGTTTTTGAAAATTCAGACAGGTTGTAATTACAAATGTACATTTTGCGTTATTACTTTAGCCCGGGGACAAAGCAGAAGCGCGGACACAGCGACAGTAGTTAGGCAGTTTAACCGGCTTTTAGAAAATAATTTCAGGGAAATTACTTTGTCCGGTATTCATCTCGGTAGTTTTGGAAAAGATTTGTCTTCTCAAACCAGCCTTTACGAACTTTTGAGGGAGTTGATAAAAATTGAGGGGGATTTCAGAATTCGCTTGAGTTCTCTTGGACCAAAGGACATCAGCGATGAGCTAATAAACCTGATAGCTTCGTCCCCAAAGATTTGCAATCATTTGCATATTTCATTACAAAGCGGATCAGACAGAATACTTCGCTCAATGAAAAGAAGTTATCGAATGAATAATGTTTATAAATTGATGGACAAACTTTCAGGCAGAATACCGGATATTGGTATTGGCGCTGATCTCATAGCGGGTTTCCCGGGAGAAACGGATCAGGAGTTTGAGGAAACAATGGGGGTTGTCAAGGGACTTCCTTTTTCTTACCTTCATGTCTTTAATTTTTCCCGTAGAAAAAATACCGCGGCTTATGACTTGTCGGATCAGGTTCCAAACAGGGCGAGAAAACAAAGGGTTTTTGTTTTAAAGGAATTAGCCAGGGAAAAATCCAAAAAATTTAAAGAAAGATTTCTTGGGAAAGATCTTAATGTGCTAATAGAACAGAACCGTGACCCGGAAACCGGATATCTAAAAGGATATACAGGGAATTACATGTCTGTGCATATAGATGGCTCGGATGATTTAATCAATCAAATCATTCCGGTGCGCCTTTCTCGTATAGAGAATGAAAAGCCAATAGGAATTATTTCAATTAATTGACCGCAGAGGACGCGGAGTGCGCAGAGAATATTGAATGTCATTCTCGCAAAAACGGGAATCTATTTATTTGTCTTTGCGGTCTCAGCGATCTCTGCGGTTAAACTGGTAAAATCTTTTTTAGGAGAAAGCCATGTCCATTAAAGCAATAATAGCTGGCGCCGGTGGCCGTATGGGAAAGAGAATCGCGCAGATTATTTCTGAAACAGGTGGTATAGCCCTCTCAGGTGGTACTGAAGTTAAAGGCTCTGTTTTGGTCGGAAAAAACCTTGGACATGTAACGGGAACAGGGAACAACAATATCAAAATCAGCGACAGGATGGAAGAAATCATTAACAACGGAGACGTCGTCATAGATTTCACGACGCCGGAAGCCACGATGGAAAATCTTAAGGCAGCGGCGTCAAATACAAAGGATATGATAATCGGTACAACCGGTTTATCAAATGAACATTTGAATGAGATAAAGAAAGCTTCCCAAAATATACGAATAGTTCAAGCACCAAACATGAGCGTGGGTGTTAATGTTTTATTCAAATTGGTTAAAGAAGCGGCAGCAGCTTTAAGCGATGGATATGATATTGAGATTACAGAAGCGCATCACAGGTTTAAAAAAGACGCCCCAAGCGGAACCGCGGTAAAAATCGCGGACATTCTTGCTAAAGCAACAGGCAGGGATATTAATAAGGTTGGCGTTTATGGCAGAAAAGGAATGACCGGAGAGCGGACGGATCAGGAAATTGGGATTCATGTTATCCGGGGCGGGGATATTGCCGGAGACCATACAGTAACCTTCTGCGGTATGGGAGAGAGGATACAGCTTAGCCATGTTGCCCATAACCGGGATAACTTTGCCCGAGGCGCGGTAAAAGCAGCTCTCTGGTTGTCTTATAAAAAACCGGGCTTATATGACATGATGGATGTGCTTGGATTAAAATAATCCCTTTCTCTCTGCGCTCTTCGCGAACTCTGCGTTAAATTCTTTTTTTGTTGTGGCATTGCTGGATTGTGCCACTCTGTGGTAAAAAACATGATCTTCAGCAAGTCGGAACATCAGGAAATACGCCGAAAATTCCCAATTACAAAAAAATACATTTACTTCGACAATGCCGGTGTTGCGCCAATCAGTCTGCCTGCAATGAAAATAGTCAATACTATCGCAAAGGATATTTGTGATGTTGGCTATCTAAAGCTTGAAGACTGGTACCTGGAGACTGAAAAGGCAAGAAAAGACGCTGCGGCTTTGATAAACTCCTCACCTGATGAAATCGCGTTTGTCAAAAATACTTCTCATGGATTATCCCTGGTTGCCGGAGGTATCAACTGGCGGCCCAATGACGAAATTATCATTGCTGATCAAGAATTTCCCGCAAATGTATATCCCTGGCAAAATCTGAAGAGACAGGGTTTAAAAGTTATAAAAGTTAGGAGCAGAAAGGGGAGGTTGCTTCTAAATGATTTTGCGAAGGCTGTTACTTCCAAAACAAAACTTATCTCTATCAGCTCAGTCGAGTATGCCACAGGTTTTCGGAATGATATCGCGGCGATAGGCAAAATGTGCCAAAACAAAGGGATTCTCTTTTGTGTGGACGCTATCCAGAGCCTGGGGGCAATTCCTATGGATGTAAAAAAATATAAAATAGATTTCTTAGCTGCAGATGGACATAAATGGCTTGTGGCGCCGGAAGGTATAGGGATATTTTTTTGCCGCAGGTCTTTGATCAAAAAGTTAAACCCGGTTTTAATAGGATGGAAGACAGTAATGGACGCTCCCAACTATCATAAAATTAATTTTCAACTTAAACAGGATGCAAGCCGGTTTGAGGAGGGGAGTCAAAATCTGATTGGTGTTCATGCCCTTAGAGCTTCGATCAGGCTGTTGCAATCTATAGGGATTGAAAGGATTGAACAATGGAATCTGCATCTTTCGGATTTGCTGCTAAAAGGACTTAAGAGCAGGGGGGGCCAGATTTTGAGTTCCACATTGGCTCAAGACAGGTCTTCAATCATTTCTTTTACGACAGGCAATAAAGCAAAGGATAGGGCATTAGTAAACCATTTTATAAAAAATAATATTATCGTGTCTTTACGGGCGGATATGATTCGCGTCTCTCCTCATCTCTATAACACATCTTTTGAAACAGCAAAATTTTTTAGAATTTTTGATAGGATGGCAGGATAAACAAGATAATTAATAGGTACTTATTGTGAAGCTTCAAGGACCTTTTCCACATGTCCTTTAGCCTTTACATTGCTCCATTTTTTTTCTATCTGTCCGCTTTCATTTATGAGAAAGGTTGATCTTATAATACCTTTTGTTACCTTTCCGTACATCTTCTTTTCTCCAAAAGCACCATATTTTGTCGCGACCTTTTTTTCAGGATCACTCAAAAGGGCGAAATTCAGCTCCTGTTTTTCCCGGAATTTTTTATGAGAGTTAACGCTATCCGGGCTTACTCCCATAATAACAACTCCATTATTTGAAAGACTTTTAAAATTATCTCTGAAATCACAAGCCTCCACAGTACATCCTGGGGTATTATCCTTCGGATAAAAATAGAGGATGATTTTATTACCCCTGAAATCTTTTAATGTAAAATCCTTTTCTTTTCCTTTTTCGTCAACACCTTTTAATCGAAAATCAGGCGCTTTGTTACCTTCTTTAACCATATAATTACCTAATTTAAAAAGTCGTTTATATTTAGATACACCTTTTTTTAAAAGGATTCTTGTAATCTGCGGTCTTTTTATTAAAGCAGGAGACAGGGATTGTAATAACCCCTTAAAATCAATTAAGGTTCTGGAAATCTGAATGTTCCGACACCCTCTTTGGAATGAAGGCGAATTTCTTTGAATACTATTCCTTCGCTCATAGGATTTCCTAATAAATCTTTAAAATGAAGATTATTTTTTGTTTCCGGACTAAAAACAAACCGTATTTTCTTCTTTGCCGGAAAGGCAGTTTCGCCAAAAGGTCGATACCCTTTAAAGAAACCGGCATTAACCATAAGGTCTTTTAGAGATGCCCACCAAATATGGTTGATTTTAAATCGTAGATTTTCTAAAGGAATGTCTGAATCGTTTTTTATCTCAAGAACATACCAGAAGGAATTTGTAGATCCAAATGAATCATCGTATCCGTATTTGTATGATACATGGACTTCATCAAGATTAGTGGGAATCATGGGATTACATTTGATTATGTTACTGTTCCCAAAATCACTGCATCCCGGAAAGACGGTAAACAATAAAACAACAGTAATATATAAAGCGGCAAGTCGACTACCTGTCGGGTAAATTATAAACACATCTAAAACCCAAATCAGCGTAATATCTCGAGTCAGAAAAAGACCAATCACGCCATGCTACAATTAAACCTTTAGTGCTATCATCCCAGGAACCACCACGGCGAATTTTTTTTATACCCCGATCAGGGCCTTTCGGATTATAAAGGATTTCATCTTTTGGAAAATCTTCTGCATTAATTTCTAACCAATTGTTTGTCCACTCCCAAACATTGCCTGCCATATCATAAACACCAAAACGGTTAGGCGGGTAAGAACCAACCGGCGCCGCATTTATTTTATCGCTTTTATTAAAACCGGCGTGAGCAAGACGATTGGAACTTTCAAACATTTCATCTCCCCAAATATAATCACACCCACTTTTTGCGCCCGCGGCCTTTTCCCACTGTGCCTCAGTTGGCAAATCTTTTCCCAGACTAACGCAATATTCTTTTGCGTTCAGCCAACCGACTCTGGTAACAGGACAATTATCACAGTTAGATCTTACTTGCCGGGAATGGTTTTCATCAAACTTTTCATATTCAAAATTTGTTACTTCATACTTGTCAATCAAGTAAGTATCTAAGAAAACAGTTTTTACTCCAACTCTATTATGTTGAACAATTTCCTCTTTATCACAACCAGCTTGAAAAACCCCTTTTTCAATTTTCACCATTTCATTAAAGTCAGTTGATGCTTTTAAAGAAATGGGAACGGCAATAATGAACAGTAGAATAAATTTTGTTACTTGCCTATTCATAGTCTCCCAACCCTTCATTTCGTGATTATTTATTAAGCATGGTTTTTACTATGTAATAGACTACTATTGCTGC
>CAYMVZ010000095.1:3736-9194 GCA_964394335.1 uncultured Nitrospinota bacterium | reverse complement strand
TCTTCGTCATTTTGAATCTGCTGTATAGTAAGAAATCCTGCTTTTAGAAAATGCTGCTCCAGTCTGTCTCTTTCCGTGCTTTTGAAAGGTCTTTTTTCTTGAATGGCTTTTTTCGCGTCTTTATAAAACAATTTAGGCAGGTAAAATAATCCGTTCATATATTCTTTCAAATGGATAAGACGAGTACCAGATTCAGAGCTGTACTTTTTTAAAATATCCCGGAAATCTTTATCAATCGTTTCGAGATCATCCGGATTGCTTGCCACCATAAGAATCATTGCTCCTAAATACTGCCTGTCTTCCGAAGAAATGTTATCGATTTGAATGGGTTTGTCCCTTGTTTTATTCCAAATAAAGAAAGATGCGAAAGAAATAACAATTAATACGATGAGAACCAAAAGAAAATTTATTTTCTTAAAAATACAGGTAGAACCGGCTGAAGCAATAGAAGATATTTTTATTTTTTTAGCTTTTTTCAAGTAATTATTTCTAAAATTGAAATATTTTTCTCAGCGTTCTCCGCGAACTCAGCGGTGAAAAAAACTTAATTTGCAATGTCCATTGCGCACCGAAAACCGATTGTATTATTTCTTGTTGAAGGAACAAAAGCGCCTCTGTTATAAGATAGCGCGCTTATACCACAGCCGTACTCAAGGCAGTCGAACCATGATCCACCTTTTATAACACGATTCTTTTTTCCATATTGAGGATTTGATATTTTATTGCCGGGATGAGGCAGATACCAGTTTGCAGTCCACTCCCAGACATTTCCGGACATATCATAAAGACCATACGGGGATTTCCCGGATTCATAAGAACCGATCGGTTTAGTGCCCTGACTTTCGCTTTGAGGATTGTTTGATTTAGCGGGATCAAATTCTTTACCCCATGGGAAAGGATTACCCGACTTCCCTCTCGCGGCTTTTTCCCATTCTGGTTCAGAGGGTAAACGCTTGCCGGACCACCTGCAAAATGCAGACGCTTCTTCCCAGTTAACATAGGTAACCGGGTGATCTTCCAATCCTTTTGGAATTACATTTCCATCCCAAAATACCGGGGGCGGGTAATGGGTTTTATCTATAAATATTTTATACTGAGAATTGGTAACTTCATAGATATCGATAAAAAAAGTATTTGTTTTCGAAATAAACTCTGGGCTTTCATCATCCCACCTGTCATCACTTCCCATAATAAATTCACCCGCAGGAATTAATGCCATATTCTGGTATTTCTTTTTTTTTGACTTTTGAATAGAAGAAGGACTTTTTTTCTCGAGATTACTAATGGTAAGAATATGACCGGGTACATTATCTGAACTATGGCATTGAGCACATTCGGGTTGGTCGTTCATTTCGCGGTGGAGTACTTTTTTATTTGAATGGCAGGTAAAACCACATTGCAGTTTAGATAATTCTTTTGAATACGAAGGCGGCTTGGCAGGTAATAAAAAAAAGAAAGATATTGAAACAATAACTACCCAAAACTTTTTCATTAAGTTTTTCTCTACGATCTCTGCGCTCTCTGCGGTGAAATAAAAAAATTTACTCTGCCTTTTTCACCTGTTGGTTCAGAGGTTCACTAACTTCCTTAACAAAATCTTTACTGCCGTTTCCCTGATATACATATTTGAGTGAGTAGCATCCTTTGATTTTCTCTTCGTCTTTTTTGCAGTAGTAATTGATAATTTGCATCTTTGCGTAATTTCCTTCAGCGGTTTTAATAATTAAGACGTTTTTGTATGAATTAAGATTATGGTCCATGAAGTTATATGAATACCAGTTATCCAGGCTGACGTTTTTAGGATCGGCTCCGGCAGAAGTTCTGGTATCTTTGTTAAATCTCGCATCTTCAGGGACAGATGTTATAGAATCAAAATCAGTTGTCTTTAAATTTGCGACTCCCACTATACCATTTTTATTTGTACCCCCTCCGTTAGAAGCAATCTTGGCTCTTCTGAATGCCAGATCCCAGCCTTTTGGGTCTTTAAAATCTGAAACATCCGAAACGATACTGCCTCGTGAAAAATCAAAAAATGCCCAATTCTCTAACGTGGATGAGTCAAAAGTATAAACTATAGTATCTGTTAATTTATTTCCTACCTCCACAGGGTTGACAGGTGAAAGGGGGAGCAACTTTTCAGCTTTTCTTTCTTCAAAACCGGGAGTTTGAACATTCGTCTGAGGCAGCGTAAAAGTAAAGAGCAACCATAAAAAGAAAATAGCCAAAACAAAGATTCCCATATAAAGTGTATATTTCATTAGTTTTTTCCCTTTTGTTGATCCGAAAATTTAGATTCCAGCTGGAGTTTACCCTCATGAAGATGGGGGCTGGAATCTGACTAATAATATTTTACCACTGATCAATACCTAATGACAAATGACAAAATCCATCAGGCAATCACAAACATCTTCCCCGACTGCTGTTTGATCACATCCTTCAATTCCATTTGAATTAGCAAGGCCGAGACTTTTTGCGAAGGCATGTTGCTTTCCTGAATTAATGTGTCTATATGAGTTTCCTCTTCAGACAATAGAGAATAGATTTTCTTTTCATCAACAGATAACTCTGGAAGATCTGTTTTTTCTTTCTGTTTGCTCACGGTCTGAAGCAGCATTTTGACTTCATAAGGGAATTCTTCAATAATATCATCCGCACTTTCAACTAATTTCGCCCCCATTTTTATTAGACGGTTTGTCCCTTTGCTTTTTGGGGAATTTATATTACCCGGAACCGCAAACACGTCTTTCCCCTGTTCTAAAGCAAAGTCGGAAGTAATCAAGGCACCGCTCTTTTCCGCGGCTTCAATTACTATCGTGCCAAGGCTTAAACCGCTGATGATTCTGTTTCTCATCGGGAAATTTGTTCTTTCCGGCCTGGTGTTCATTGGAAATTCAGAGAGTACCGCCCCATTCTCAATTATCATTTCCTTCAAATTGATATTTTCCGTGGGATAAGTCATATTTACTCCACACCCGAAAACCGCAAGAGTTCTTCCTCTGGCAGCGATTGCAGACCGATGAGCTATAGAGTCAATACCACTTGCCATTCCACTGATGATCGTTACACCTCTTTTAGCCAATTCAGCCGAAATTTTTTCAGTAACCAGCTTCCCGTATCGAGAAGGGATACGTGTTCCTACAATAGCGACCGCTACATTATCCATTTTAGCAATGGAGCCTTTCATATATAAAACAGGCGGTGGGTCGTAAATCTTTTTTAAATTTTCCGGGTAAATATTATCTTGAAAAGTAAGAATGGATGCGCGGTTGAGCTCAACTAATTTTTTTTCCCGCTCAATAACTTCATCTAATTTAAAAGAGGTAATTGCCTTCACCAGGTTCTCACCCATCCCTTCTATCTGCAATAGCTGACTATTCGGTGCCTGGAAGACTTTTTCAGGAGAATGAAAATGATTGATTAGTCGGTGATACAATTTCCGTCCGATCCCCGGAACCATATTCAGAGCTAACCAATAGTATTTTTTTTCAAACATAATAATTGACCGCAGAGAGCGCGAAGCGCGCAGAGTATTAAATTGTTGCACCTTCTGAACTTTTTTAACCGCCCTTTCACTTCGCTCTTCCCCTCCTTCGCAAGGAGGGGATTAAGGGGAGGTCAATATTTCCTTAGATCATTGTAATCCTCATTCAAATCCAAGATCAAATCTTTTTTTAACCGCGAATTACGCGAATATTAGTGGATAGCTTATTGCCCATTGTGTGTAGCAAAGAGCTAAGGGCAAAGAGAAAATAGATTTCTCTGCGTCCTCTGCGGTAAAATCAATAAAGCACAAATTGCGCGAAATAGGCATCGGTTTTAGGTATCACAATGGAACTAAGTTTGTCTCTAACCCGCACTAACACTGTTTTACAGCTAATCATAATGGTGATATATTTATAGATATGTCCCAGCCCAAATAATACATAAAAAATGAGAGGGGCATAATAGATAATTTCCGAGGTACTTGATGCGTTTTCAAAAAACCAATAGCGGTTTTTCTCCACTCTCTTTTTCTTTTTCCATCAGTAACCGTACACTGTGGCTTACCCGGGAAGGAGTATTTTTTATTATCCTGACCATCGGAATAGGTTTTGGAGCAATTAATACAGGTATTAACCTCCTCTATCTCATTTTGGCTATGTGCCTGAGTTTTATTATTGTTTCAGGAATTCTCTCGGAAATAACCCTGAGACACCTTTCTGTAACCCGTAAAATACCGGCAGAGATTTTTGCGCAAGAACCTTTCCCTGTCCGGGTGGAAATTAAGAATAATAAAAAATGGTTTCCTACCTATTCAGTCTGGCTCGAAGAAGATGTAGATTTTGTTGATAGTCATGGAACCCCTCTGCAAATTCAGAGTGACATAAAAAATATGCCAAAATTATACTGTTATCACGTTAAAGCGGGAGAGTTGGAGAATAAAAATATGTTGTGCATGTTTCCGAAAAGAGGATTGTTTAAAACTAACGGGATAAAAATTTCAACCCGGTATCCTTTTGGTTTTTTTATTAAAACAGCTCTATTCAAAAAGACGGAAGAGCGGGTTGTCTATCCTCCTATTAGAGACCTTGATGGTATTTCAAGCCAGCTTGCCAGTATAGGAGAAACAATTTCCAGCATTAAAGGAGAGGGAAGTGATATTTTTGGATTTCGAGGATTTGCGCATGGCGACAGTTCTAAAATGATTCACTGGAAGACATCAGCTAAAGTTAATAACCTCATGGTTAAAGAGCATTTTATGGAAGAAAACCCGAAAGTAGCGATCATATTTGATAATAAAGTCGATGCGGAACAAACAAAAAGGGATTCTTATAAGGTAAAATTTGATAATGGAGTTTCCCAGGCGGCTTCCCTTGCCAACCATTTTATCCGTGACGGATGTGAGGTAGAAATCATAACCCGCAACCGGAAAATTCCGTTTGGAAGCGGCTATAATCATTTATCCGAAATTTTCTATCACCTTGCTTTATTGGAACCGGTTTACGATAAAACAGATCGACCTTTAGAAATTCAGGATATGAATGCAGGAATTATTCATCTCTCCTATGCCGGAGAATATTTATAGTATTACACTATAAAACCTTCTTTTTTCAGGAAGGTTTTTTAGCCGCTGTTTAGTTTTTGTTTTTTTACAGCGGCTTATGCAAGGCTTTAGTGCACCGGGCGGTAGCCCTATTTGATTTCGGCAAAGCTGAGCTTAGCTCTGCCATCCATGGCCTCAACCCTTCGGGCGGCATTCCTTCGGAAACCGTCCAATTCGGTTTTCCTTACCGAATTGTGGTTGCGATCCTTTGGTCGCTTTATGACATTAGCTCTTGGATTTATTTTAACAAACTATACTCTCTACAGTCTTGGGATAATCGCTTTGTGGGTGAGTGAAGCACTAAACCCCGCCGTTGTCATATTATCTTTTTTACTGCTTACCATTTTATTTGCCGCTGAGATAAAAGAAAAAATT
>CAYMVZ010000095.1:0-3636 GCA_964394335.1 uncultured Nitrospinota bacterium | reverse complement strand
TAAAAGAAAAAATTTTTTCGGTTTTTATTTAGGGCCTCTAACGGTTGTATTATTATACTTTGTTCTCAACCTGCCTTTGTTGGACACCTTCTGCTATATCCTTTTAGCATTGCTTTTCACAAGAATTGTTTTAAAGAAAGAAATCAATGATTATCTCTTTTGCAGCATTATCAGCCTTGCCTGTCTGTTAATCGGCGCTATGGGTACCGCGGACTTTTCATTCGGATTGATTTTTATGACTTTTTTTATTGTTATTTCCTGGAGCATGATTTTATATCACCTCCGCGTGGAAAAAGAAGATGAAATTAAATTAGAAAGCAAGGGTCAAAGGTATACGCCATCTGATAAAAAAGCGTTCCAAAAAGAAAAAATAGAAGGGTCCTTTTTTGGTTTGACCTCATTTTTGGTTTTGGGTTCATTCATTATTACATTAATTATTTTCTTTTTTATGCCGAGGCTGGCAAAGGGGTATTTAACCCTTTACCAGAAAAGCGGGCATCCTATTACCGGATTTTCAAATGAAGTTGAGTTAGGCGATATAGGCAGGATTAAGCAGGATCATTCTGTAGTTATGAGAATTGAGACTTTTCAAGATGAAAAGAAACTAATACCGGGGAATGATATTTACTGGCGAGGCATAGCTCTTGACTATTATGACGGCAGGCGGTGGTCTAACACTTTTTTGAACAAACAAAAAGTAAAAAAAGCCAGCAGGAACAATTTTAAACTAGATGATGTAAAAAAATCTTCTCAAAATTTAAAGCAGGTTATTTACCTGGAACCGATAGATTCAAATGTAATTTTTACTACCGGTCGACCGTTAAATTTAAACGCTCCTTTTCAATGGATGGTAATGGATTATAATAACAGCCTTTTTCGTTCTGAGTATCCTTACGGCCGCGTGAGGCTTATTATCAATTCAGACTTTAGCACAAAAGGGAGATATCGATTATCTCCTGAAGAGGAAAACATACCGGTTTCATTCAGGAAAAGATACCTTCAACTTCCTCCCCTTTCAGACAGGTTTATTAATCTCACTCGCGATATTATAAAAGATGTCAAAGAGAATCATGAGCAGGCTGAAGTTATGGAGTCCTACCTGAAAACTCAGTTTGGCTATACTTTGCTGCAATCACAACCAAAAGATATTTCTCCTATTGATAATTTTTTATTTGAAAGAAAAAAGGGTCATTGTGAATATTTTGCCTCCGCGATGGTCCTTATGCTAAGGGCTTCAGGGATACCCGCTCGACTTGTGAACGGTTTTTTGAGAGGGGAATGGAATGAGGTGGGTGAATATTTGCTGGTTCGCCAGAGTCATGCTCATTCATGGGTTGAGGCATTAATGGATGACAGGGGATGGGTTGTTTTTGATCCCACACCGGCAGCGGCAATACCTACATTTTCCAATACAATTTTTCTCAGAATGGATCGTTATCTCGACGCGTTAAGAATGAAATGGTATCGCTATATCATTAATTATTCATGGCGGGATCAGCAGACTATAGCCATTAATGTCCGGCATCAAACTATTAAAATGAGAAACAGGTTTAATACCAATTTTTCAGAAATGTTGGAATTTTTTAAAGCAAAAATGAATAACAGCCGGCCGGAAAAAAAAGCTCTTTATGTTATTTCAATAGTTTTGATCCTGGTTCTTGGAAAAAAAATGCTTTCATTACCAGCGTTGAGATGGAGAAAAAAATCCTATTACAAAAAGAACGTATCAGAAGTTTATTTAAAAATGCTCGTATTACTCAGGAAAAAAGGATTTGAAAAAAAAGAAACTGTCACAGCAAAAGAATTTATCTGCCAGATTAAAAAGATGTTGGACCAGCCTGGGGAAAAATTAAAATAATCACTGACTCGTATTATGAAACCCGTTTTGGTGATCGTGAATTAGCAGAGGAAAGAAAAAAAGTGCTTCAACAGTCTTTAAAAGCTTTGTCCGGCCAGTTGTCCAATTGATTGATTTAAACCACGAATCCCAAAAAACGGGACACAAATCATGAAGGAAAAGATTTTTTAAAAATAATTTTCTTAGTGTCCTTAGCGATCTTAGTAGCTAATTAATGTGATTTCGGCCATCCATGGCCTCAACCCTTCGGGCAGCTCATTCTTCGCTGTCCAATTTTACCCTCGCAGTAAAATTGTGGTTGCGGCTCTGTCGCACTGTGATCCTCGTGGCTAAAACATTTAATTGTTAATTGTTCTTCCCCGATCGATGAACCCCGTTCCCTGTCTTTCGATTGCTGACTGCTAATTTATTTTTTTGACAATAAACCCTATTTTATGCATAATAGGTAAAGAATTAAAAAATAAGGGGACGTAGAAATGGCGAGTGAAGCATTAAGATATTTTAAAAACGCTAAAGAGACTTTAAGGAAAGCTCCTGTAGAAGGAGACAATTATCTGGATATCAAACCGGTTCAAGAAGCCTGTGGAACCGCTTATCTCGCGATACTAAAGGCAATTGATGAGTGCCTGGTAAAAAGAGGCCTGTCTCAAAAAGAACTCCCAAAGTCCGTCGAGGGATACAGAAACATGATAAAAAAGCATCTTTCTATACGTAATGGCAGGTTAAAAATGGATTTTGATAAATTATATAATATTCTTCATATAGCTGGATATTACAGAGGATTGCTTGGAGATACAAATGTAGTTAAAGACATTTTCAAATCCGCAAAAGCCTTTATAAATAAAATCAAGTAAACCCCGTTAGAAATAGGGAACGACCAAAGATAGTTTTAAGTAGGTATATTATTATTTTATCAGTCGTTTCCTTAATCTCTAACGGGGTAAACCCGCCCAAAGCTCCAGGCTTTTTAAAAATCTTTTTCTTCACAAGAGAACTGTGAATCACTGCGATCTTTTCAGTTTTTTTCAATAATTTTTTCTTTAAACCAGTTTGTTTAAACCAATCTTTTTCTTCATCTAAAAATACCCAGGATTTTTCCAGCGAATCAGGTATTTTTGAGAAAATTCCAAGGGAAATGATATCTTCTTTGATTTGAGTGATTACTAACGCCGGACGGATTTTAGTGATTTTAAGATAAGAGAAGGGAAAACTTATAAGGACAATATCACCGGAATCATACATCGTTATTGTGGATGTCTTCCTCAAGGTCCAACCAGTCTAAAAATGCTGATTCAGCGCTTTCCGTCATCATCGAAGTTTCAATATAATTTTGAAGGTCTTTTTCAAGCTTGATTACTTCTTGCTTAGGAAGAGTTGAAATGGCTTTTTTTATTTCTTCTATACTTGTTAAAGATGTTTGAGTCATAATTTTAAGAGGAAAAAATAACTGAATGTATTGAAAACAACAGGTCTGTTTTATATAAATATCGTAGCATTTAGTTATAGTATGAACATAGAAAAAAAAAGTCAAAAATTAACTGAGAAAGAGGGTCAGGCTTACCATTATGTGATTATCGGCAAAGCCCCGCTGAGCGTGGCAAAGCTGAGCTTAGCTCTGCCATCCAAGGCCTCAACCCTTCGGGCGGCTTTCCTTTGGAAACCGTCCAATTTGCTCCGCCCCGCTAAGCGTGGCTCCGCAGATTCGCCCAGAGGAGAGTAGCTGCGAAGACTTGAAAGTGCTTAGCGAGCGCATTCCTCGCAGCTCTGCTGCGGGGTTA
>CAYMVZ010000094.1:0-9558 GCA_964394335.1 uncultured Nitrospinota bacterium | reverse complement strand
TCGATGATTGTTAAGGTTGGAAAAAAATATTCTTACCGCGACGAATTTAAAAATGCCAAATCAAAAATCGAAGAATTTGACAAGTTTAAAAAATCGATTGTTTCATATGACGAGGAGATATTTAAAAAGCAGGAAGCAAAATTTGCGAAAGTATTTGGTGATGACAAAAATAAAAAGATAATGTTTGATAGGATTATTAGTGAAGCGAAAAGATATATGGAGGAAAAAACAGTCCCGTTTGATCGCCTTGATATAGTATTTAAAAAGTTGATGAAAGGAAATTTTAATATTGTTGTTTTAGAGAAGGAAGCTGGTGACCTGACAATTCAAGTTACTCCGCATCTCGCTAAGAAATTTGGAGAAAATGATTTAAAGAGAATTAATATAATTATACTGGAAATTGACTTCTGGTTTCCTAATGAAGGAAAACAACTGTTGTTTGAAGGGATATCAAAAATAACACAAAAAATTCAGGCGGATAAACCTATAGATAATAAGGAGTTTACGACTTTGATGCAAAGCTTTGATAAGGAAATCGACGGAAAGTATAGAAAACTTTATCCAAGCCAGATCAAATTAGCCAACGCCATTGCTAAAGATTTTTCTAAAATATTCTCTCTTAAAAAAGAAAGGGACAGGTTGAACCAACGGCTTATGGATAAAGCGGCATGGGACGACTGCTCTTCTAGACTTATGAAGGTGAAAAGAAATTTGGCTGTACTTTCGTCAAATCATGAGTCACTTAAATTGAATGTAAACAAGTTCCCTTTCTTAAAAGGAGCTCTGGAAGATCTATGCCAGCTGCTTTACGATATTTCAATGCAGTTGTTTATTACATATGAAATGGCGGATCAGAGAAGTATATTGAACATGACTAATATATTATCAGTTTATAATGAATTTCATGATGCCAAAAGTCTTTGGTATGCATTTTCACATTATTTTCAGCAGAACACTATTTCTAATTTTTACGCAAATGAAACTAAAATGATCCGCTTAACTCAGAATTTACGTTGCAAAACTGAATTTGATAAGCTTTTTCCAAAACAAAAAAAGGGTTAATATTTATTATTAAAATAGTCTAAAAGAATTTGCCTGTGATCAAAACAAAGATTGTCAGGTAAATTGCCTGCTGTAAAAACTCCTATTTCTTTGGCGTCCGAGGATGCTACAGGTTCCCCCTTTGCTTTTGCGATAAAAACAGTGGTGGTATTATGCTGCCTCGGGTCTCTATCAGGATCAGAGTAGGTATGGAATTGTCTTAAAAGCATGACTTTTAAAGTGGTTTCTTCCTCAGCTTCCCTGACAGCGGCATCCTCAAACGGCTCTCTATAATTAACATATCCACCTGGAATCGCCCATCCATAAGGGGGATTTTTTCGCTTAATAAGGATGATCCCTTGATCTTCGATTTCAATAATTATATCCACCGTTGGTATAGGATTTCTATGTTTAGTCATAGGATAATTTTAACCTTATGATTTCCAATGGTCAATGAGCTAAAGAGTGAAATATTTTCATTCCTTTTAGATCATTTTCTATTTGTCTTAGCTTTTCCGGAAATATGGCCTTACCGCCTAATTCAACTATCAGCGATGGTGATTTTAAGTAACCAACTGATTATAAATAAGTTATCTTGATAGGAGGCTTTCCTGGGATATCTTTTTCATGATAAAGATCATGTAGTTTCCGATCCTGGGAAAATCTATTATATGGTATAAAAATTGCTAATTTAGGTTAAAGATGATAGAAACGCCAAAAAATCAACTTTATTAAGAGGGTAAATTCATGAAATCAGAACGATTAATTATTGTAGACAATGATTTAGATCATCTTAAAAAAATGTCCAGGTATCTTACAAATGAAGGCTTTAATGTGGCAACCGAGTCGAACTCAAAGAAAGCCTTAAATCGATTGTTAAAAGAAGATTTTGATATTGTTTTTATGAAACAAAATATGACCGGTTATTACGGGATGTCCATTCTGCAGCAACTTCAAAAGGCAGGGTCAAAAACCTCTTTTATTATTATGGCAGATTCTTTGGATATTAAGCAGGCCGTAGATATTATGCAGGAAGGAGCTTACAGCATCTTAATGATGCCTTACAAAATGGAACAACTTAAAGAAATGGTGATTAAAGGCTTTAAAAATAAGCGAGCATTTTTAGAGATACTTCAACTTTCTGACAATCTTGTGAAAGCAAACAGCAATTTACAAAACAAAAAAAAGCATTTGGAAGATGAACAAAAGCTGTTAAAAAGTAAAGTTGAAGAACTCAATTTACTTAATAAACTCAGTTCCCTTATGAGTTCATCCCTAAATCCGGAAATAATTATTGAGAGCCTGGCGCAAAACTTAAAGGATACAGTTAATTTTGATATCTTTTCAGTAATGATGTTGGATGGCAAAGAAATTTTCTTGAAAGTCCATTCCAACAGCCCAATGGAAAAGGAATTATTAAATAAAATTAATAGAAATATCTATAAAAGCTTTGCAAAATATACTGGGAAGAGTCAATGTTTAAATAAACTTCCTGAAAAAACTGCGGGTGAAGCAAAAAAAGTTTTAAGTATTGATCAAGGTTCGGAATTAGATTTTGATTTGCAGGTAGCTGGCAAGAAATTAGGAGTCTTGAAGGTCATCCGGTTTTCTGGTGAACCTTTTAGCAAAGACCAGAGAAGCTTGTTATCCACCGTGTCCAATCAGCTTGCCCTGTTTTTGAATAATGCTCTCGAACATAAAAAATATCTTGGCCTGGCATCTTATGATTGTTTAACCAATACTCTCAATCGCAGAACCTTCGATGATATTATTGAGAGGGAATTTAATCGATCCATTCGGTACAAAACTCCGCTCTCTGTAATAATGCTTGATTTGGATCACTTTAAAAAAATAAATGACAGTTGGGGGCATCAGACCGGTGATACAGTCTTAAAGGAAGTAGCGGGAATTGTGCATAGCTGTCTTAGAGAATCGGATGTATTTGCTCGCTACGGAGGAGAGGAGTTTGTCGTTATTCTTCCCCAGACCGACATTGAAAAAGCAGGTATTTTAGCAGAAAGAATTCGAATGGCCATTGAAAATAAGCCAATTGATGTTCAAGAGGGGCAAGTTAACGTAACTTCAAGTATCGGAATTTCCTGTTATCCTTTTTCTTCAGTAGAAGATAAAAATGATCTGGTAAAGATGGCAGATAATGCTTTATATCAAGCGAAAAAAAATGGCAGGAATTGTGTTTTTATTCATTCTCAAGATAATAAGTACAGAGAAATTAAAATAAGAAATGAAACATTTCAATCTGGAAAGATCGCAAGCCATGCAATTGCTTAACCGTAGCCAAAAACTATTTTTGACGGGAGTACAGGATAGGTAGTTTAGTAGAATTTATCATGTTCATCCTGCTATCCTCTAGAATGTTTCTGCGGGATTTAATTTCTGATTAGTTCTTTAAGACGAGCAACTTCATCGGGGTCAAGGTGACGAAACTCCCCGAGACCTAATTCTTTCAGATTAAGGAAAGCATATTTAATTCTTCTTAGCTTTGATACAGGATGCCCGATCGCTTCGCATAATACCCTGACCTGCCTTTTTCTTCCTTCAATAAGAACAAACCTTAACCAGCAGTTATTTCCGGTTATCCTTTCTATCCCAACTCTTAACGGCGTCGCAGGGATTCCTCTAATTTTAATGCCTTTGGTAAGCCTCCTCATTTTTTTTTCATTAGGGATACCTCGCACTCGGGCAAGGTAAACTTTTGGTATCTGCTTTGATGGATGGGACAAACCATGGGCTAGTATTCCGTCATTGGTCAGTAGTAAAAGGCCTTCGGTATTAATATCCAGACGTCCTACCGGGAAAATCCTTTCTTTAACATTTTTAATTAAGGCGCGGACAGTAGGACGGTTTTTGTCATCATTCAGTGTGACTACATATCCCCTCGGCTTATTTAAAATCAGGTAGACTGGTTTTTCTTTTTTTAAAATCAGCTTACCGTCTATTTTTATATGGTCTTTTGATGGATCTGCTTTGGCTCCAAGTTGTGATACAACAGTGCCGTTAACCGTTACTCGGCTTTCCAGAATAAGCTTCTCTGCTTTTCGTCTGGAGGCGATTCCCGCAATGGCTAAAATTTTTTGCAGCCGGATTTCACTACGCATAGGTGCTTATCCATACGATTAGTAAATGCAATCAGAATTGGAAACGCAAGGGATTTAGCAGGCAGAACCTTTTAGTTTTCCGCTCCAGGGTTTGAACCGTTACTTTTATCGGCTTGGTTTTTTTGTTCAAATGGAAGGTCAGGTTGGGATAGCTCAGGAGGTGCTGATCCTTCAATTACCAGGTCTTGTTCTTTAAACTCCTCCAGGGAAGGCATGTCAGCAATGCTTTTCAATCCAAAATATTCCAGGAATTTTCTGGATGTGCCATACATGATAGGTCTTCCCGGGACTTCTCGTCTTCCCATGATACGGATCAGGTTTTTCTCCAGGAGCGTTTTAATGACCCCAGCCGAATCCACCCCTCTGATATTGTCAATTTCAAGGCGGGTGATTGGTTGTTTATAAGAAATTATTGAAAGGGTGTCAAGAGCTTGCTTTGAAAGACGGGCTGCTCGGTCAGCCTTATGAAATTTTCGAATCCAATCGGAGTATTCGTGCCTTGTAGCTAATTGATATCCGCCCGCAACCTCCTGTATCTGCAAATTACGGCTTTCGTACTCTTGATTCAGTTCTTCAAAAACCGTGTTTAATGCTTCTCGGTTGAATTTTCCGTCAAAAAGCTCGCGCAGCTTATCCACAACAAGAGGTTTATCTGATACCAGTAAAAGGTTTTCAATTATTGCTTTCAGATTAATCTCTTCCATTGGCATCTTCCCCAGGGGCCTTGAAAATTCTAATGGGACCAAACTGCTTCATTTGTTGAATTTTAACCATATTTAATTTCATCAATTCAAGAAGGCCTAAAAAAGTTGCAATAATTTCTAATTTGGATTTAAAGGAACGCAATAAATCATCAAAAGTGATACTTGCCACACTACTTAACTTTTCCATTATATAATTAATTTTATCAGTAACCGAGATTTCATCAGCGCTTATATCATAATCATCTCTAAATGAAAGTTCTTTCATTACATGTTTAAAAGCAACCATCAGATCAAAAACAGTGACGTCATACTTTACATTATCATCTCCCTCTTCTAATTGAGCTGGAACATTTCGAGTAAAAACTTTATTTTGATGGAACTCCATGGCCCGCAGTTTTCCGGCCGCTTCCTTATATTTCTTATACTCCAGCAGTTGCCTTACCAACTTCTCTCTCGGGTCTTCACCGGATTCCTCTTCATCTTCCTGTTCCTGCTGTGGGAGCAGCATTTTTGATTTAATCCGTGCCAGTTCCGCCGCCATTACCAGGTAGTCTCCAGCAACAGAAAGATTCAGTTCTTTCATCAGGTTAATGTAGGCAAGGTATTGTTTGGTAATATCAGAAATGGGGATGTCGTATATATCAAGTTTCTGTTCTTTGATTAAATGAAGCAGTAAATCAAGCGGACCTTCAAAAACATCAAGTTGTACTTTATAATCCATTAGCATGTGTATAGAAAAAGAATTTTACTTTGGAACTGTAGATTTCAGAATAATAATGAAGTGAGATAAAATATCAAATATTCTGAAAAATATCAATTCTATTGTATAGTTGAAAGCTTGCAAGTGATGGATGGCAGCTAATCACTATTTAAGCCGCATGCCTAAAACACTCTCTATGGTATCTTTCCCGACAATCCCCTCCCTGATCAGTTTGGGAAGCGTTTCGCAGACATCAAGAACAGTTGAACTTTGAGTTCCTGTTGCCTTCCCGCCATCCAGAAGTAAATCTATTTTATCTCCCAGAGCTTCTCTGACCTCTAAAGCGGAAACAGGTTCAGGGTCATTTGATATATTTGCGCTGGAGCCCGTAATCGGGAATCCGGATAACTCACATAATTGCCGCACAAAACCGCTTCCGGAAACCCGCATGCCAATCTTCCCGGTGTTTCCTGTCAATACTACAGGCACTTTGGAGGATGCCTCAAAAACTAACGTCAGTGGACCGGGCCAAAAACAATCTATAAGTTTCTTTGCAGTTGTATTAACACTTGTGGCTAAATCCGAAAGCTGATCTATTGAAGCAATGAAAATTAGCAGCGGTTTGTTAATATCTCTTTTCTTAACTCGAAAGATTTTTTTTACAGCTTGTTCATTAAGAGCATTGACTCCCAACCCGTAAAAAGTATCAGTAGGGAATGAAACTATTCCACCTCCAATCAATATATCAAAGGCGTTTTTTAAAGCCGGATCAGGATGGTCAAAGTCTATCTTAATGGTCTCGGCCATGAGTTTAAGATTTTTTCTGCAAATTTGCCTTAGTCATTTAAAAGTTGAAATTTGGAATTTATTTGTAATTTATTTTTATAACAAAGTTTTTGTTGGGCAATGGGCGGAAGCCCTATTTGATTATCGGCAAAGCTGAGCTTAGCTCTGCCTCAGCACTTCTCGCAAGGCGAAACCCAAGATAAAAGTCTATTTCATTAGGTGTGCCGCTGTCGCGAATAGTTGTGCGAATGCTCAAAGGAGCGCTGAACCAGCTACCCCCCCGACGCGCACGGTGGGTGCCGGTAGCAGGTCCTTCCGGATTTTTACGGGGGCTCTTTTCATAATAATCGCCTTCATACCAGTCTGCGCACCATTCCCAGACATTGCCTGTCATATCATAAAGGCCAAAACTATTAGACTTAAAACTTCCTGCAGGAGAAGTAAAAACATAACTGTCATCATAATCTTCCCATACAGGCCATGGCCAGACGGGAAAATAATTCCGTATCTCCTCGCCCGCAATATTGCCATCAGGCCATTCATTCCCCCATGAGTATTCAATAAGCTTCCCTCCATCGCGTGCTGCAAATTCCCATTCTGCTTCGGTCGGAAGACGGTATTTCATGCCGCTTTTTTTGTTTATCCAGTTAATATATGCTATAGCATCGTTCCAGGAAACCATCGTAACAGGGTGGTTTTCCTTTTGCTCAAAACCCGGATTCTGCCAGCCTATTCCCTCTTTTTCCTCCCAATTATCTCCGGTTTTGTTTAACGTGTATCCTTTGCCTTCTTTCTCTATTTTTGTTACATAGGCTGTTGCCTCAACAAATTTACGAAAATCTCCAACCGTTACCTCATATTTAGCAATAAAAAAATTATCTAAACATACTTCATGAACAGGAAGCTCATCGGAGTTCCCACTTTTAAAAAAATTTCCCATTTTGAAACAAGCGCCCTTAACAAAAGCCATATCTGGTGATGAACGTTGAGGTTTTTTCACTTCTTTAGCAGCTGTTTTTTTGAGCCAAAAATTATTTTTGTAATACCACGAAAGAGACGCCAGTAAAATTAAGAATAGAATAAAGAGGCTTTTGCTAATTGTCCGCATAATTATTTAATCTTATCCGCCTTTTTTTCAACTTCAAGCTCCATTTCTTTTTTAAATTCAGTCAGGCGGTTGTTGATTTCTTTGTCGGATAAAGCCAATATCTGCGCGGCAAGGACAGCGGCATTTTTTGCGCCGGCTTCTCCGACAGCCATGGTGGCAACAGGTATTCCAGACGGCATCTGGACAGTGGAAAGCAGGGCGTCAAAACCCTGCAGGGGAGAAGAATTAATAGGAACACCAATAACAGGTAAAATTGTTTCCGCGGCTATCACACCCGCAAGATGGGCGGCGCCTCCTGCCCCGGCAATGATCACTTTAATCTCCTTGTTCTCAAATTCCTTAATGAGAGATCGTGTTCTGCCAGGAGACCGGTGAGCGGAAGTAACCGTCATTTCAAAATCAATTTCAAACTTTTTTAATCTCTCTGCGACCTTCTGCATAATCGGCAAATCAGAATCACTTCCCATAACAATTGCAACCTTCATATAAAATTCCTTCTTAAAATATGTTTTAACGCAGAGAACACAGAGAAAATAATTTACCTTAGAAAAACGCGAAATGACGACTAATTATTTCTTTCGTTTTTTTCGTGCATTTACTGGGCATAGCAGTACAAAAATCAAAAAAACTTTTTATACCATGCAATCGTGCGTTTAAGGCCTTCTTCTATATCAAACTTCGGCTCCCAGCCGGCTTTCTTATTAATTTCAGAATAATCAGCCTCAAGAGACATTAAATCCGCGGAGCGTCCCTTTTCAAAATGAATGTCCGAAATGGACCCCGATAATTTTTTTATCATTTTTGCCAGATTTTTTATAGATGTCTGTTTGCGCGTGCCGATATTAAAAACATCTCCTGCCATTCCGTTACCCTCAACAGCGACCAGAGTATAAGCGCTGACAGCATCTTTCACATATTGAAAATCCCTTGTCTGCTCCCCACTATCATGAATAATAATAGGCTCATTCTTTAAAGCCTTAACAATAAAATTAGAAACCACACCGGCATTTCCCCAGATATCCTGGTTCTCACCATAAGTATTAAAATTACGGATAATCACTACTGGGTACTTATACCATTCAAACATAGCCCTGCAATGCTTTTCTGCCGCTAATTTAGTTACCGCGTAAACACTTCTCGGCAGCATTGGGTGGTTAGTATCCATAGGGGTATAAATGGGATTTCCATAAACTTCCGGGGAAGAAGCGTAAATTATCATGGGCCAGTCTTTTGTTTTTACCAGGGTTTGCATCAGACGGAATGTTCCGTACTCATTATTTTGAAAATAATCATCCTGCCTTTCCATGGATTCGGGAATAGAAATAAAAGCCGCCAAATGGATAACAGACGATAACTTTAACTTATCCAATTCCTCCACTGTGAAATCATAGAATTTTTTTTTAATTAACTCGAACTTTTTAGAAAATTCAGGAGATTTTATAAAAGGGTCTTTTTTAAAAAAATTTCTTGAAAAATCATCCACGCCTATGACTTTCGAAACATCTTTTCTTCTTACCAATTGATCAACAAGGTGCACACCGTATAGACCGGCCGCCCCTGTTACCATAATTTTCATACATTTCCTTATCTGCCAACTATTAATTGTTCATTACTAATTGATAATTAATATCTATCTTCAGTTCTCTGTCTTCTGTCATTTGACCTCTGTTTTCTGCCCCCTGTTTTTTTCCAGTTCCTTTTGTCCTTTCCACATAGGGCAGAACTTGCCATGCCACTCCATGATCTTTCCTACAGTGGTTTCCGGGTGATTGCGGGCGTAATTACACAAAGGGCAATTATCACAAACATGTGCGAGGGCTTTTTTAACCGAATTCATGAGTGTATAATATCAAAGGGGTTGCGTAAATTGCAAACGTAAAAAGGGGAGGGTAAAAGTTTTGTTCGTTGAGAGGTGTTTGAATGAAAACACCCATGATCTGAATCTAAACTTCAATTACCCTTTGGCTGTTGAGAACACTTCAAAGCATTACCACGCTTTATTCTGAAAAAGCAATTTAAGCCTGCTCCGGGACTGAAGGGGTCGCGTTAACAATCAAATTTTGTTATCATATATTTTTCCCTTAGATTGCTGTAAATTTCATT
>CAYMVZ010000093.1:0-9641 GCA_964394335.1 uncultured Nitrospinota bacterium | reverse complement strand
ATTCGCCTGGTTCCCAAGGGAGCTTTGCAACCCTTCCTTATTGTCCAGTTCTTCGCAGATTGTCTGTTTTTTCTTCAGCAGTTCCATGGCCTCCTCGAAGCGGCCCAAGGCCTGAAGGATCACTGCCTGGTTCCCAAAGGAGCTTTGCATCCCATGCTTATTGCCCATTTCTTCATAGATTTTCCACTCTTTCCTACGAAGTTGCATGGCCTCCTCCAAATGACCCGAGGTGTATAAAAGATACGCCTGGTTTCCAAGGGAGGTAGACAACCCATCCTTATTTCCCAGTTCTTCGCAGAGGCGCTGCTTTTTCTTATGAAGTTGCATGGCCTCCTCCGAATGGCCCAAGAGCTGAAGAATCAGCGCCTGGTTCCCAAAGGAGTTTTGCAACCCATCTTTATTGCCCATCTCTTTGCAGATTGTCTGTTTTTTCTTCAGTAGTTCCATGGCCTCCTCTAAACGGCCCGAGGCAAATGCAATATTAGCCTGGTTCCCAAGGGAGATAGATAACCCATCCTTATTTCCCAGTTCTTCACAGATTTTCTGCTCTTTCTTATGAAGTTGCATGGCCTCCTCTAAGCGTCCCCAGGCGTATAAAATATTCGCCTGGTTCCCAAGGGAGGTAGACAACCCATCCTTATTGTCCAGTTCTTCGCAGATTTTCTGCTCTTTCTTATGAAGTTGCATGGCCTCCTCTAAACGACCCGAGTCAAATAAAATATTAGCCTGGTTCCCAAGGGAGATAGCCAACCCATCCTTATTGTCCAGTTCTTCGCAGATTTTCTGCTCTTTCTTGCGAAGATCCATGGCCTCCTCTAAACGGCCGGAGGCCTGAAGGATAACCGCCTGTTTCCCAAGGGAGCTGCGCAATCCATCCTTATTTTCCTTCTTTTTTTTAGACATATTAATCTTCTCCTCCTTTAACCACCGCCATTTTGTTTATTAACGATCTCAGCCTCAAGGTGAGCCGGCTGAACCATGATCATTTTGTTAACGAATATTATAGCGCTTTATCTTGCGCTGAAGGGTCCTTCTGTCAATACCAAGGATTTGTGCTGTCCGGCTGACATTCCAATTGTTGGCTTTCAGGTTATCCAAGATAGAGATTCTCTCAACCGAGTCGAGCGAAATTCCACTTAATGATTTGGGAGAAAGAGTCTTTTCTGTGGGAAGTATTAATTTAATGATATCGGCAGTGATAGTCAGGTTGTCTTCTAATGTTAGTATAGCCCTCTCCATGATGTGGAATAATTCTCTTACATTTCCCATCCAGGAGTGAGACATAAGTAGTTTTTGCGCATCAGAGGAGATGGTAATTTTGCTGTTATAAGCGGATATTTTTGATGCAAGAAAATAGTCCAGTAACAAAGGAATGTCTTCCTTTCTTTCTCGCAATGGTGGAATATCAATTCGGCATACATTGAGCCTGTAATATAGATCATTTCTAAATTTTTTTTCCTCTACCTCTTTCTCAATATTGCGGTTAACAGCAGCTATAATCCGCACATCCACTTTACATTCTTTAGGAGACCCCATGGGCCTGAATGTCCCGATTTCAATAAATCTCAAAAGAGAAGCCTGTATCTGAGGGTTCATATCGGTAATTTCGTCTATGAAAAAAGTTCCTTTGTCCGCTATCTTTACAATTCCGTCTTTAATATCTGTTGCGCCGGTAAAGGCGCCTTTAACATGTCCAAAAAACTCGTTTTCCAACAAATCCGTTTTTAGAGAAGCGCAGTTAATAGCAACAAATGGGTATTTGCTCCGTTTGCTATCATAGTGTAGAGCTCTTGCTACTAATTCTTTACCAACTCCGCTTTCCCCACAAATCAAGGCGGGTAAATGAGAATCCTTCACCTGATTAATTATTCGAACGATTTTTTTGATCCCAGGGCTTTGTCCGACAATCCCATGATATATCTCTGTAAAAGGTTCCATTGCTTTAATTGCTCCATGGTAACCATTTGTTAAGACTGTTTCTAATTTTGATATATCACATGGTTTCGAGAGATAATCATACGCTCCTAATTTGGTTGCCTCAACAGCATTGGAGATAGAACCATGTCCCGTAAGGATCACACCGATTAATTTTGGATGAATTTCTTTCAGTCCTTGCAAAACTTGCAAACCATCCATGTCTATCATATTCATATCAATTACAGCAGCGTCAAATAGTTCGTTACGAACTCGTGTTATTGCTTCATTTCCGTTCGACACCGCTAAAGTATGGTAACCCCTCCTCGTCAATGCTTTGGACAAATGTAGCCCAAAAGATTCATCGTCATCTACGATTATTACTTTCATAATATATCCTTAATCATTCGCAGTACTCTTGCTCTAACGGTAATATTAAAAAAACGCTTGTACCGGTTCCTGACATGCTTTCTATCTGTATATCTCCTCCTAAATCTTTCATAATTCCATAGCTGACAAAAAGGCCGAGACCGGTTCCTATGCCAGGTGGTTTGGTTGTAAAAAAAGGTTCAAAAAGTCTCTTTAAATTCCTTTTTGGAATCCCTGGACCTGTATCTTTTATTGTTATAACAATAGATTTATTTTCTCTTTTTAAGGAAATAACAATTTCCTTTTTGAGTTTAGACAAACTAGCAGCATGTACTGCATTTTTTAAAATATTTAAAATGACCTGGCGAAGCCTTTCTGGATCTGTATTCACTTGAGGGAAAATGCCTACATCCTTTTTAATCACCACTCCTTCAGGCAGCTCTCTGTTGCATATTAAATCCATAGTTTGTGAAATAATATCTGTGATATTTACAGATTTCTTTTGATGCAATCCCTTTCTCGCAAAATTCTGAACATTATCTATAATCGATTTGCATTTTTTAATTTCAGTGTCTATATCATATAAATACCCATTTATCTCTTTTTTAAAATGATTGGAAGATGCATTTTTGTTTAAAATATCGTTAAGTTCCTGGGATATAATAGATATCGTAGCAAGCGGTGTATTGAGTTCATGGGCAATCCCGGCCGCTAGATTTCCGATTGAAGCCATTTTTTCCATTTGAGCAATAATATCCTTTGTCTCTTTTCGTTCGATTTTAAGATTGGATTTGTTGATTATGAACTCCAATACAAATGAAATTTTATTATTATTGTCACTAACTGGCAGGCCAATGATTTCAAAGCAACAGGGAGCATCATCTTGCGGAAAAGTCAGCTCATAACGGGTAGGTATTCCAAAGTTTATAGTTCTGCGGGTAGGGCAAATTCTGCAAAAATTATCATTATATTTCTGAATACGGTAGCATTTTCTTTTTTCTCCTAATTTTAAAGGGCCAAACCACTCTTGAACCTTCTGGTTCATCCAGTGTATCCCATGATTGGAGTCAACTAAAACTAAACCTGCATCCAAATTGTTTAGAAGCTCTTCAAGCTTCTCAGTGGCTATTTTTTCCATAAAATGAATTAATAAAGGGTAATCTGGTAACTTTATATAATTATTTAAAGTATACATCCTTTTTTTAGGGAGTGCAACGCCCCCTAGACTTGCGCATTCCCTTTCTATTACTGCATTACACTATGTGTATTATATTAAAAATATAAGAAGTAAAAGGTATATAGGCCGGAGATTTGTCTAAGATAATAGATTCATGATAGATATCTGGCGAGTGGATAAAAATGCGCAATTTTGACACACCATTATTTATTTTTCAATAAATTACAATTGCTAATATATTGAAAAATAGAGACTTATACAATAAGACCCTATTGTTACATCATTTGCTAATAATTAAACGATTCTGCTTATTAAAAAATATGTTTTCAAGTGCTTAGATTAAGGAATAAAGAATCCCTTGGCGAGGAAGCCGCTTGAGAATGAGAAAAAACGATTGGTGTCATTCAGATAGTGTTTAGCGAGTACACTTTACGCAGCTTGCGGAGCTACGAAGCTAAGCTTGGCTTTGAGCTCAGCTTTGCTGCGGGATTAGCAAGTGACACATGGTGTCCGAAAAGACTGACAACGGAAAAAATATTTGTCTATGACCTCCCCTTAATCTCCTCCTTGGCAAGGAGGGGAAACACTAAGCCTTGATTTACAAGGTGAAGCGCAGGGGTGGTGTGAGCTTGTAAAAATCATTGATTGTTTAAATATCTGCTCTTTTGCTTAGAATCTTATTTTTCGGACAGCCTGTATATATACTCTACACTGAAGACTTGAATTAGCTTCTCGATTACTTCGAGATTGCTCAGGATAGACCTTTTGATTAACAGGATTAATATCCAGTAAATCCTGTTAATCCTGTCAAATGATTCTAAAAAATACGTTACCGAATTTATGAAATGGTGTACTAAGATTAAGAGAATAAGTGATCAAAGAACAATTTTTCCTAATATAACTTTTCTTTTGGCTCCTGTTACAGAAGGAAGATTCGAAAAATTGCCGTGAAGTGTCTCATTGGCCAATATCGCAAAGGATACAGCTTCAATGGCATCCGGTGAGATGCCGTACTTTTCAGTTGTACTTATCGTCATTTCCGGCAGTTTATTCTTTATCCGATCCATTAAGAATTGGTTATGAACCCCACCGCCACAAAAAATGATCTCAGAGGGGCAGTCTATTTTAAAAATGTGATCTTTATAATTAATAATTATGGATTCGGCTGTAAAGGCAGTTATGGTTGTCACTAAATCATCCTCTGCTATTTTCAGTTCTTCTGCTTTAGTCAAAACCTTACGAAGAAAAATCTCTCCAAATTCTTCCCTGCCGGTAGCTTTAGGCGGAGGTTTTTTAATAAAAGGTTGTTCCATCATAAAAGACAGTAGATCCTTATTGATTTTCCCCTTTGACGCCCATTTTCCGTCTCTATCAAATCGTTTCTGTCCTTTAGATAAGTGAGAAACGAGCCCGTCAATTAACATGTTTCCCGGACCAGTATCAAAAGCAACCACTTTATCTATTATCCCTTCTTTTGGTAGAAAAGTGAGGTTACTGATTCCACCTATATTATGAACTATTCGAGATTTTTCTTTATGATGAAACAGGAGAAAATGTGCAAAAGGGGCAAGAGGTGCGCCTAAACCTCCGGCAGCCATATCGCTTGTGCGAAAGTCAGCGATAGTTTTGATGCCGGTTTTTTCCGCAATTACCGAGGGTTCTCCTATTTGCAATGTGGAAGGAAGCTTGTCAGGAAAGTCCGTGTGTCCTTCCGGTAAATGCCTGATTGTTTGTCCATGGGAGCCTATAAACTTAACTTTACTAGCCGCGATATTTGCTTTTTTAAGGATATTTAACACTGCTTTGGCAAAAACATATCCCAATCTGAAATTTAAATGACAGACTAAATCCACACTTCCCTTTGAGGAAGTTGACGCGGCAAGTACCATCTCCTTAACTTCTGCGGGATAAGGAAGAGTTTCAAACTCAATAAGCTGAATTTTTGTTCGCAGGCCGCTCTCTGAAATTTTAATTAAGGCCGCATCCACTCCATCAGCAGATGTTCCGGACATTAACCCTATTGCGAGATTGTCTTTCATAGATTGGAAGCACAGATTTCACAGTATAGCTTTATCGCAAAGGCGTAGAGCTCGCAAAAGAAAAAATACTTTATATTCTCTGCGTTCTTTGCGACTTTGCGGTTACAAAAAACTCTTTATTTCAAGTAGTACAGATTACACGAATCAGCCCAACTGTTCCGGCGGATTTACCTTTATCGGATCAGAAAAATACTCCTTTGTGGTTTTAATCACAACAGGGCTCAGCAGAAGTAATCCTACCAGGTTAGGCCATGCCATTAATGCGTTAAAAATATCCGACACAGTCCACACGGTTTTTAATTCAATATAAGCTCCAACGGGAAGTAACATACAGTAAATAATTCGATAGGGTTTCACCAGTTTTTGCCCAAACAGATAATCCACACACCGATCGCCATAGTAAGACCAGCTGATGGCAGTGGAGAAGGCAAAAAAGATTAGACCAAAAGAGACAATATACTTTCCGTAAGTATTAAGTCCAAGAGAAAATGCCTTTGCCGTAAGATCGGCTCCGATTAGACCACTCCCGTCTGCCCCTGCAATAGTATAAGCGCCGGTGAGGATAATTACCAATGCAGTCATTGAGCAAATAACGATGGTATCGATAAAGGGACCAAGCATTGCCACAAGTCCCTCTCGAACCGGCTCATTGGTTTTGGCAGCGCCATGGGCGATGGGGGCGCTGCCAAGTCCCGCTTCATTGGAGAACACCCCCCGGGCGACGCCAAAACGTATGACCTGAGCAAGCGCGGCTCCTGCGAAACCACCGGAAGCAGATGCAGGTGTAAACGCGCTGGAAAAGATTATTGCAAATGCTTCAGGGATTGCATCAATTTTTGAAATTATTATGATTAAGGCTCCAAGCACATAAAAAACTGACATAAACGGGACGAGTTTGCTTGCGACTTTCCCAACCCGTTTAATGCCGCCCACAATAACCATAAAGACCAAACCTCCAATAATTAGTCCCGTTATAATTTTTGGGATCCCGAACTGGGTGTAAAGGGGTGCTGCGACACTATTTGCCTGCACCATATTACCGATGCCAAAAGAAGCAATGGAGGCAAATACGGCAAATAAAATGCCGAGCCATTTTTGCCCAAGGCCTTTCTCAAGATAGTACATGGGACCGCCACCGGCTGATCCGTCATCATGTATTACTCTGTATTTTAATGATAGGAGGCATTCCGCATATTTTAGTCCCATTCCGAATAGTGCTGTGATCCACATCCAGAATACAGCGCCCGGACCACCCATTGCGATTGCGGTACCAACTCCCGCAATATTTCCGGTGCCAATGGTTGCAGATAAAGCGGCGCTTAAGGCCTGGAAATGGGTTATCTCTCCATCATCATCTTTTTTATCGAATCTTCCTGATATAAGTTTCCACGCATAATTGAACTTCCTGATTTGTACCGCTTTAACAAGTATTGTTGTATAGATACCTGTGCCCACTATTAAAACAATGGTGATCGGTCCCCATACAAAACTGCTGATAGAATCCAAAATTGGACTCATATGCGCTCCTTTATATAGTAATAAATATTATTCTTCCATTCGAGCAACGGAATAATAGATATCCACTCCAATCAAAAAAAAACGAGCGGAAGATTCCATATCCAAATAAAAAAATATCTTTGTTAGAAATATTCAAATTATTCTATCACAAAAAATATCCGCTCAATGTGGATTAAACGCTTTTCTGGTTAATATGCCCTACAATTTTGATAAACTGTGGAACTATTCTCTTTATGAGAAGAGTTTTTTTCAAATTTAATTTTTAGATAAGGCTTAAATAAAATTATCGAAAATAATTAGCTAAAATTTTTGATAGTAATTTGATGAAGAACAATCAAATACAGGTAATAATTTTATTTCTTTACATCGTTACCAGACTTTTAGGTATTTTTTATTTTGCTCCTCATAATGATGAAGTAATATATACACAATATGCTCAACTTATTGCATCTGATTGGGGAAAATTTAAGTTTATCTCAATGGATGGAACGATGTTTATCGACTATAAAGCACCACTACAATTTTGGTTAACGTCCCTTACCGTAAACTTATGGAAGAATCCTCTAATTGGAGTACGAATCTGGTCTTTAATGCTGGGATTTTGTGGTCTCTTTTTTACTCACTTATTAGTTAAAAGAATATGGGGAAACACTGTTGCTATTATAGTGGCCTTCTTGATAATTATATCTGAATACTACTTTTATTTCGATTCAGTTGGTGTGACAGAGGTTTATATTTACGGACTTGGCGCTGCATTCTTATACTTTCTGCACGACTTTTTTAGCTCTAATAAGTGGGGAAGCGGAGCTATCGCAATTCTTTTATTTTCCGCAATGCTTATTACTAAACAATCAGGGATGGTTTGGATCTTATTCGCAGGCTTGATTCCATTGCTTGTGCTATTAAAAGATCATAGCAAGTTGAAAGATGTTTTGAGGAACTATAAAAAAGGCATAAAAATGTATTCGCTACTTGGCACAGGAGTACTTCTTGCTATGTTAATAAAAAAAATATTTGTTCCTTCTAAGTTTAATGTTGTTAAGTATTCAAGTGATGTATATCTTCATACCAGGAAGATGAGTGAAGTCTTTGAGTTTCCTTTTCAGTCATGGATAGGCAAATTGAAACTTTACTTTTCCCATATTTTGGCATCAGATTTTTCATTTATTTATGTTTTATTCTTGCTTGGCGTGCTTGGGCTTTTATTTACCTTACGTGAAAAACTGTGGACATACATTGTATTCATAACTATGTGGATATTTTCCTTTCTTCCAATGGTCATTTTATTAAAAACAAGTTTAGCCAGACATTTCGGAATGGGGTTGTATTTTTGGTATATTTTAGTGGGGGTTGTCCTTGCTGCCGCCTATGAAAAAATTAAAAAAAAAATAGCAATAGTTCTAATTATTTTGCCCTTGTCATTAGGAGTTGCATTGAAAAGCTTACATTCTTATTCCACTTTAATCAGGTGGAACCATACAGATTTTGCTGGTATTGAAACACCTCACTTCCACTGGGCAAGTGGACTGGGGATTTCTGAAATGATCGAAAAAATTAAAAAACTATCCCCTCACCTTATTATTTTTGATCCACAATGGGGGCATCCCGGAACGGATATTCAAATTTTCAAGAAATATTACTCCGAGACCCAGATAGAAATTTTATCTCAAGAAACCATAAATAAGCTTGGCTCGATACGGAAGATATTGAGTAATACAAAAAAAGATGTCTACTTCATTTTTAATGCCAACACTTTAGGTAGGCCATGGGTTAAAGAAATCATAGAAAATACATCTTTATGTTCAAAAAAAGAAATAATCCCTAAAAAATTCCGTAAACAGGTAGCATACGAATCAGGAATAGTTTTTTGTAAAGTAAAAGGTTTTATTTAGCCTGACGTTTAAATTCTTATCACATGTTTAATGATAAAAAAGTAGCAATGAAAAAGAAAAGAAATAGAGTTCTATCGATAGTGCTTTGCCTTTTTACGGGTTATATGTGTCTTTACTTATTTACTTCACCTAGAAACCTGCCCGAAGGTGATGAATCAATCATGATAGGTGTTGCGGACAGAATAGCTCATCATGGGTTTTCTCGCTTTACGTCTCAAGAAGTATTGGCAAGAGCTGTTGTAAATAATAAGATATTTTCTTGGTATGGTCTCACTGCTCAGTCATTCAGTAAATATGGACTGGGTCAATCATTATTAGATATTCCTATTACCCGGGCATTTAGAAGAGCTAAATTTGCAGTAGATAATCATAGCAGGATTTTTAATACCCTGGTTGTTTACTCACCAGCGGATCTTATTGCAGCGGCTATCAATGTTTTATTTTTTCTTACCTGTTTGAGGTTAGGCTATAAGATAGGTAGCAGTTTTTTGCTCACTATGATCCTGGGAATTACAACTATGATATGGCCATACACCCAAACTATGTTTGCCGATCCCACTTTGGGTTTTACGGGGCTTCTTGCCTTCTATGCCGCGCTTTCTTATAAATTTACCAGAAAAAAAATATGGCTTACTGTTGCCGGTACTGCAATAGGTTTTTCGTTTATTACAAAGATCATAGCTTTATATACACTACCTCTTTTTCTCTTATATCTTTTTTACCAAATGAGGA
>CAYMVZ010000092.1:0-9954 GCA_964394335.1 uncultured Nitrospinota bacterium | reverse complement strand
CCAATGCTACCAGCATGGCAAGCAGGTAGATGTCTACCATCGACCAGGCACCCACGACCTCGGTGACACGGTACAACACAGTCCGGTCGCGGGGGCGCCATGAAGACTTTTTCTCAACAGTAATCATAAGAAAGCTCAACACAATCAACTTCATAATTGGAACTACCATACTGGCAAAGAAAACAATCATAGCAAGCGGCCACATCCCCCCTTCAATCAGGTGGATTACGCCGCTCAGAATAGTACTTGGATCTCCCTTGCCAAATCGTACCACCGTCATTACCGGGTATACGTTAGCCGGGATCAAAAGCATGGTAGCAGCAAAGACGAGCGACCATGTCCGTGTTAGGCTGTTGGTTTTACGGCTATGGAGGGAGCTTTCGCAGCGAGGACAGTCAGCATGGCCGTGGCTGTCAAGGATCGTTTTGGAAACAAGCATGGCGCATGTATGGCAGCTAATCAGGTTTCTTTCGGTCGCAGTTTTCCCAAACCCGTTCCCCGACGGTTTGAACTTTATACGCGGCCATATAACAAAAGCATCCAGGTTTGAGTTGGCCGCAGACGATACCACTAAGAGCACAGCAAATAAATAGAGAGAAATTCCCGGTATAACGGTTGCAAGATCGCGCAGTTTAATGATGGAGAGCAAGAGCCCAAGCATAAAGACTCCGAGCAGGCTCCACGGCGTCAACCTCTGTACTAACCGATAAACCGAGGCCATTCTCCAGGGACTGTATCCAAATTTCAATGGAAGAAGGATATAAAGCATCCCTCCAAATGTCAGGAAGGGGAAAAGAAAGCTTGTCAGAAACACCAGGACGCCAATCTCGCCCATACCCATATGGTAAAACGTCAGGACACTGGAGGTAAAAATGGTTTCTTCTACTCGTCCACTTGCTTTAAGAGAAATGAAGGGAAAAATATTGATCATAATGAAGAGCATGAACGTCGCCAGGTTTAATGCCAGAACTTTTTCAAGACTGTTAGGAATGTTTTTATAGAGGAATGCTCCACAGCGGGTGCAAAGGGCTTTCCCTCCCGCCGGAATAGGTTCGATATTATGCAGAAAATCGCATTCATGGCAGGCTATCAAGCCGCCTTCGATATGCTCAGACCGGCTGGAATCTATTCTGCTTTTTTTTGAGTTCATCAAATGATTGTTTATGATTTAAAATCAGAATTATAAACATCTGAGAAATAAAAATCAATTTAAAACTAATTCACTTTTCGCGTATAATTTTTCTTGATGTTTGCACAGAAAGTTTGCTATAAATTATTTGTTTGCGGTACTCTATAAAGATATTTTTTAAATCCAATTTTTATGAATATCCTATCCAAATGCAATAAATGTAAGGCGCCGGTTTTTTTTAACCGTGTCATTGATTCATTCGGCAATTCAGTTGTATCTCTCAACTGCTGGAATGGCCATTACGAATGGATTGAAATAGAAAATATAGAATTTGAAGAAGATGTAAAGGTGAAAAAGGCCAGCAAGGGTCTTATCCTGCATATAAAATTTTGCGGTGCAGCATAATAAACTTTGCAACAAGTCTTTACGGGCGCTTGCCCAAAGCGGATTCATAAATCGTAATACCCTTCGGTAACAGGCTGTGTCGCAATGTCATTCTGAGGCGTCAGCCGAAGAATCTCTTTTTTTAACTGGTTGATTTTATAAGATTCTTCACTTCGTTCGGGATGACAAATATGCGTTTCTTTGTGTTATGACACAGCCTGCCTGCTGAGAGGAGCTTCGATATCTCAGTAGCACTTCGATCAAGCGAGGTGCCTGAGAAAGGCCGCAATTGCAACTGTTTTTACCAGTTTTTCCTTAGTGGAGTTCAAGAAATCCCACGCCTGCCGCAGCGCCAAATCCTTTAGTCGCTTCTAATGCTATTGGTTGTAAGGCAATATGGCTGCTTCCTCCACCTACAAGGGCATCGACACCGCCACCTAAGCCAAGAGAAACATTTACCTTTGCACCAATGTATTTGCCAAGGAGGGCTTTGTCGCCAGCTTTAAGATTCCCAATAGCTAAAACAGCAAAATGCATTCTCGCTTTTTTTAACTTTTCAAGGTCTAAACCAAGTTCAATTCCGGACTTACCCGTGTATTTTTCTTTACCCCCGGAAGCGTCCTCAAATATGCATTTTATTGGAAATTGAGAATGGATAAGGATATTAATTTTTTTTCCACTTTTAATGCATTTCAGTATTCCAGCTTTAACATATTCATCAGCGGCATGAGTTATAGAAGACCATGCAAAGACAGCCAGGCAAAAAGAAAATATTGTAACGATTTTTTTTAACATCAAATTTCTCCCTAATATAGATTTAAGATAATTTTTTTTATAAATATTTGTTACTTTTTATATTACCCCCTTTCTAATTTTTTTGAAGCGATAAATTCTATCATTAAAAAACAAAAAAGAACAAGGGGAAAAATCGGATGTCAAAACGTAAATCCAAAAAAAAGAAAACCAGATCGTAATACGCAACAAATTCACTGAAGCATCCCCCTAAAGCTTTTTACTTGCTTTTATTCAATGAGTTCAATATATTGGATGCTTGAAAATGTTTAACAAACATGTTCCCCGCAGCTTGCAGGTAGGGGAGCTTCACTGGAGATTTAGATGATCTTAAAAGGAAAAGGATGGAAATTTGGAGCGAATATTGATACTGACGCGATTATTCCAGCACGCTATTTAAATACATCAGACCCAAAGGAGCTTGCAAAACATTGCATGGAAGATGCTGATCCTCAATTCATGCAAAAAATGAAGAGAGGAGATATTATTGTGGCGGAAAAAAATTTCGGGTGTGGTTCATCGCGGGAACACGCCCCCATTGCTATAAAAGAAACGGGAATTTCCTGTGTTATAGCAAAAACATTTGCGAGAATTTTTTACAGAAATTCCTTTAACATGGGTCTTCCAATATTTGAAAGTGCTGAAGCATCAATAAAAATCGAGACAGGAGATCAAATAGAAGTGGACACCAATGCCGGCATCATAAAAAATGTTACAAAAAACGAGACATATAAAACTCAGCCCATACCGTCATTTATGCAGGAACTGATAGATGATGGAGGATTGATTAAGCACATTAAAAAGAAAATGGGGGATAAAAAGGATAATTGAATAAAAAACATCAAATTGCCGTATTACCCGGGGATGGTATTGGACCTGAGGTGGTTCGCGAAGGGATTAAAATTTTTACCGCAATAGCGGAAAGGTATGGATTCTCTTTTGAACTGCAAGAAGGTATTATTGGAGGCGCTGCTATTGATAAATACGGGGAACCATTGCCTCAATCTTCCCTTGACCTGGCAAAGAATGCGGATGCGGTTATTTTGGGAGCGGTGGGTGGACCAAAATGGGAAAATCTCGATTATAAAATCAGACCGGAAAGAGCCCTTTTGGGGCTCAGAGACAAGTTAGAGCTATACGCAAATTTACGTCCCGCTAAAGTATTTACTACTTTAATTAATGCTTCAAGTTTAAAGAGAGAAGTTATTGAAAATACGGATATTATGATTGTTAGAGAGCTGGTTGGCGGCATTTACTTTGGAAAACCGAAAGGGGTTGAAAAATTAGAAGATGGAAATGAGAAAGGGGTTAATACTCTTGTTTATACGACTCCGGAAATAAAAAGAATTGCAAAAATAGCTTTTGAAGTCGCATCAAAGAGGAAGAAAAAGGTTCTTTCTGTAGATAAAGCCAATGTATTGGAAAGTACTGAACTATGGCGAAAAGTGGTAACGGGAGTCCACGCTGATTATCAAGACATAGAGCTTTCTCACATGTATGTCGATAATTGCGCTATGCAGTTGGTAAAAGATCCGAAACAGTTTGATGTTATTGTAACAACTAATATGTTTGGGGACATTTTAAGTGATGAAGCCGCCATGCTGACCGGTTCTATTGGAATGCTTCCATCAGCAAGTTTAGGTGGAAACAATGGAATGTATGAGCCTATTCATGGAAGCGCGCCGGATATCGCTGGTCAAGATATAGCAAATCCTATCGCTACTATCATGTCTATTGCTATGATGTTTAAATACTCTTTTGGTATGGATGAGGTATCTGAGATAATTGAAAGTGCTGTCGAGAAAATTCTGCAAAATGGTTTTAGAACTAAAGATATTATGGATAACAGCGGCAAACTGGTGGGGACAAAGGAAATGGGTGACTTGATTTTGAAAGAAATAAATTAGAGGCATTGAAGCAGAAGGCATAAAGTTAAAAAGGGAAGGGGCACAAAGGCGCAGAGTCCTGACGATTTGCGGCAAATTGTTCGGTGAATTATGTTAAAAAAAGAAAAATATAATGTTGCAGTTGCAGGTGCGACAGGAGCTGTAGGAAATGCCATGATAGAAATACTCCAGGAACGTAATTTCCCGGTAGATAGTCTATTATTGCTTGCGTCGGAGCGATCAGAGGGAAAACTCATAAAGTTTCATGGCGAATCGATTGCGATCCGCACATTGACCCATGATTCATTTGAAGGGATTGATATCGCGCTCTTTTCCGCAGGTGCGGCAAGAAGTAAGGAGTTTGCTCCTTCGGCTGTGAAGGCAGGCGCTGTGGTTGTCGATAACAGTAGCGCCTTTCGTATGCAGGATGAAATACCATTAGTAGTACCGGAAGTAAATCCTGAAAAAATTAAAGAGCATCATGGGATTATCGCAAACCCAAACTGTTCTACTATTCAAATGGTTGTCGCTTTAAAACCTATCTATGATAAAGTCGGCATCAAAAGAATTGTTGTTTCCACTTATCAGGCAGTATCAGGATCAGGTAAAAAGGCAATTGAAGAGCTTTCAATTCAAACTCAAGATGTTTTAAATTCCAAACCCGCGATTTGTTCTGTTTATCCGCATCAAATCGCTTTCAACTGTTTGCCGCATATCGATGTTTTTTTGGAAAACGGGTACACAAAAGAAGAAGTAAAAATGATTGATGAAACAAAAAAAATTATGGATGATAAAGCTATTTCTGTAACAGCCACGACGGTACGGGTTCCAGTTTATTCAGGACATTCTGAGTCAGTGAATATTGAGACAAAAGAAAAAATTTCTGGAGAGGAAGTCAAAAAGCTTCTGTCTAACGCTCCATCTGTAAAAGTGCTTGATTATCCTGAAAAATCGGAATATCCTGTAGCTATTCAAGCTGCCGGAAAAGATGAAGTCTTTGTAGGGAGAATTCGGGAAGATAATTCTATAGAAAAGGGGATAAATCTTTGGATTGTTTCGGATAATATTAGAAAAGGTGCTGCTTTAAATGCCGTGCAAATTGTAGAATGTCTGGTTGGTTCAGATAAATAATTTTTCCTGAAATTATATGACGCAAAAAAAGAAATTCAGAAGGAGAAAGAAAACAGTTTCTTTTATGGAAGAACTGATAGAAAAAATTTTATCAACATCAGATCCGGATTCCATTAATTTTATAAAGAAACATCAAAATATTTTTAAAACCAGTTATTTGTCAAATGGTTATGATAAAAAAGTTAGTCTTAGTCTTGATGACTTAATAGATGAAGATGAATATCAATTATTACCCCGCAGGCGAATTTATTTTAAAGAAGGTCTTACCCATCTAAAGCTGCTTCTCTTAATATCCTCAGAAAGTAAGATTAAAAGTTTTTATAAAAAAATACAAAATAAAAAAATTATCAATCCTGATAATCCTGACCATGCCGAAATTTCGGATATATTAAACCGGCATCTTTCGAATCCAAAAAATGAGAAATACAAACCTTCTCCTAAAGTCAATTTAGAGCTATTGAAGAACTTAAAGCAAATGACGAATGATAGCATGAAAAAAAACTATCAAACATTGTCTAAATCGAAAGAGGAATATCGTGATCACATAAAAAAGGTCAAAAGCTTGTCCGTTCAGTTTCAGAATAAGCTAAAAGCAAAGTATGTGGTTGAGAACGAAGTTCATACGATTAATGAAGAAAACAAAAGAATTGATGCTCTGAAAAAGTCAGTATTTGAAGGAAAGAAAAAATTACGAAACCTGAAAAAAAGGATAAGTTTATATTCCAAATATATTGAACTCGAACAAAAAGAGAAGGTTATGTTGGAATTTGCCCCAAAAGCCTTGGGGAAAGATAAAGTAAAGTACATGGAGTTGCTTCAGTCTTTTAGAGATAAGAAGGTGGACGTAAAAAGCATTTGGGATAAAATTCAAAAGTTTTCAAATAACAGAAATGATGTCAATAAAAAACATTCAAATATATCGGAAGCACTTTCACAATTAGAACGCAGCCTTGAAAATGATATTTCTTACAAGGACAGCTTGATAAAAAAAATCAAATCATTAGCTCCATATGCTAAGTCTCTCGACCTTGAACAGTTGGAAAAGAATAAAAAAAATGATGGCAAACCAGGTACTATTTTAAAAGAGTGTGACAAGGAAAAAAGTAAATACATGCAGTTGGTGGTGACTTATAAGAAGCAAAAAACTGAGCTAAATAGCATTTCGGCTGAAATTAAAAAGTTAACCACTATTAGAGATGAGATATATAAAAAATACTCAGACATATCGGACGAACTGTTACAGCTCGAGCACAACCTGAAAAATGATATTTCTTATAAAGACAGTCTGGCAAAGGAAATCAAGTTACTGACTTACAAGATTAAGGATCAGCAATCTGAATTGGAGTATATAGATAAAATATCTGCTGTTTACCATAGCCTGGAATCATGTATCCTCATAGAGACAAACCGTACGAAAAGGTCTTTAGAAACTCAAGGCAAAATTTTAAAGAGACACAAAACAAGTAACGGTTATATCCGGAATGATTTTGATTCTAATAAAAACAAATATGAAGAGTTTTTTTCTGACGTTTATCTGGAAACGGAAAGGCTGTATAAAGAGATTGATTCGATTCATCAAAAAAACAAAAAAATATTAAAACAGGGGGATAACCTTGCGAATAAGATTCTAAAGGATAAGAAATGGCTTGAAGGTATAAAAAGTGAGTTGTCAGATAAACTTTTGCCTCAAAGAGCTGTGAAGCTTCAGAAAAAAATCTCAAAAAATGGAATACTCTTAGCAAAAAAAGGGAATCGTATTGATGAATTTGAAGAAGCGCTATTTAGTACCAAAAAGGAAAAAGGTGCCAAACTGTTTTCCTTGAAAGAAAGAGGCGATCAGCACAATTCATTAGTTGCTAAATGGCAGGTGTTTGTTGAACTAACCAAAGAAAAGGTTCTTGATAACGAAAATCTTTTGATGGATGTTTATGAAAAACTAATCGGTTTGAGAATCGATTTAGCAACTACTCATGAATTGTTTGAAATTTCTTACGTGTACAATGATAAAGTTTTAAAAACGATCCTCGATATCCATGCAAATATTGAGGATATGCTTAAAAATATTTTACTGGAAATACAAAGCGGGAGGAAATCTTTAGAAAATGAGGAAAGAAATGTAAATCTTTATCTAAAAGAACAACAATCTATTCAAGAAAAATATAAGGAATTATGCTGCAAGTTTCATGGAGCATACTTAAACAGGATAGACATAGATATTCTTATCTATCAAAATGACGATTTAGAAAAAAAATTAAATAAGCTTTGTTTAGAAGGTACTTTAAATAGTAACAGACAGGTGGCTACCTTTGAAATCCCATATCTTGAGGAGCGCTCTAAACATGTTTTGGATAGCAGATTAGACAATGTAAAATCTATAAAAAAATTGTTTGATTTTATGCCCCGAGTGGAAAGCATTGGATCTACCCCTCTTCTTCAAACAGGAGTGGTAGTTTTTTTTATATTAAGTTTTTTTTCTTATCTTCTGGTATATAACACAAATAAAACTTACTTTAATGAAAAAAGTCTGCTCGCATCTAATATCAAAACGGATAATGCTGATATTGATAAATTAAGCGATGAAATGAATACCCTATCAACTGTGCCGGATTATAAAGAAAAAATTAATCTATTTGATGAAAAAAACTCTGAAAAACCGATAAATATTGAAAAGGTAAATATATTGCAGGGTAATCCTCTAACTATCCTTTCTCCTTCATTGCTTACAGAATCAAATGAGGAGGTGATGGCGAATGATAGCAAAGAAACGGAAAGGATCAGTGGTCTCTGGGCGAATTATGCTGATATCTTTGTTGACCTCCGTTTTGATAGCCCAATAAATGCGTTTCGGCTTTTTGAAATAATGATGAACAGGCAAACGGTAGATCTTACTCTTATGGATAGCATTCAGCTCCTTTATTCAATAAGGAGAGTATTGAAGTCGGAAGAAGGACTTTTCTTTGACAGGCTGTTTCATGACTTTGTTAAACTTGGCTATGAGAAGAAGGCAGCGGCTTCAAATGTTATTCATAATAATAGGCTTATAGAGAAAATTTACAATAAAAATATTCAGTATGTGTATAAAGGGAGGTTTAAACCAATTGCATTACTTGAGGAAATGCCTATAGAAGATTTTGAAAAAATCATGGTTCCATATATCATTTCCAACTATAAAACATTTGCCAAAGTTAAGAAAATTTCTGTTCCTGAAAATATTAATATTTATGCTAAAAACTTAGCGCAGGATATCTATATTTCCGCGAAAAAGTTTCATGTGCCGGTTACTTCCTTGCTTACAATTGCTCATCAGGAATCTTTTTTTATAAATCTGCTTGGTGATAACGGCAAATCAGCAAGCCCGTTTCAAATCTATAACCCTACAAAACAGATTATTTTAAAAAATATGAGGCGGGATGGATTTAAAGTACCTGAAAAGGTTTCCAAGCTGGAAAATCATGTAACCTTTGCTGCTTTTATGGCTGCCTATCATTTTTCCAACCTCATTAAGAATTTTGCACGTCCAATAATAGATCCCATCTCTCATAAACCGACAGCGCTAATAGTAAATTTAAAGAAAAGCACTAAATTCTATAATGGTGGGAAGTATTATCCTAATAATATACTACTGAAGCAGAAAAAACTGGATAGCTATTTAAAATATAAAATTAGTAGGATGCATGCGGCTTCATAAACCAATAACATCTTTTTTGAGAGGTTATTAACCATGGAAAAGAAAAAAACGTTAGAAGATGAGAAAATTGATGTTGATACAAATCAGTCCATAGATATTTCAGAATTCAAAAGTTTTCTTAAAGCTGCCACACAGGAAAGAAAGAATTTACAAATTCTTCTTGAATTTCTCGATAAAAAGGGAGATGAATTCTCTGAAAAAAAAGTTTTACTGGAAAAAGTAGAACAAATAATTCCAAAAATGGACGGTCATTTAGTAGAATTTGAACGGAAATTTGACGAAATACAAAAAGTTGAAACTAAGATGAAGGAGATTAAAACTGCATCTAAGGAAGTCACTTCTATATATAATACCACCAGACGTGATGTCGATAATTTAAACCTGCTGTCTGAACACGTAAATCGGAAAATTAAAGATTTAACGCAACAAAGAACATTAGTGGAGAAGGCTAATGAAGAAGCCGGTCGCCTCAATGTTTTAATCTGGGACATGGAATCAAAAATGAAAAAACTGACTGAAGAAAATAAGCTGGTTAAAAAATCAGAAAAAAATATTGGAAAATTGGAACATATGTTAGACAGCATTTCCGATCAGGTTCAGGAAGTTGTTTCCTATAAGGAATTAATGAAAAATACGTCGCAGAACATTGGGGAACTGAAAAGCCTGGCAAGCGAAATTGAAGTGAAGAGCCATGATATGAGACAAGAAAGAGACGATATTGAAGCGATTAGCGGGGAATCGGAAAAATTGCAGGAGCTCTTTGGTCACCTGAAGATGGAAACTAATGAATTAATGAAAAAACAGGTTGTTGTCGCAGAGACAAAAAAAATGTTAGATACTTTTTCAATGGAAATAGCAGAAGTAAAAATAGAATCAAGAAACGTAGCTATTAAAAGTAAAGAACCCCGTGCTTCCGCACGGGGCATTAAAAACCTAAATCCATT
>CAYMVZ010000091.1:0-10032 GCA_964394335.1 uncultured Nitrospinota bacterium | reverse complement strand
CAAGAAAAAACCAGGACAGAATAGTCCACTTCCTGGTTGTTCGAATCCAGACGTCACTTAGTTTGCCGGTTATTAATGCAGCCATGGCAAAAGCAAAAGGGACTGTGAAACCTACATAGCCTAAAAATAGTGTTGGCGGGTGAAACATCATGGCAGGATTTTGAAGCATTGGGTTCAATCCAGCTCCATCCTGCGGGGTTTCAAAGCTTTTTTCAAAAGGGTTGGTTGAAAAATTCATGAGAAAAATAAAAAAAGCCAGGACTACATGAAGAACAATCATGACATAAGGAATTAGTTCCCTGTTTTTATGCCTGTTTTGGATGGAAACAATAGAGCTAAAAAAAGTGAGAACTATGCTCCACAACAGCAAAGAACCTTTTTGGCCGGCCCAGAATGCAGAGATCGTATAAAACAATGAAAGATCTCGATTTGAATAGTGAGCTACATAGGCGATACTAAAATCATGTTTTACAAAAGCATAAAACAGGGCGGCAGCGCTTAAAACAATCAGTCCGGTTAAAGCATAGACAGAATTTTCACAGCTTACTTTAAGGTACTCATTCTCTGATTTGGCGGCAATCCAATAGGCGATAATAATATAGAGGGAGAGCGCAAAGGCTATTAAGAGAGAGAATTGTCCGATTGTTGTCATATCAAAAAAACAAAAAGCGGGAAATGTTCCCGGACTTTTAAAAAATCACTGAATACACAGCGTTTCATATCTGCAACCAAAGAATAAAACGCAGTTTTACGTATTGGTAATGCAGAATATTTCAAGAGAAGCTATATTTTGTTAGTAAGCTCTTTTTTTTCTTCTTCGTATTTTGACGGGCATGCCGTTAACAGGGTATTAGCATTAAGATTACCTTTTTGATCAACAGTACCCTCTACCACAACATCTATATTCTCTTTGAACATATCAGGGATAATACCTTCGTAATAAACCAGAAGATTTTTCTTTGAATCGGTTATTTCAAAATTAACCTTTAAATTAGAGTTATCTTTATCTATGGATCCCGGTACAACAGTTCCGTTGACTCTTACCCCTTCATCGGGAATAGTATTTTTTTTATTAATTAATTCGGATACCGTGAAGAAATAAACGGATGTCTGGCTAACGCCTGTAAAGATTAAATAGATAATAGCTGTAACAATTACTAACGAAGCAGTTGTAAATTTTACCTGTTTTTTTGTCATAAATCTTACTCCGATTAAAGGTGTTTTAATGTTTTCTTTTTTTGTTTTGCTGATAGCTGAATGCCTACTATTCGTAAACTACTATAGTTCCTGTCAAGATTCAAGCCATATTTTAACAATTGAAAAGCATCCCGCGGCATAGCTCAGCTCAAAGCTAAGCTTCGCAGCTCTGCAAGCTCCGGGGAACACGCTCGCTAAACAAATTCTAAATAAAGAGAATTGTATTTTTCAATAACAGCATCCCATGAGAAATGAGCTTTCACCAGTTTTTGAATATTATTGCCAAATTCATTTCTCACTTTTTGTTCTTTCAACAGGTTTATTTTTTTAGCAATTTCTTCAGGATGGTGATTTACAAGATACCCGGTTTTGTTATTAAAAACCAGTTCGTTGGCTACTCCAACAGGTGTGGAGATGACAGGAAGACCTGCTGCCGCTGCTTCTAAAATCGGCTGACCAAAACTTTCGTAAAGGGATGCAAAAACAAAAAGATCGGCGTTTTTATAACATTGCTGCAATTCTTCCCCAAGCTTTTGGCCTGTAAACTCAATCCGTTTTTTTAAATTCAAATTATCGATTAATTGATATAGATCATTGAGATAACCATGGCGTGTAGTACTGCTGGTACGCGCTTCTTCACCAACGATTTTAAGTCTGAAATGCCAATCCAGCCTGGCTAAAGCACGGATTATGATCTCCAGATTTCTGTTTCTGGCAATTCGCCCCACAAAAAGAAGCTCTATATAATCCTTTGACTTGTTCAATCCTTTTTTAGGGTAATCACTAATTTCTATACCCATAGGAATAATTTCTATATTTTTTTTGTTAATACCGAATTCCACCGCGTCTTCATATTCGAGCTTGGTAGAGACAACTATTTTATCGGCAAACCGGGCTGTTGCTTTAAAAGTCGCTATGTCATAAGTTTGATAGGGAATCATGGAAAGCCGTGTGGGTAGGTAACGCCGGTATCCTAAAAGACTACCGTGTGAGTTTAAAACAAAAGGTTTTTTTTTCAGTTTAGAAAAAAAAAACCGAGATCGGATTGAAAATTACGATAATTATGGCTATGGATAAGGTCAAAATCTTTAAACGCGCCAATCATACCGGGACTAATACAATAGCGCATTAACTGGAAAATATTTGCATAGCGATGTACTGTAACACCATTGTATGATTCTTTAGCAGGCAGGGATGAATCTACATCACAGTATGTCGTAAGTATTGTGGAGTCTATATTTTTTTCCAGAAGCTTTTTAGATATCCGGTAGGCCTGATTGGTTGGACCGCAAATAAAAGGATAAAAAGTTTCAATTGTCCTTAAAATTTTCATTTATTAGCACACTTTCTTTGGAAGGCTTATCTGTTTTATTGCTGGCAGCTTGAGTTTGGTAGTCATCAGGTTCTTTCCCAATCGGGCGAGTTCCCTTTCTAATTAAATCAACCTCATGACTCAGTATTGCCAGCGATTGGTTCAATTTCCTGACCTGGTTTGTTAAATTAGATATTCTAATAGAAAAATGCAAACAGATGACAACTAAAAATAATATCCCGAGAAAAAATAATGTAGAAGTAACCGCTGCCGAACCTACTAAATTGGAAATTTTAGCCAATAAATCTATCCAGATTGCCATTACCAGCATTAATATGCCGGTAATTAGCCAGCCCATTGAGTATTCTTCACTCAGATGCCTTCTCCTGACCAGCTCGAAAACATAAGCTACAATAAATATACAAACTGCTATAGTTATGAGTCTTATTTTAGGCGGCATTTGTATTCCTTTTTTTGGGTTTTACTCTCAGCAAGGTAACACTGATGGATAGGAGCATTTTTAGAACGTAATAGATTGTTTTATGGCCCCTGTGCATGCTTTTCGCATGTTTGGGATTGCTTCTCATTTTAACAGGGACTTCTTTTATTTTAAACCCTGCACGATGGAGCAGAATGATCATATCTGCGTCAGGATAATCAGGAGGATACAAATCTTGTGACATGAAATCAATTACATCTCCTTTTAGTACCTGAAACCCTGAAGTTGGATCAGTTATTTTTATCCTGGTAATTAACGACGTAAGTAATCCAAAAAGGACCATTCCCAGTTTTTTTGATATGGTTGTTTTATAACTGTTGTCTTCCAGAAATCTGGAACCTATTACCACATCCACATCCGTATTCTGAATTTCTTTAAGCATTTCCAGAAGATATGCTGGATCGTGTTGACCATCTGCGTCCATCTGGATTACAGTATTATAGCCTTTTTGTTTGGCGTATAAAAAACCGGTTTGCAGAGCTGCTCCGTAACCCAAATTATTAGGCAAAGAAATTAATTTAACATCCAATTTTTCAACTATATTCGTTGTCTGGTCATTTGATCCGTCATTGACAACTAATATATCAACATCCGATGAAAATTTCCAAATATTTCGTATTACATCTTCAATATTATTTTCTTCATTATAAGCAGGTATTATGACAAGCTTTGGTTTCATTTTTGCGAACCTGTATCGAGGGAAAAAGATTAGATTTTATAATATACTTTTCGGTAAGATCCTACAATATATTAATATTAAATTTTTTTTGTTATATGGATGGCCAGACATTAATTAATCCGCGAAGTAAGTACAATATTTTTGATGTAAGAAATAAAATGATTTGCTTTATAATTTTCCGGCGGGAATTTGTCAAAATATCTTTTGCTTGCAAAGAACATTTAATTTCTTTCTCAGAGCAGTTTCATGGACTTTGTAAACAAAAGCCTGTTTGCCGTTGATAAAAATCACAGGGATTTTTTCTTTATATTTTTCAAACAGTATGGGGTCTTTTGAAATGTCGATTTCCGAGATAGTAATCGGAAGCTGAATCTTTACTTTTTCAATAACGGTTTTTGCTTTGTCACAAAGAGAGCAGTTCGGTTTGGAATAAATTTCGATTTTAATGTCCACTATTTTTGATTGTAAGTTAATGATTAATCAAAGGTGGACCAAATTATCAAAAGCATTAAAAGATTCCTCTGTATCCCATGTTCTGGGTCCAATAGCTTTATGTACAATAAATCCTTCTTTGTTAATGATAAAGGTTTCAGGAACACCAGTTGTTCGGTAAAGTTTGGCCACTTTACTTTTCGGATCAAGTAACGCTGGAAAAGTTAAATCAAATTTTTTCATATAAGGGACTACAATTTGCCTTCCCTCTTTATCAATGCTGATTGTAAGTATTTCAAAAGAATTTCCCTTAAATTTCTGATAAAGATTCTCCATAGAAGGCATTTCTTCTTCGCATGTAAGACACCAGGTAGCCCAGAAATTAAGAAACACAACTTTTCCCCTGTAATCTTTTAATTCAATTTTTTTGCCATTCAAGTCAGGCAGGGCAAAATTAGGGGCCAGGTACATTAATCGTGGGCTCTCCTTATAACGAAATTCACCTGGCTTTAAAGGGCTTTCCTTGGTGCTTTCCTGCCATACAAGAAGAAAAAGCATGGATGCCACTAAAACAAAGAACGGCATATAGCCTTCTGTCCTGTTTATGGGAGTTGCTTTTTTCATAATGACTGCCCTTTAACTGATTCGAGGTGGTTTCTGATAAAACTCTTTCCCATTTTTTTCTCCAATGAATTTTCTCTATATATAATTTTAGTAAAAAGTCGTAATGAAGTAAATACCTTAATTCCAGCTTATAATAAATTTGAATCCTATAGCAATTTTGCCTAAAATAAATATTTAGAATATTCTAACTACTTTCTACCCTTTTTAAAATGAATAAATATCTTTTAGTTATCCCTTTATACAACGAAGAAGAACACATAAGGGACGTTATCAGTCAAGTAAGAGAATTTTTTCCCGGAGATGTGCTGGTCATTAATGATGGCTCTACTGACAGGTCTTCTGAAATTCTTGCTGAAATTAAAGGTATAACAGTTATAGAGCAGACCGAAAATTGCGGTTACGGCTGCGCTTTAATGAACGGATTTAAGCATGCCGTTGAAAATAATTTTGAGACGGTTCTCACCATGGACTGCGATGACCAGCATGAACCTCATTTAATACCTGACTTTTTAAAAGAAATAAACAACTATGATATTGTTTCCGGAAGCAGGTATCTGAACAGCTCATTTCCGCTTTTTGAAGCGCCTCCGCCTGACCGGAAGAAGATTAACAAAGAAATGACCGAAATAATTAATAAATATACCGGTTTTAACTTAACGGACACTTTTTGCGGTTTTAAAGCTTATAAAGTCGAGGCAATCAAAAAATTGAAATTGGATGAAAATGGATATGCTTTTCCTCTCCAGGTCTGGTTGCAGGCTCACAAACAGGAATTGAAGATTAAGGAAATACCTGTTGAGTTAATTTATAAAAACCTGAACCGGACTTTCGGCAGCAACCTTGATGATCCGGTGGAGAGGAGAAAATATTATTTGTCAGTTATTGAAAGAGAATTCGCTTTCGTTTAGACAAAAATTTATGATTGATTGCTAATGACCAATAAGACATTAGATGTTTTAGCAATAGGAGCGCATCCGGATGACGTGGAAATAGGGATGGGGGCTTCGCTAATAAAATTAAAAAAGGAAGGTTTTAAAATCGGAATCCTGGATTTAACGGATGGAGAACCAACCCCCTTTGGCACCACTGAAAAAAGAAAGCAAGAAAGAATAAAAGCTGCGGAAAAGTTAAACCTGGATTTTCGACACACGCTTGATCTCCCAAACCGGTATCTTCAAGATACAATAGAGGCACGAGAAAAAGTCGCTGCGGTTATAAGGGAAACGAAACCTCACCTTCTCTTTTTTCATCACTGGGAAGACGCTCACCCGGATCATAAAGCAGCGAAGGATATTTGCGAAGCTGCGCGGTTTTACGGTAAATTATCCAAATCCAATATTAAAGGTGAACCTCATTACTCTCTAAAAATTTTTTATTTCTATGCTTCTCATTTGAAAGTTAGGGAAAAACCAAGTTTTGTTATGGATGTAAGCGAGGTATACGATCAAAAAATTGAGGCGATAAAAAGCTATGAATCACAATTCTTGGAAAATGAAAAAAACCAGGCTATTTTCGAACATCTCAAAAACAGAGCTCAATACTGGGGCGATCGTATCAGGGTAAAATATGGAGAACCCTTTTTATCAAAAGAAGAAGTAGGCTTGAAATCGTTTAAAGATTTTTTTTAAACGTTCACCCGTACCTTTTTGCCAGAAAGACACAAAGTCACAATAAAAACTTAAATTCTTAGTCGGGATTAACGGGATGGACAAGAGATGGTTCGACAAGCTCACCATGACAATATTGCTAATAATGTCAGGCTTAGCCTGCCGAAGCCCAGTCCATCCTGTTAATTCTGTTAAAAAAAAGGTTTTTATTTTTCTTAGTGTCTTATTTGCTGAACTATTAAAAAAATGAACTGGAAGAGAGTTTTGAAAGTCCCCGAAAATAACGGGGAATTTTTTTGCAGCCATGACCTGACGGATATTCCTCCTCTTTTAAAATCCAACCAGAAATTGATCGATTCTTATAGCGTCAAGATAGCAGGAGTCAGCTATAGCAAATTTCGCAAGATAGCAGAAGCAGAAATTTTAAATTCACTAACAGGCCGAAACGTGGATTTAGTTCCGCGTCCTTATATCGTAACAGGCCATCAGCCCGGTTTATGTCATCCCGGTATTTGGATAAAGAATTTTCTTGCGGACAAGTTGGCCAGAGAAAACAAAGGAACCGCCTTTTATATTGTTATTGACAGTGACTGTTCTAATGAAATCGGATGTTCTATCTTAACCTGGAATAAGAAAATCAAAAGGAAAAAAGAAATCTTAATGAAATTGAATCCCCGGCAGCCATTTGAATGTTGCTCTGTTCCTGACAGTGATCAGTTTAAAGACTTTTACAAAAAAATTCAGGCAGGTCTTCAGTCTTCTCCAGTTAACACAATTATCAAATATGCAGAAATATTTTTTCAAAAAGGAGAAAGCGCCTTATCGTCTTCAAAAAATTTAGCAGAATTTTTAGTAAAAACAAAAAAAGGCTATGAAGCAAGTGACGGTCTTCAGTATTTTGATATCATGCTGTCCCGTATTTGCAAAACCAGATCTTTTTTATTATTTACTTTACATATAGCTCAAAATATTAAAAGGTTTCATGATATTTATAACCAGCTGTTGGAGGAATACAGGATTAGTCACAAATTACGATACAAAGCAAATCCTTTCCCTGATTTAAAAAAGGATGCTGATAAATTTGAAATCCCGTTTTGGTGCATAATTGATAATAAACGTAAACCGGTTTGGGTAATTCATGAAGGGTCCTGCATTTCTATTTGTCTAGAGGATATTTGTTTATTTAGATATAAAAAGGGAGATTTCGACTATGCTATCAAAATCATAGATGAAGGAGAGATTAACTTACGCCCAAAAGCAGTTCTTCTGACCCTGTTTTTCCGGTTATTTTTTTCTGATATATTCATTCACGGAATAAGTGGCGCAAAGTATGATGAGATAACTGACGGAATTATGGAAAAATATTATGAAATAAAACCGCCTCATTATATATCTGCTTCGCTTACCCTTTTCCCTGATTTACCGATAGATAGAATTCAAATAAATGATGTAGAGAATTTAAAAACAATAATCAGAAACATAAAGCTCAAACCGGAGATTTTTGAAGACAAAGTGGAAGGGCAGGAGGCAAAGGAAAAATTTAATAAATTAATTGAAGAAAAGAAGAAACTATTCCACCAGAAACCTTCTAAAAAAGAGAAAAAAGATCATTACCGGAAATTAAAAACTGTCACGGAAGAACTTTCAATATTTCTTGAAAACTATTGTTTAGAAGTCAATGATCAATTAAAAATTTTAGAGGAAAAGGATGATGAAAATCAAACTGTAAGTTTCAGGGAGTTTCCTTATTTTTTTTATGATATAAATAAGGTTAAGGAAATGATTAAGTAAAGGTGGTTGATCATTGCTTTTCATGTTTTGCTGAGCGCTAATTGCTGATAGCTGATTTTAAAAATGGCAACTCTTATAAATATTAATGGGCAGATAATGCCACCGGATCAGGCGTTTATTTCTGTGTTTGATCACGGGTTGTTGTTTGGTGATAGCGTTTATGAAGTTTTTACAACATACAAAGGAAAATTATTTACCGAAAAAGAACATTTAACCAGACTTAAAACATCAGCAATGGCTATTTCACTAAAAATACCTTTTACAGATGAATATTTATTGGAAGAAATGCAAAAAACTATTGATGCCGCTGAAAATAACGAATCTTATGCAAGGATGGTAATTACAAGGGGAAGAGGAGAAATCCATATCAGTCCTGTATCCTGCAATTCACCAACCATGATACTTTACGTAAAAGAGGCGGAAAAGTACCCTGATGAATACTATTCGAAAGGAATCGCAATAGCTGTTGTTTCAACCAAAAGAAATTTAAAAGACTCTTTGAACCCGGGAATCAAGACGGGAAATTATTTAAACTCTGTCTTAGCGATCATTGAGGCAAAAAAGCTGGGCGCCTATGATGGTCTAATGCTTAATTCAGATGGGTTTGTGTCTGAATGCACTACCAGCAATTTTTATCTGGTTAAAAACGGAGGTGTTGAAACCGCGGATCCCGGATGTGGTATCTTAATTGGAATAACCAGAAAGATGTTGATAGATGTTGCAAGAGAAAATGGGATCACTGTTCAGGAATGTAAAATCAGTCCGGAAGAAATCCCGGCAGCGGATGAACTCTTTATAACCAGCACAACTAAAGGTGTTATGCCTGTAACTATGTGCGATGGAAAACAGATAGGAAATGGAAAACCAGGCCCTGTTTCAATAAAACTTCGGTCTCTTTATCAAAAAAAACTGGATAAAATAGTTGATGATAAATAATATTAAACGAAAAAAATTTGAACTTTTTCATCAAAAGGTTTATAAGAAGAACAACAAATTTGATGTTCAGAAGTAAGAGGTAAAAAAATAATGAGAGCTAATGAGAAGTATTATAAATGTGTTTTTGTACTCTTTTTTGGCATTTATTTTTTGTTTTGCGCGGCGGTGACTGAAGCAGACGATGATCATAAACGTGGAAAGGGTTCTCATGAAAAACTTTCCGCGGGCAATAAAGACAAAAGATTTAAAAAGAAGCGCGGGTCAGGTGTCGGTGACCCTCTTTCACAGATATTATATTTTGCTGACGAACTTAGTTTAAGTAAAGAACAGTTTTCAAAAATAAAAGCCGCAAGATTAGATTACAAAAAAAAGGATATTCGTTTAGCAGCGGATATTAAAATAGCTCGTTTCAACTTGAAAAATCAGCTTTACTCAGGATCATTTAAAAAAGCAGAAATTCTAGCCCAGTCCGATGAACTTGGAAAACTTACCGCCCGGAAAATAAGATTAGATACAAAAACAATGGTTAGAGTCTTTACTGTATTGACTCTCGAGCAAATCAAAAAAGCCCAGGAACTTAACTTGATGAAAACAGAGGTTTTGGGAACCAAGATGCAGGAAGGGTCGTAAATTTACGACTTTTTTGAAACCACGGATTTTGCTTCGCATTTTATCTACAAAATATCATTCGATAAACCTTAATGTTGCAAAAAAATGAGATTCTTTGGTAGCGGAGTTTACGCTGAACGAAGTGAATGTACTTCCTTCGACTACGCTCATGACAGGCTCCTCAGAATGACACGCGGGAGCTTTTAGATTGCCATTCTGAGCGCCAGCGAAGAATCTCCTGGTCGCTCTGTTCCAATAAAAACTGAAAACTGATGAATGACTGCTAAAAGCTAATTTAATGAGCCGCCCCGGAATCGAACCGGGAACCTACTGATTAAGAGTCAGT
>CAYMVZ010000090.1:0-10073 GCA_964394335.1 uncultured Nitrospinota bacterium | reverse complement strand
GATATATATGTTTCTCTTATAAAAAGCGCTATCTTCGGTATCATTATCGCAATTCTCAGCAGTTATCATGGGATGAGAGTTAAGCGTTATGCTACAGAGGTGCCTCAGGCAACCACGAAAGCAGTTATAAGCTCTATCGTGATATGCTTCCTGTTCAGCAGTGCGTTGACGATGATGTTTTATATTTGATCATTAAATTATAAATAAGAAAGTATACAAGTAGATGAATTATTTATACAAAAGTAGACGAGTATAAAAAAATGGAAAATAAACCGCTTATAAATATTAAAAATGTATCCTTTTCATTTAATGGAAAGGCTTTGTTTGAGAGGGTAAACCTGGATATTTTTCAAGGAGATATTTTTATGCTTGTTGGCGACAGCGGCAGCGGGCTTACAACTTTTTTGCGTTTGGTTTCAGGAATAATAAAACCGCTAAAAGGCATGATAAAAGTATTTGACATGGATATTCATAATGCATCTCAGTATGAACTTATGAAGGTTAGGCAAAAAATAGGCTTTATTTTTCAACATGGCGCTTTGCTGAATAACATGACCCTCATAGAAAATGTTGCTCTTCCCATGAGATACCATACAAATTTTAAAGAAAAGAAGATTTATGAGACCGCGAGAGAAAAGCTCCGCTTTGTTGGTATTGAAAAATACGAGGCTGAACTGCCAGCCCAGTTAAGTGAGGAGTGCATGAAAAGGGGAGGGTTTGCAAGGGCTTTAGCTCTGGAACCCAGCATTATTTTCTGTGATGAATTGACCTTCGGTTTTGGTGGATATCATTCAAATTGCATTCTTAGCCTTATTAAAAAGTTGACAAAAGAAAATAAAATTACACCGGTTGTCGTGTCACAGGATAAAAGCATCGACAAAAATCTGGTCGATAGAGTTGGCGTAATAAAAAACGAACGAATAGAAATAATTTAATGTTTAGGAATTTCAATGTCTATTAAAAAATAAAAAAACCTGGCTCCATGACCATGTCACTATTGGCTATGCGCTGTCTTGTCATTCCCGAGTGTTTCCCCGTTTTCACGAGGACAAGCCTATCGGGAATGACATGCTAAGACGTTTGGGAATGGCGGTGCGAAAGTGTCATTTCGAGCCAAGCGAGAAATCTAACTTGAGAGAAAAAAAATGCTGCATTACGTTCACAAACTTGGAACTCGTAGCCTGGCAAGAATTATAGGGCTCTTTGTATTCTCAGCGATGGGGGTTTTAATTATTGTGATTTTAAATATTGATAATCAACAGAATTTTTTTAACAAACGATACAAAATTCATATAGCCTTGAACCGGGGATTCGGATTAATCGAAGGTTCCCCTGTAGATATAGCAGGGCTTGAGGTTGGAAATATTGAATCGATTCGTTTTAACGCACAAAACAAAATTGATGTCACAGCAGAAATTCAAAAAAAATATAAAGAAAAAATCAGGACAGACTCCGTTGCAACTGTAGTCAGCCAGGGCTTGATGGGTAATGCAGGGCTATCGATAACCTTAGGTTCCCTTTCTGTACCCATTCTGGAGGATGGTGGTTACATTAGTGGTACAGGGATTTCGAAAACCGATGGAATCATCGGCGGTATCAATCCTATCCTAATGAAAGCCAATAAAGCTATAGACAATATCATTAATTTAACCGATATTTTAGATAAACCATTAGTAAGGATTGAGCATATACTTCAAAATCTTGATGAAGTAAGCGAAGAAATAAAAATGGGAAAAGGAAATATTGGAGCCCTATTGAAAGATAAAGGTTTGTATTCAAACCTGACAAATGTGGTGAGGTCGAGCCAAAAACTTTTAATAAGCATGGAGAAGGCGGTCAATAATATTGAATTGGCGTCACAACAGTTTCCAAAAATTATTAATAATGCGGAATTATCAATGACGAAAATAAACAAAAGTACTGAAAAAGTGCAGTATTTACTGTCTGATGGACAGGAAGTTATATCAAATGTCAAAAATTCTTCGAATGATTTTAATAAATTAATTCGTGACAGCAATGAACAGATAATGAGAATAAGTGAGATTTTAGAGGATTTTAAAAATACCTCATCAGAACTGCCTGACTTAATTAGAGTCTCTCAGGAAAATATCGATGAAATTACGAGGATTGTTGTAGGAGCAGAAAAAAATTGGATTATCAAAGGGTTTCTTGAGAGGAAAAAGAAAGAGGAACCAATAATTGTTGATATGAGAGACGGTCATTATAAGGAGACTACCGATGAAGAAGAGACATATTAACACTACGGTTAATTTATGCGATTAAAAACTATCATAAGGTCAACAGTCTTTACATCCTTACTATTGCCAATGGTTTTGTTGGGCTGCGCGGGGAGAAGTCTAAAGGAATACCATTCAGAGGATTTTTACCGTGCAGAGAATTTTAGCGAGATAGGCTACGATTACTATCAGAAAGGTCAGTTCAGCAACGCATTAATCTACTTTGAAAAGTCTCTAAACATTCACATTATCAATGATGATCTGATGGGTGTAGCGGATGATTTTAATAATATTGGTAGTGTATATTTTGCAGTGAAGGATATTGACACTGCTTTAAATTATTACCAGCAGGCTTTAGAAAAAAATGTCATACTTGGAAACCTGAAAGGGAAAGCCGATAACCTTGTTAATATGGGTTCTGCTTATATGTCTCTGGATAATATGGAAAGAGCGCTTCAATATTTTGAAAGGAGTCTTTCTATTAAACGAAAACTTGGCAATAAGAGAGGAATTGCAGTCATTTTAAATAATATTGGTCTGGTACATAAATATTCGGGAAATCTTGAAAAGGCGGCAGTTTATTATAATGAATCATTAAAAATAAATAGGAAAAGTGATTACAAAAGGGGAATTGCCGGTAATCTTAGCAATCTTGGAGTAATTGAGGAAATAAGAGAAAATTTAAACATCTCCATGGACTACTACAAAATGGCTCTTGAGATTGATAAAGAGATTGGCTATTATGAAGGCATCGCCAATGATCTTAACAACATGGCCTCTCTCTACAGGGCACTGGGAAAAAACGAAGATGCCATTGATTATTATGAAAGAGCACTGAAAGTAAATATGAAAGCAGGAAACGTCTATCGTGTATTAAAAGATTATAAAAATCTGAGTGAGATCTACAAATCCCTGGGAAACAAGGGAAAAAGCAGAAAATATAACGAACTGGCACAGAATATAACAAAAAAAATTTATAAATAATTTAATTAGCTGAAACCAAATCGTGGCCAAGAGGCCAAATCCACAATTGAAGCTCCCCGTAGCAGAGCTTCAGTGTAGAGTATGATTTATTTAAGTTCACTCGCGAACTCCGCAGCTAGCTGCGACAGCGCTCGCTAAACACTTTCGGCAAGGAAACCGAATTGGGCGGTTTCCGAAAATTTTGCAAGAAATAATCGTCTTCTAAGTTTCTAGCCCAGCGATAAAACCTGTGGTTTTTTTATAAAGCATGATTACTAATACATTGCGTAAAACTATTGCAGAAGCCTTAACTGCATGCATTGAAAAAGAAAGTTGGCGATTAGATTCCACTCCCGAGATAGTCATAGAGCGGCCTAAAAATGATGAGATCAACGGTGATTTTTCTACACCCGTTGCAATGACCCTGGCCTCTAAAGTAAGGATGAGCCCCCGTAAAATCAGTGAGTCCATTATTTCCAACCTTAACAAAGATGCCTCTATAATTGAGAAGGTGGAGACTGCGGGTCCCGGTTTTATTAACTTTTTTCTTACGCCGGCAACATGGCGTGATGAAATTAAAGAAATCTATTCAAAAAATTCGCAATATGGAAATTCAGATTACGGAAAAGGCAAAAACGTACAGGTGGAATTTGTTAGCGCTAACCCTACGGGACCGCTTCATGTGGGACATGGAAGAGGAGCGGCTATTGGAGATACTATTGCACGTACATTGAAAGCCGTGGGATTCAACATTCAGAAGGAATACTACATTAACAATGTTGGAAACCAGATGCAAACTCTGGGAAAATCTGTTTACCTCAGGTATTTGCAGCTTATGGGGAAAGAGGTTGAATTTCCGGAAGATTCTTACCAGGGTGATTATATTAAGATGATTGCCACAGAAATTCTAGAAGAAAAAGGGGATACTTTTGCAGAAAAAGGAGTGGAGAAAGCCCTCTCATTTTTTACGGATCACGCCGCTAACAGAATCCTTAAAGGAATTAAATCAGATCTTCTTGATTTTAAGGTAGAGTTTGATTGCTGGTTCAGTGAAAAAAGTCTATTTGAAGAGAAAAAGGTTGAGGAAACATTAGAATTGTTAAATAAGAAAAAAATTGTCTATCAAAAAGACGGCGCAACATGGTTAAAATCGAGTTTGTTCGGAGACGAAAAAGACAGGGTGCTTATTAAAGAAAATGGCGCGCATACCTATTTTGCATCGGATATTGCCTATCATCGCGATAAATTTTCACGAACGTTTAATTTAGTGATAGATATCTGGGGGGCAGATCATCATGGATATGTGCCCCGAATGGAGGCAATGATAGAAGCCCTTGGTTATTCTAAAGATTTTTTCAAGGTTATACTGGTTCAGTTAGTAAGTTTGCGGAGAGGTAATGAAAAACTTTCCATGTCTACCAGGAAAGGGCAGTTTGTCGCTTTACGCGATGTTCTCAATGAAGTAGGACGCGATGCGGCAAGGTATTTTTTTCTAATGCGAAGCTCAAACAGTCACCTGGATTTTGATTTGGAACTGGCAAAAAAGCAATCTCCTGAAAATCCTGTTTATTATGTTCAGTATGCCCATGCTCGCATTTGTAGTGTTTTACGAGAGGCAAAAGAGGCAGGGGTTGATGATTTTGTTATAGAAAATGTTGATTTAAACCTATTAGACTTGCCAGAGGATCTGGCTATCATTAAATCACTATCTCAATTTCCTGAAGTAGTGCTCAAAAGTGCCGATACATTAGAGACCCATCTCATTCCGTTTTACCTTCAGGAATTAGCTTATCTCTTTCACAGTTATTATAATAAATACCGGATTATTTCTAATGATATCAAATTAACTCATGCAAGATTATCTATGATAACCGGTGTTAAAATTGTTCTGAAAAACGCATTAGAATTACTTGGGATTAATGCCCCGAAAAGTATGTAAATTATGCTATTACACTATTAAAGCTTCTTTTTTAGGAAGATTTTTCCATTAGTTCTCCAGGGTGTTAGCCCTATTTGATTATCGGTCATCCATGGCCTCAGCCTTCGGGCGGCTTTCCTTCGGAAACCGTCCAATTAGCTCCGCCCCGCTAAGCGTGGCTCCGCAGATTCGCCCAATGGAGAATAGCTGCGAAGACTTAAATTCGGTTTCTCGCCGAAAATGTTAAGCGAGTGAACTTAAAATAAAATCATACTCTACACTGAAGCTCTGCGACAGGGAGCTTCAATTATGGTTGCGGTCCCTTGGCCGCATTTAACTATGAGTGCCAGAATACGTTACCCCAGGGATAAGATCAAATCCTCAAGCAGCAACAACGCATTAAAGTTTATTCTTATTATTTCTTTAATTTCAGTTATTGTTGTTCTTGCTGCGGAACTCAAAATTTTTTTTTCACCCTATGTTGCTGATTCCGAAAATGTTGAAGAAGATGTGAGAGGGGAGACCAATACCGGCACGGTTCATTCAGAAAAAGATATAGAGGAGGAAATAGAGTTTACTTTTTTTGATACATTGAGTAAACCGGAAAAATATTCATCTTTGGACGACCAGAAAAAAAATATACCCGAGGCATCCTTGAATAAAAAAAAAGAAAGTAGTTTAAAGCCTCAATCTTCTCAATCAAAAGAAAAAAAAGAACTTAAAACTCAACAATCCCCAGTGGAGCCTAAATACTCTGTCCAGATGGGATCTTTTAAAAAGAAATCACGGGCAGAATCTTTTGCAGCTATGTTAAATAAAAAAGGTTATCAAGTCTCAATCAAATCTGCTGAAATTTCGAGTAGGGGTCTATGGTACCGGGTTTTCCTGAAGGAAGGTTTTCCCGATAGAGAATCAGCACTGAAGTTGATTAGAAAAATTAAAGATAAAGACAATATCTCGGCGCTTCTGAAAAGCTCGAGCAATCCGCAAACTTCAGGTTTATGATTAAAAAATTTCTTGCAAATCAGGCAATAATAGTCTAAATTATAGTTAAAAGGGGCTATAGAGGGGGCGCTAGTGGCAGAATCTTTAATATCAGCAATTTCATTAAATAGGGTTTCAAAGGTTGATCAAAAACTTAGGAATGGCAGTGAAACCGGCAGCTTAGATGTTGTAGTAAATGCCGAAAATAATCGGGGAGCATCAAAAAACCAAAGTTCTTTACAAAAGATCGCAAGTTTTAAACCGAATCAATTAAAAAGCTTCTCTTCGAAGATTTCAACGAGCATTGCCCAAAGGAAACAGTCAGCGCAAATAAAGGTAGCGGAACAAGCAGTGGTAAAAGAGAAAGTTCAGGAATTAAGAGATCAAAATCCCTTCAAAAAAAATAATCCTGTTGAAGAGCAGAAAGGTAGAAAAATTAGCCTTTCAGCTTAATTCATTCCATCTTAATACCCCTCTATCACTTTCTACAAAAAATGTTTTCTTATAGGTAAAACATGTTCGTTTCAAAGAGCGAAGAGGAAACCAGGAAGTTCGGCCAAAACCTGGCTAAACAGCTTAGAGAAAAGGATGTCGTATTTATCTATGGTGATTTGGGAGCAGGAAAGACCTGTTTGGTTAAAGGAATAGTAGATGGCTTGGGTTTAACTGACGAATATGTAAGGAGTCCCACGTTTACTATAATAAATAAATACATTGGAAAAAAACCTGTTTATCATCTTGATTTTTATCGGATTGAATCTGTAGAGGAGATAGAAGAACTTGGAATTGAGGAGTTTTCCGGCAAAGAAGGAGTCACTTTAATTGAGTGGCCTGAAAAAATTGTTAAATACATTCCTCAGGCTCGCTGCGAAATTAAAATAAATATCCTTGGTGAGAACAAAAGAAGCCTGAAAGTTAATTTTTTACGATAAAGAAATTAGAAAAAGTGAAAAGTGCCTGAAGTTTTTAGTTGCGACCAAAGCTCGCACTGTCATATTGCCGGTTGCTGCTGGCTAACACAATGAATTGTGCCAAGTCCGTGGACAAGATCAAAACAATGAATACCGACTGCCTTCCGGGTTGGAAAACAATCTTGAACAATATTTAAAGCTTTTTGATCATTTTTATGACCGAAAACAGGAACTAATACTACGTCGTTCCCAATATAAAAATTTGCGTAACTTGCCGGCAACCTTCTTTCCCTATCAGCAACAAATCCTGGCATTGGTAGTTTGAGTATATTAAATCTGTTTCCATCCTGGTCGGTTGAGTTTTTTAAAATATCATAATTGTTTTTTAGAATTGCGTAATTTTCATCATCTTTGTCATCTTCATAAGCACAAAGTAGGGTAAGGGGGTCAACAAAGCGCCCGATATCATCAACATGGCCGTCCGTGTCGTCTCCTGCTATACCTTCTTTGAGCCATATTACTTTTTTAACCATAAGGTATTCCATTAAGAAGAATTCTATTTCTTTTTTGGATAAATTAGGGTTTCGTTTTTTATTTAATAGACATTGTTCCGTGGTTATCAGTGTTCCTTTCCCGTTTACATCTATAGAACCGCCCTCTAATACAATTCCCGGTGTAAAGCAGGGAATTTTCAATGATTGATTTATGAGGGATGGAATGACAGTGTCATTTTTCAATTCTTCGTATTTTTCTCCCCATGCATTAAATATCCAGTGGGTCATGGCCATTTTCTTTTCATTTTGATTCACAATAAAAATTGGGCCATAATCTCTTATCCAGATATCCAAATAGTTTAAAAAATGAAAAGTAATTTTTTCTCTATCAATGTTTTCTTTTTTTAATAGTTCTTCAACATTTTTTTTAGCAGGGCTATTTTTTACGATGAGGTTTACCTTTTCGGAATTCAAAATGGCTTTTATTATTTGAATGTACGTTTTGTGGACGTTATCGAGTCCATTGGGGTAGTCCGTGGTATCATAAGGCCAGCTCAGCCATATAGCTTCATGCTTTTCCCACTCTGCCGGCATCCTGTATCCTGAGGAGGAAGGAGTTTTATAGAAATGGTCATCGGTCATTTATCAATTACCAATTTTCAATCTAAAATCTGAAATCCATTGATTCATAACTAATGACCACATATTCGTTTATAAGAATCCGGTCGTCTGTTTTTTAGAAAACCCCAGTCCGCCTGGATTTTTTTATTCATGCTCAGATCAACTTCCGAGATAAGGATTTCTTCTTTGTCATGGTTAGCTTTTTTCAAAACATTTCCAAAAGAGTCACAAACAAATGATCCTCCCCAGAATTCAATTTTATTCTCTATTCCTACTCTATTAACAGAGGCAACATGCACGCCATTAGCTATGGCATGGGATCGCTGAATTAATTCCCATGACTTTTTCCAGTCACCTTCAGAGGTATTATAGTTTCTTATCCATCCAATTGCAGTGGGATAAATAATTATTTCAGCGCCTTTGAGAGCGCAAATTCTCGCGGCTTCAGGAAACCACTGGTCATAGCAGATCAACACGCTGATTAAAGCGTATTTTGTGCGAAAAACAGGGTAACGTGATTTTCCCTCAGTAAAATAATTTTTTTCATAAAAAAAAGGGTCATGCGGAATATGACTTTTGCGATATTTGCCTAAAATTTTACCGTCCGCGTCAATAACAACAGCCGTATTAAAATATTTTCTTTTAGAACTTTTTTCGTATAAAGGAGCAATAATCACAATGTTAAGGTTAGCAGCTAAATTTGATAATACTCGTGTGGAGCTACCTGGAATTGACTCTGCAAGCTTTGAAGCATCAATATTTTTATTTTGCGGAAAGTAGGTGGTTTTAAATAATTCCTGAAGGCATATAATTTGAGCTCCTTGATTAGCCGCTTCCTCTATTTTTTTTGTGGTCATTTGAAAGTTATTGATAATATCTTTCGTGACAGACGACTGTATAAGCCCCAATATGATTTTCTTTTTACTCATGCATTAATCATAACAAACCTTGACTATAAATGGATATTTTATTTATAATTAAATTTGCAGCAAGTAAATGTACAATAATTAACAAAGTACTATTTTTAAGGAGAAAAAATGACTGTAGCGGTAGAGGCTGATTTTAAGGTAAAGGACATCACACTTGCAAAATGGGGAAGAAAGGAAATTGAATTAGCGGAAAAGGAAATGCCAGGCCTGATGGTTGTGAGAAAAAAATATAAAGATTCGAAACCTCTAAAAGGAGCCAGAATTACAGGGTGTCTGCATATGACAATACAGACGGCTGTGCTGATGGAAACATTGATCGAATTAGGTGCGGAAATTAGATGGTCGTCCTGTAACATATTTTCTACTCAAGATCATGCTGCCGCAGCTATGGCTGAGGTCGGAATCCCTGTATTTGCCTGGAAAGAGGAAACTGAAGAAGAATACTGGTGGTGTATTGAACAGACTTTGACTTTTGCGGACGGACAGGGACCAAATATGATCCTCGATGACGGGGGAGACCTGACGGCATTTGTTCATGACAAACGAGCTGACCTTTTAAAAGACATTAAAGGAATAACAGAAGAAACAACTACCGGAGTGCACGCACTTGTAAAAATGTTGGAGAAAAAAACTCTGAAAGTTCCTGCTATAAATGTTAATGACTCTGTTACAAAGTCAAAGTTCGATAATCTTTACGGATGCCGCGAGTCCCTCGCTGATGGGATAAAAAGAGCAACTGATATTATGGTCGCAGGAAAAGTAGTTGTTGTGGCAGGATATGGAGACGTCGGTAAAGGATGCGCGGCATCTATGAAAGGTTTTGGCGCCAGGGTTATCGTAACGGAAATTGACCCGATATGCGCTCTTCAGGCGGCTATGGAAGGGTATGAAGTGACTACCATGGATGACGCGGCTATCCAGGGAGATATCTTTGTTACCACTACAGGCTGTAAAGATATTGTTACTATTGAACACATGAAAATGATGAAAGATGCTTCAATTGTCTGTAACATTGG
>CAYMVZ010000089.1:0-10324 GCA_964394335.1 uncultured Nitrospinota bacterium | reverse complement strand
CGGCATAGAAAATCATCACTCTACGGGTGGTACTAATATTTAGGGTAGGTCATTGCGATGAAAAGTCCCACTAAAATGTACTTTTTAACGCTCATATATTATTTAGAGGTATAACTTGGGCATCACCTGCGGGCGAAGTCCGTCAGGTTCATGCTCTTGTTAGGCGGTACCGCCACCTGTCTGGACGACTGGTACGACCTGGGTCCAGATGTCATCCGTGCGCATCTCGATGAAGCGCACGAGCTCCTGCGGTGATCTTCCGTCCTCGAAACTGCGTTGCAGTGTGTAGGCCATTTGCTCAAGGGGGCTCTGCTCGTACCCGAACTGAATGAGTCCGACACCGTACGCGAGTAAGAAATTGTCTATGCCCAACCTCGCCCACTGAACGACGTGGACCAGCTCGTGAAAGTGTAAGCTTTCGGATGTCTGTCCTTGGTGCAGAAAGAAAGTATCTTTGAATGTGATCCCTGCGAACTCCATCTGTTGCACCGGCGCCAGCTCTGGCAGGCCGAAACGTTCGACCGGAGGGAATGGAACCTGTGGCACCGTGACCACCTTTGCGCACTCTAGGAGCTCCTGTGGAAAACAGGTGGGTAGCCGCGTGAAGCCCAAGGTACTAACGGCACGAGCTTGCTTCGTATGATCGTTTAAGAACTCGTCGATCCACAGTCGGACTCTGGGGAGTGCAGCATGGAATCGCCGAATGATGTCGTTTTGCATATTTATTCCTTTTTGTGCGCCTAACGCCGGTGGTTACCGGCTGCGAGCAAAACAAAATAAATTCTGAAATACAAAAAATCTTGAATGCAGTGGGTCTTGTAAACGGCGACTCACTACTCGCAGTCGGGTACACAACATGGTTATGTGTTTTATGCCTTAAATCTTCGATAGTAGTTCTTAAATAGCCCTGCTTTTGCGTCTTTTGCAAATGCAGAACACAAACTAAATAACCGAGTCCCATATTTTACGAAGCGAAGCAAGTAATAAATGGGGCGGTGATAAATAATAAACCTATAATTTGCAGGATATTATCACTGATTTTATATAGCATAACATGAAATCTTAGGGTCATCCTTTATGGTTTTTTTAAACCTGCAGTCATGCAGAGATTTGCCCACTTTTTTCTCTCTTGGCCAGTTTTAGGATGCTAAACACCAGCATCGATAGCGTCGTGAGGATGGAACCCCAGTTTAAGAGTCCAAGCATAGAACCCTGAAGCACTCTCCAGGTGATGGATTCCACTAACGCTCCAAAGGTGAACAGCAGCCCCAGGACAGTGATACCACCTACAGCAAATGTTCCCCACCGGTCTGTCCTGGGAGCGAGGAACACAAACAGAACCAGGACGAGCATTAGAATAAGTGGGGGTGACAGCGCTGTGCCGCATAAGAGTAGAAAATCTGCGAGCATGGTGTTCGGGTCGCATGTGACGCCTAGAACTTCAGCGTCGGCAGGGAGTTTCCTGACGATGGCGATTGCTGTGCCGATGCTGTGCAGTGCGAGGACAAGAACGGCAGCCATGATAAGTTTCCCGGATAGTTGGTTATCTTCTCTTTCTTTAAGTGACATGGAATTTCTCTTTTCTTCCAGAGGGATGCTAAATGACAAGGCACATAACGACCCTATTCAGTGGCGGCCCGCTTCTGGCCGTCCAATGGAATAGATTGTTAGCAGTTACGGCCTTTATTCAAAAGCCAATTAGCAAATTTTTGATATTTCCATACTTGCCTTTTCTTATGGCCGAACGGTGTTAACAAACGTAACATACGGTATTGTGGCTGATCTGTAGTAACGAAAACATCACAAATTGGCAAGTAAATCGATTGCTGAGTGTCAATGCTTCCAGGGTTCTTGCCTCTGCCGAAATGGCTAATCTGAATGGACCGTCCGTACATACCATATGCCATGCTTGCCAGAAAAAAGCGCCAGTGTTCAGAGTGTCTTATGATTTTATGGGCGAGTGCCTTATCAACCTGAAGTTTAGTACCGCTATGAGATGCCATATCAGCAACGAAGTCCTTTGTAAACTCACTATCGGGAGGGTAGTACCTGATGAGCCTTGGAAAACGTGATGTCAATGTAGATCTCTCATCAGATGGTAGCTTTGCTAAACCATTCTGCATTAATGGGCGGCCACGATTATGCATTTCATGATACCATGTCTCTTGTTGTGCTTTCCATTCAGTTATTTCCCGGTAAGATTCTTCATCTATTAGGGTTGGTTCGTTTAGGGCGATCCACACTCCATCCCACTCTGGCCCCATAGAGTTGTCCATGTCTGAAGCCCAAGCATGAATTTTCTCCAATGATCGTTTGAGGAGGTCACCTGGCATTGCTGCTGGGCGGAATTTCCCCGAAATGTCCTTTGCTAGCCTAATCAGTCCAACTCGACGATCTGCATTCGATGTTGAAGCCAGTTCGGCAATCGTAAACACACTGATATAAACGTGAAGGCTATCTTTGAAGGCACTCTTTAGGTTTGACACCTCTGGGTCATCGTACAGGCTGTTTATTGCACTTGTATCCAGGTAGAAGGTTTGCATGAGCATCCACTTCGCTGACTGCTAACATTGTTGATAGATGGAAACAGCTTCTATCTATTACCCTTATAGCATGTAAAATTTTCCATCTATCGGTATATTAAAATGCAAAACATGGAAAAAAAGGTTGAGTTTTCCATGTTTTGCTTATATATTGTATATTGTGACAATATTCTATATTATTGCATATTAAAGCATCAAACATGGAAAGTTTGATGTTGATTGCTTTTTTTACTTTATTAAATGTTTCTATGAAAAGCAAGAATAAATTTAGACCCGATCCAAAATTAAAACTGATGGATCAGGTCAGACAAGTATTTAAATATCATCATCGTAATGGAAAAAGATATTTCTCATGTCTTAAGCCCTTTGGATGAACTGCAGGATCATTTTGCCACTAAGACTCGAAGAAAAAAATGAGCTAAAGTGTAAAGTGATCTAAAATGCCTAAAATAAAAAAACAAAAAGCCTGCCTCTTTTAAAATAACTTTAGCTCACTTTAGGCACTTCCAATTTTATGCGTTCTTGAATAATCACTTCGTAACATGATGTTTTATTTTTTCAGCTCCTGCTTCAAAGTTTAGACACTTATATCTATGATTTTGTGGCAAAGCTGAGCTTGGCTTAGCAAATTACTGCTGTAAGCTGATAGTTCTTCACAGGGCAGACCCAATTATTGACACTCAAAATAGTTGAATTATAAGCGTATAAAAATATTTTAAGATTTTTTTGACATTTACAAAAAAACATCTATAATTTATTTTTATGAAATGCCAGACAGATCATTACCGGATAATTAGCTCCCACCCTAAAATGAATGAAATATTCCAGTTAGTCGATAAAGTTGCCCCCACTGACAGCACTGTGATCATTTATGGAGAGAGCGGCACAGGCAAAGAATTGATTGCCCGTGCATTGCACTTCAACGGCAAAAAGTTAAAAAAACCTTTTATCACTGTAAACTGCGGCGCTATCCCGGAAGAGCTTTTGGAAAGCGAACTTTTTGGACATGAAAAAGGCTCTTTCACAGGCGCTATTCGTACGCGAATAGGACGGTTTGAGCAGGCGAATGGTGGTACTATCTTCCTGGATGAAATCGGTGATATGAGCTCTGTTCTCCAGGTAAAAATTTTAAGAGTTCTACAAAACAAATCTTTTGAAAGGGTAGGGGGGACAGAAACAATTAATGCGGATGTTCGGATTGTTGCTGCGACAAATAAAAACCTGGAGCAGGCTATTAAAGAGGGTAAGTTCCGTGAGGATCTTTATTATCGTTTAAATGTTATTCCAATACATTTGCCGGCGCTGAGAGAAAGAAAAACAGATATTCCCTCTCTTTTAACACATTTTGTTGAATATTTTAATGAAACCATGCAGAAACAAATAACGGAAGTTCCCGATGAAACTCTTAAGTATCTTATGGATTATAATTGGCCGGGCAACATTAGAGAACTTGAAAACCTGGTGGAAAGATTGGTGGTATTAAACGGCAAGGGGACTATTTCTCCGAACAGTCTTCCTGAAAGAATTTTAGGGAAGCCTCTTGAAGATATTAATATTGATCAGAAAGAACTCTTCAGCGATGATAATGTTGCTGCTGAGTCTTTAGCCCTGAGAGACGCATTCAAGCCTAAATTTTTTGTGGGAATCACTGATGAAGGAGTCGATCTTAAAAAGATGGTAGAAGATTTTGAAAAGGAGCTTATTGTTGAAGCTCTGGATAGAACAGATTGGGTTAAAAATAAGGCGGCAGGTCTTCTCGGATTAAACAGAACCACTCTCGTGGAAAAAATAAAAAAACTTCAACTCTCCAGGGAAGTAGTTTAGACAAGAAATTATTGCTTTTTTCGAGGACTATATGCCAGGCACTTTTAAAGTGTCTGGCACTTTTTTTGAGACCTTATTTAACCACCCTCAGGTGATTTCTCTTTTTGCCCAATTTCTTCTTTTTTGATAAGGGGTATTTCTTTTTTATCGATTTTTCAGGCGGTGGGTCTGTTTTTTTCTCTGTGACGAATTGAATTATCGCATTAGGGCCACTCATCATGATAATGCATTCCCAGGGGAAAAAACAATTGAAATAGTTATTCCCAAACTTCATCGGTGCATTAATTCCTTTTTTATCATAGGTCAGGTTTGGAGTGGGAGAATTGCCTACAACAAATGTCTCCATTTTTTTTTCGTGAATGCTTGAAGGTATCTCTATCTGATCTGAACCGCTGATAAGCAGTGTAAGATATACATCCCCCTGTTCGTAAAACCAATCGAATATTGGAATTTTATTTATAAACTTCATAGATGCACTATACCGGAAACTTATACTTTGATTATTTGTCCTTTTACATTATTACCGTTTATGTCCAGAATTCCAACGCTATTATACAAAGCAAAGATTTTATCCGTAGGTGTCCCGGGATTAAAAAATAAAATTCCCTGCTCAATTTTATTATAAGGTTTATGGGAATGTCCATACACAATAATATCTAATTCGTCAAATTCTTTTCTGATTCTGTCTCTTATGCCGAAAGGGGAACCATAGCCATGTATTAAACCGATTTTTACTTTTTCAACATTTAAGACCTTTTTTATCGGGTATGGGCTTCCCGATTCATCCATATTGCCTTTTACAACTTCTACTTTCGCTATAATTTCCAGCTCTTCTATGACGGTTCTATCTACCAAGTCCCCGGCATGTAAAATCAAATCAACATCGGAAAACAATTCAATTATTTTTCCAGGGATTTTTTTTGCCCTGTGTGGAATATGAGTATCTGATAGTACACCGATTTTCATTTTTATTTAATTACCTCTGTTTCACCACAGTAAACTTTATCGAATGATTTAAGACGGTAAATTAAAGCTAACTTAAGGATAGTATATATTATTTTAATTCCTGCTCGCACAGTGCCGGAAAAAGTCCCTGTGATTTTAGATAGACCAATTCTTTTTCTATAACTGACAGGTACTTCATTGATCCTTAAATTGTGAATAACTGCCTTTGCCTGCATTTCAACATTCCACCCAAAGGTAGGATCTTGCATGTTCATTTCCAGCAGCTTTTGAAAGCGTATTGCTCTTAAAGGACCGCAATCTCTATATTGAAAACCAAAAAACCACTTAATTAATAATAGAGCAAGTTTATTTCCTATAAGAGCCTGCGGCAAAATTGCCCCGGATTCTCTTTTGCCTGAGATTCGCGAGCCAAGAACAAAGTCATAGTGATCATTAGTAATAGAGTTGATAAGAGAAAGAATCTCTTGTGGAAAATCACTGTAATCAGCGTCAAGAAATACGATGATATCCGGTGACTTACTTTTAAAGTAGTCTATCCCTTTTAAACAGGCTCTGCCATAACCTTTGCGGGATTCATTGATAACCTTAATGCCGATATCGTTACAAATTTTTTCTGTTTTATCAAAACTCCCGTTATTTACCACTACCAGATCGTGAGATAGAGTCTTTGGAATATCTCCAATAACGAGAGGGATTGATTTTTCCTCATTAAAGGCGGGAATAACAATTGCTGTTTTCATGAGCCAATGGGTAATTATATTTTTTTCAGTTCAAGGAGGATAACTTTCCTTGAGTCAGCTTTTTTAATAGTAATCTGATAACCTTCTAATAATAATACATCTCCGTTTTTTGGAATTTTTCCCATTTTATGAATTACGAAACCGGCAACTGTCTCATAGTCAGCTGACGGCAAAGCAATACCAATATTTTCTTTAATCGCGTCGATTTCCATTGTACCTTTAATTTCATAACAATTATCTCTTTTTTCAACATAAGAATGGGAAGTTCTATCGAACTCGTCCTGTATTTCTCCCACGAGTTCCTCCAAAATGTCTTCTACTGTTATTATGCCAATCGCCGCTCCGTATTCATCCACAACAACTGCAATATGGTTCCTTGTTTTTTGCAATTCTTCTAACAGGTCGTCTATTCTTTTGCTCTCGTGAACATAATAGACCGGTCTGATTATACTTTTTATCCCATATTCATCTTCCGGCAGGTTTAAAAGATCGAATGTATGAAGAATGCCCGTAATGTCATAAATTCGATCCTTAAATACGGGAAAGCGGGAGAATGCGCTTTCCCGGGCTTTTCTAATAGTGAAACGAGCAGAGGAAGTTTCCTCAATAGCAATTAAATTGATCAATGGAACCATACATTCACCCGCTGTAGTATCCCTGAAGTCAAATATCTTTTGAATGATTTTCTTATCATCAGAATCAAGTTCCGACTGCTCTTTTCCCGGCATCGAAAGGGCACGTAGTTCCTCGCGCGTAATAAAATGTTTTTTAAACCCTTCTTTAGGTGTTGATAAGTCCAGCGTGTAGTTAGTCATTTTTGAAGCAATTTCAACAACCGGATAGAATATTTTTAACGCAAGTTGGAGCGGCCAGATAATCACAGTAGTAATACTGTCCGCCTTCTCTTGAAAGATAGCCTTCGGTATAATTTCGCCTAACAGAAGTATTATTGGAAACATGATGATCGTGGCATAAAAATCTCCCCGTGCTCCAAACAAGTCTACTAAGTAAGCAGTAACAACAGCAGTACTGCTTACCACGGCAAAATTGGTTCCTATTGAAGTGGCTCCGAATATTCTCTCCGGTTTGTTTAACAATTCTTCCACACTCTTGGCTGCTTTTGATCCTGATTCAGACAGGTGCTTGAGTTTTAATCTATTAACTGAAATCAAGGCTAATTCAGAGCCGGAAAAAAAGCCTTCCAGTAATAAACAAAATATAACTATGATAATAACAGCAGTAAATTCCATGACATTAAGACAGCAAATGTTCTGATTTATTATTTAACTCCAGATTTTTATCTGCGTCTATTTCTTTCTCCATAATGATTTTTAATATACGAGGCCCTTTTATTTTCTCTACAGTAAACTTAAAATTTTCGTGTGCAACAGACTCTCCCCGCTGGGGAACCCTGCCGAATAATCCAAAAATAAATCCTCCTATACTATCAAATTCATCTTCTGGCAAAGTCGCCTTAAACTCCTTGTTAAATTCCTCTACTCTTAGCATGGATGATAAAGAATATTTGAAATCATTTTTCTTAACAATAAGAGAATCATCTTTTCTTGTCTCACTTTTTATATCACCAACTAATTCTTCAAGTACATCTTCTAAAGTTACGACACCTGCCAGGGCTCCATATTCATCAAGCACAATTGCTATATGTTTTTTGTTATCTTTAAATTCTTTTAGAAGTTCATGCATTTTTTTTGAGCTTGGGACAAAAAAAGGAGAATGAAGAAGTCCTCTCAGTTTTACGCCGGATTTTTGCTTGCGGTTGTAATGCTGCAGGTCTTTTATGTAAAGAATGCCTATGATATTATCAGCGCTTTTTTCATAAACCGGAATCCGCGAAAAAAATTTCTCCCGAACTCTTTGGAAAACAGTTTCCAGGTCATCATCAGCATTTAAGGAAAAGATATCCACCCGGGGAGTCATCACCTCTCCGGCAGTTGTTTCGCCAAACCGGATTACATTATGGATCATTTCCTTTTCATCCGATTCCAGAACTCCCTCGTTTTCCCCGACGGATACAAGTGTATGAAACTCTTCTTCTGTAATAATACGGTTGTTGTTGCTTGCTTGGCTTCCTATTAACGAGACTATTGTCTCGGTTATGCGGGTTATTACCCACTGTACAGGGTAAACAAAAGTGTAAAAAAACTTTAACTGTCGGGAAACAAGTAGAGAAAACTTTTCGGCATGTCTGATAGTAAATGTTTTGGGAGTGATTTCACCCAAAAAGAGTAAAAGGAATGTGCCGAAACCAATTGCCAGGGCAATTCCTTTACTTCCAAAGAAACTGATGGAAATAGAAGTGACAAGTGCAGCAACTCCAACATTTACCAGCTCATTCCCAACATAAATTGTTACCATCAGCTTTTTGGGGTCTTTGAGCAAAGAGGCAACCAACTGTCTGGAATATTTATTGCTCTCTTTGAAATTGTCAATTGTAATACGGTTTAGAGAGAAATAGGCAGCTTCGCAACCCGAAAAAAAAGCGGAGCAAATAAGCAAGATAACCAATAGAACAAACCGAATTATTAACGATTCATCCAAAAAATATAAAACCTCCTCAATAGGTTAATTGAAGCTCCCCGCAACAAGCTGCGGGGGAATCTTAAGTGTAGAGTATAGACACCCCTCTGAGTCCCCCCTTGTTAGGGGAGATTAAGGGGGTGTCACTCGTTAAACACTTTCATTTATTTCCTTTATATACTACTAAAACCCTGTATAAAAGAAAATAACTTATCAATGCCGCTATTATTCCGAGGACAATGGTTCCACTTAAAAAAGGCATCAGCATAGTTTTCGTATAAGCCATCAGCTCATCTTTCCCTATACTTTCAATCAAACAGGTAGTTCCATTTTGCAAAATGAAACTGCCAAAACAAATACTGGATCCGTAAACAAATACTATAGTCCAGGGATTGTTAACCAGGCTACCTGCTATAATAAGAACCACGTTCATCTTAAAGAGCCAGGCTGCTGCTACAGCAGAAATTGTATGAAGGCCAATTGTTGGAGAAAAAGCGATAAAAACTCCGATAGCAAAAGCAGTGGAAATTCGGTGAGGAGGTTCATCTATTGATACGATCCGGTGGAACCTGGTTTTGATAGCTTCGGGAAAAATCATTGATTTAAAATATTATACAACAAAAATGGGGATCTTCAATTGTTTTTAAAATGGTCATAGCCTCTTTTTGAAAGGGTTTTTTCTTTTCCATCATGGGAAACGAGAATGATTCCGTGTCTTTTGTCCAATATCTCGCCGATATTTGTAATGGGGATTTTCATTTTCCTCCATCCTTTTTGAAGTTGTGGGATTTTCTTGCCCTTAATAGTGAAGAGGAGTTCATAGTCCTCCCCTCCATAAAGAGCATAATCAAGTATATTTTTATTTAGTGATTTTTTAAATCTCCTTAAACCGTGAGAAAGAGGTATTTTGTTGAGATAAATTCTTGCTCCGCATTTACTTTCTTCGCATATCCGTTTAAGGTCGGATGCCAATCCGTCACTGAGGTCGATCATGGCTGAAACAGCAATTTTTTCGGCTAAAATTTTCCCTTCTATCAAACGGGGTTTTGGGCAGAGATGGTCTTCTATCAGTTTATTTTTTTTTACAGAATTAGGTCTTTTTAAGATTTCCAAGCCCGCGGCAGAGTTGCCTAAAGTTCCTGTTACAAAAATCTTATCCCTGATCCTGGCTCCAGCCCTTCGAATCAAGATATTTTTTTTGATCTCACCAACAACAGTAATGCTGATAATTAATCCATTGGTAGAGTTCGAGATATCTCCACCTATAATATTGCAATTATATTTTTTTGCCATGCTTTCAAAGCCAACATATAATTTCTCAACAAATTCAACGCTGGTGGAAATTGGTATCCCAAGAGAAATCAAAATATAAAGAGGACTACCTCCCATAGCTGCAATATCACTTAAATTTACAACTATGGATTTTTTACCTAACATTTCAGGGGAAACATAATGTAGATCAAAATGGACATCTTCAATGAGGGTGTCTGAAGTCATGAGAATGTCCTGGTCAGGTGGGGCAACAACAGCGCAATCGTCTCCAGGACCAAGCTTGACACGATGAGAAGGTTTTCTTATTTTCCTGCGTAATTTTTCTATTAGCCCAAACTCACCGATTTTATCTATATCCATGGTAATATTCTAATATATCCTGTTACCATAAATAAATTGTTTTATTAAGAAGAAGGTTTCTATATAATAATATTTAAGAAG
>CAYMVZ010000088.1:0-10372 GCA_964394335.1 uncultured Nitrospinota bacterium | reverse complement strand
TTCCCCGGCCCTGTTCCAACTATAAAAACTTTTCCTCGGCTATTGCTATCGTTGTCTGTGAAAGCTTTGTTTTTGACAGTACCATTTGACATCTGAATCCTCCTAATATAGCGCACGGTTCTGCGACCGAATATATCCCTAATGCTTTTTTTACAGTTTCCGATTTATTAAAATTGTCTTCTATAGTTTTTATCTGCGATTTAGAAATGAATTTTAACGGGATATTCAGTTTTTCAGAAAGCTGATGGAAACCTTTCTCGTCATTTTTATCTTCTACGCTTGCTATTAGTCTTACTTCATTTACATTACGATTAATTCGCTTCAGTCCTTCGCGCAAGGTTTCTTCCAATTGAGTCGCTGATGTTCCCCGCCTGCATCCCATTCCTGCTATTAAAGTTTTAGTTGCTTCTGACCCGGTTGTGATAACAAAATCTCCCTGGCAGATCAAAGCAACCTTTTCCGCAAGACGGTTAGCGCCTCCTTCGTGGCCTGAGAGAGCGCTTATTGCATAGCGTCCCATTTCATCAACGACAACAATTGCGGGATCTTTAAATTTGTTCTGGATGTGGTCCTTAATAATCCGGCTTACGATACCCAGTGCCATAATAAAGATAAAAGAATTATAGCGAGACCAGATTTTTTCAATTAGCTTTTTTGTAGTTGTTTCGTAAGCAGTAATGTTGGAATTGTTGTCGTTAATGATATTTTTAGGAGCGTAAAGGTCTCCTTTTAAATTATCATGGAGTTTTCCGGCTACTAACAAACCATGAGTTGTAATGGCTATAATTGCGCAAGACATATTATTAACAAATTCGAAACGCGATATTCGGATTTAATCGTTTAACTCCTGTACTCGTGGCTAAAGTTTTTATCATAAAGTTTGGAGGCAATATTTTTCTTTAAGAGAGCTTCACCCACTAATATCAAAGCGGTTTTTGTGATTTTTTTTTCTGTTGTTTTTTTTAATATATTTTCTAAAGTTCCCTCAATGATCTCTTCATCAGGCCAGCTTACTTTATAAGCAATGATAACGGGTGTTTCAGGAGAATAACCGGTTTTTAATGTCTCAACAATTTCATCCAGCATATTGATAGACAAATAAAGAAAAAGCGTAGGGCGGGTTTTAATTATTTCCTTGAGATCTTCCTTCTCCGGCACAGGTGTCCTGCCCTTAACACGGCTGATGGTAATAGTCTGGCAGACTTCCGGCACAGTCAGTTCCAGGCGTAAAGCTGCAGCGGCAGCTTGAAACGAACTGATCCCCGGGATTACTTCATACTCAATATTTAGCCTATCAAGCAAAACCATCTGCTCGTTTATAGCGCCATATATTGATGGGTCGCCGGTATGAAGCCTTGCGACATTCTTGTTACTTTCTTTTGCTCTTTTAAAAATCTCATTAATCTCATCTAAATTTAAAGAAGCGGAATTATGTGTTTCTTTAGAGTTAACGGCATACTTTAAAATCTCTTTATTCACGAGAGAGCCCGCATAAATAACTATTTCCACTCGCTCTAAAATTTCTTTTCCTTTTATCGTAAGGAGTTCCGGATCACCCGGTCCGGCGCCTATAAAATAAACTTTCATTATTTTTTCTTTCTCACAATTATAGTAGAAAGATAACCTTCCTTTTCAGAAAAAGAGCAATCGTTGTTGAAGCCGTTTATAAGTTTTTCTCCCTCCATTCCCACATGGCTTCCGAATATGGCGTTCCGGGCAAGACCCATTTCTTTAAGCAGTTTAACAACTTCCTGCAATTTTTTAGCGACTTTCATGATAACAATTGTATCATGATCTAATATTGTTTTTTTTAAATCGTTAATATCAGCCGGGACCGGACATATACAGATTTTTTCGTTTTTTTCAGCCATGGAGTAACTAAACCTGGCAGCCACCGCGCTGTAAGCTGAAATGCCCGGGATAGTTTCAATTGCCAGGTCCGGGACTGCTTCTTTTAATGCACCCAGGAGGTAAATATAAGTACTGTACAGCAGCGGGTCTCCGATTGTCAGATATGCTACCCGGCTCCCACCGTTGATTTTTTGAAGGATGATTTCAGCGGAGTTTTTGTATCGTTTTTCGAGTTCTTCTTTGTCCTTGGTCATAGGAAATTCCAGTTCAAAAAATTCTTTTTTGTTATCCAGGATATTTTCAATGATTTCTCTGGCAAGGCTGTCAGCTTTGATTTTTGCTTTAGGGGCAAAGATAATGTCCACACTGTTAAGGATATTAAGGGCTTTTAATGTTAAGAGTTCCGGATCTCCCGGTCCAACTCCAATGCCATAAAACATTGATTTTTTGTTTTTACTCATAAATATTTTTTGAACCGCGGAGAACGCTGATGCGGTCCATGCGGTCGATTTATTTTGCCAGCAGCCCTACCGCTCAGTAGGAATCCGCGCCCTATTCTAATTCGAAATCCGTGTAACGATCAACATACTTAATGATTCTTCTTTGACTTTATCAAAATCCTCAAATTGCAAATCTAAAATCCTTTGGCTGGGCAAAGACAGGTTGGAAACAACGCAAAATTTATATTTAAAAGCAGACCTCGAATTAAGTTGACTCTTTATCATTTTTAAATTGTTTTTAGCGTCTAACAGGAGAACAAATTTATTATTATCATCGAATATTTTTTGAACCTCAACATTATCAGTTCCGTGCAAAGTAAAGGTTCTATACTCTTTCCAGCTTTCTTTTAATCTGGAAAACGCGTATTGGACAGAGCTAATACCGGGAATGACTTCGCATTTATCATCTCCAAATTTATCTAAAACAGATTTTCCGAAACTGTAAAACAGCGGATCTCCGGAAACCAAAAAAACAAGTTTTTTATTTTGTTCATGTAATTGAGCGGTTCGATCCAGTATCTCTTTATAGTTGTTTTCAAGAATTATTGTTTTTAGGGAAGCATTTTTAACAAAGTCCTTTATCAAACGTTTAGAGCCTATTACTGTATCTGCATTTTCAATAGCCTTTTTCCCTTTTATCGTCATCAACTCAGGCGAGCCCGGCCCGCAGCCAATTATTATTATTTGCTTTTCCATTTTTGTAGCAGCTTACCCTTTTAAAAAAGATTAGATAGATAACAGGAAACTCAATTATCAATAATCAATTAAGACGTATCAATTGTTAATTTAATGTATAGGAATTTCAATGTCGAGATTCCTCGGTCGCTTTGCTTCCTCGGAATGACAGGCTGTTGGAAGTGTCATTTCGAGCGAAGCGAGAAATCTAACTTCATAATTATCCTATATATCCTGTCCAAAACAAAATTCTATTAGTTCTTTTTCTTATTCCGAGTTTCTAGAAATGTATCAGGAAAAGGGATCAAAGAGTTTTAAACCCAATGGTTTTTTCATGAGATCAAAATGACGATCTTTGGTGAAAACTTCTTTCTCATGAGTCTTGGCAAGGATAGCTATCATTAGGTCGGGGATTCCAATTCCATGAATCCCTTTTTGTTTTAAAGTAAACTGAGCAAGTATAATTTCATTCCAAAAAGTTTTTGGTTCTTCTAAAAGCGGGAGCGCTTGAAACAAATCTCTCAGACGGTTAAAGTCTTTTTTGTTGAGAGCGGAAGGTATGATCTCGGCCTTGATTAGAGAAGCTGTACATACCAAACCCTGTTCCAGCAGGTGATCCAGCACGGTTCCATGGGGAGACGAGCTGTCTCTGAAAAAATCAACCCATACCGAGCTGTCTACCAGAACATTGCTCATTTCTTCAGCCGATTTCTGCGTAAAGTATTAAGGTCAATATTCAAATCAAGCTTTCCCCTCAATTTTCTGAGTTGTTCGATCCGTTTTTTGTTGATCAACTCCTGAAGGGAAAGAATAATGGTACTCGTCTTTGATTTGGTTTTAGCCATTTTCATCGCTTCCTCTAAGAGATTTTCCGGTAAATCAAGCGTTGTTCTCATAATAATCCTCCAAAATATATGCATTTAATACATATAATATATTAAATTACTATGCATCTGTCAACAGAAAACAAATTTATTCCGCTCATCCTGTGATCCTGTCTAATTCTTTTTCTATTCATGGTTTATCCACTTGCGTCCTGCTTTTGAATAACCAACTAATTCTTTATTCATATTGAAAAGAAGTGTTGGGACGGTCAAATCTGTTTTCAAGTAAGCCTGGACTTTTTTCTCTATTGTTTCAGCAAGCCAATGAAACAATTTTACTTTGTCATGTTTTTGGAGGATATTAATCATTCCTTCAATTGTGGGAGACTCTTTAAGTTCATTTAAAATAGCCTTGTCAACACTATTTTTAAAAAAACTAACAACTGCTTTGTTAGCTGCAGGTGATTTAGTGTAGTGCGTTTGGAAATGCCCTGACAATACTTTTGCTAATTTCCCGGGATGCCCGGCAAGAATAATGGAAAACTTCATTTTTAAGGCGTTCTTCAAAGTAAATCCCAGGTAATCTCCTGATTGCACTATTTGATGGTCTTGAAATTTATCCCTGAAATGTTTTTGCATTGCCTGTTCACTTATATTTCCGGGCGTAATAATTACTTCACTGAATTCATTTTTTTTACAAAAATTTAACTGTTCAACTATCGTTTGTTTGAAAGAAGAGAGAGACTTGGGTTTCATAATGCCGGTAGTACCGATAATCGATATTCCACCGATAATGCCAAGTCTTGCGTTGGTTGTTTTAGCGGCAATTTCTTCTCCGTCAGGAACAGAAATAAGAACATTGACGCCCCTGTCGGTCAGTTCTTTTATTGAAGATAAGATCATTTTTCTTGGAATGGGGTTTATGGCTGCCTCTCCCACCGGAAGCTGTAATCCCGGTTTTGTGATGCGTCCAACTCCTTTTCCCCCATCTATAATTATTTGATCATCTTCTCTTAAAGATACCCGCGCAATTATCTCCATATTATTTGTAACATCAGCTTCTTCTATTGATTTTTTCGTTACACTGCACTCGGCGCAATTTTTCTTCTGTTTCCTATGATTTACTGGAATTACCGCTTTTTCATTTGCCGGTAACTTTATTTCTACATTTTCTGAATAGTTTTCACCTAACAGATTTTGTACGGCTGCTTTAGCAGCCGCAGCGGCATAGGTTCCGGTTGTATAGCTGAATTTTTCGTTCATGGGGAGCTGGCTTACAGATTGTTCAGTGTGAAGAAGTTATAATGGAAATTGAAAGTCTTTAGCGAGTGCATTCCCCGTAGCTTGATACGGGGAGCTTCAATTCTGTATTTTTTAATCTTGACGTTCGATGTTGAGTGTTCAGCGTTCAATGTTCAAAGTTACTTTATTTAGTGCCTTTGTGATTTAGTGGTAAAATAACTGCACAGCAAAATCCGTGGTTTGTTATTAATTAAATGCCATTTTTATCAAAGCATTTATAATAGCTGCGGCAACGGCACTTCCCCCTTTTTGACCGCGGTTTGTTATATAGGGAACATCTTCAATTGTTGTGAGGTATGATTTGGATTCTTTCGCGTTAACAAAACCTACAGGGATGCCGACTATTAAGGCAGGTTTTAATCCATTATTTTTGATCATGTTTACTAACTCTATTAAAGCGGTAGGGGCGTTTCCTATAGCAATAATATTTTCATCAAGCTTGTGTGACAATGATTTCATGCCAGCGGAGGCCTTGGTTATTCCCTCTTGACTTGCCAGTTCCATTACTTCAGGTTCATTTAAGACACACCTGACCTCATGTCCTAATTTTTTATTAATCCCGGCCTGAACCATAGTGACATCGGTATAGATGATCTTTTTTTCCTCAACCGCTTTTAACCCCGCGGAAACGGCTTTATCATGAAAAAGCATGCTTTTCAAAAAATCAAAATCTCCTGTTGTATGAATAACCCTTTTAATAATGGGCTTTTGTTCAGGTGGTATTTTATGACCGTTTAAATTCATTTCAATAAGCTCCATGCTTTTATCCTCGATTTTACCCGGAGCCACTTTATTTAATTTAAATTGATCGATGACTTCATCGTAGAGCTCCTCTTGAACTAAATCGGTAATCTTTGGATGTTGTCCAATCGGGTCCAACATTTTAAAATCTACTTTTTTTTCTAATTTATTGATAATTTCCTGAATGAAATTAGGGACATCTTTAGAAAAGTGCATTCCTTTAAACAAAAAGTAAGGATATGCGACTAATTGATCCATATTTTTCTTTGCCAATGCCTTTATTCCATCTTCTATGGTAGGAGAGGCCAATTCCATAAAAGCTGGTTCAAACATATTGGATTGAAAATAATTGCGCAACTCATTTACCAGGTTTTTCACCTGCTGGTTCGCGTCATCTTTTCTACTGCCGTGCGCTACGATTAGAAAACCTTTTTTCATTTATATCTTCCTTCCTGATTAAAAAAATAACTTGAAAATAAAAGGGTCTTATAATATAGTCGATTTTCCCCCAAATCTAAATTAAAAAAAATAAATATCATTACAACCGAATGAGCCTGTTAACATTTAAATCCGGCATTCACCCTGCCTATAAAAAGAACAGTACGGAAGCCACTGCCATCTGTGCGGCAAAACTACCTAAAAAGGTTGTTATACCTCTGCAGCAGCATATCGGCGCGCCAAACAAACCTCTTGTTAAAAAAGGTGATCTTGTTAAAACCGGCCAGAAGATCGCAGGTTGTGACGCTTTTGTTTCTTCCCCTGTTCATGCCAGTATTTCCGGTAAAGTTAAAGCAGTTGGTCCTGCACTGCACCCTTCCGGTCAATTGATAACATCTGTAACCATAGAATCAGATGGAAAAGACGAGTTTTTTGAAAGTGATCCGGGAAAAAGGGAATATGCCGATCTTTCTTCTGATGAGATTCGAGGAATAGCAAAAGATGCCGGGATCGTCGGTTTGGGAGGCGCCGCGTTTCCCACCCATGTCAAGCTCAGCCCTCCAAAAGAGAAAAAAATAGACGCGGTTATTCTCAATGGGGCTGAATGTGAACCTTATTTAACGGCAGACCACAGGCTTATGCTGGAACAGCCTGAAAAAGTTGTTTACGGCTTAAAAGCCGTCATGAAATCTCTCAATGTTTCTAAGGGGTACATCGGAATTGAAAATAATAAAAAAGACGCTATTAAGGCAATACTGGATATAGCCGGTAAAAACGGGGTTGATATAGAAGTTCATGGCCTTCAAGTAAAATATCCACAGGGCGCGGAAAAAATGTTGATTAAAGCTATCCTTAACAGGGAAGTACCGGCAGGCGGTTTGCCAATGGATGTTGGTGCTGTTGTCCAGAATGTTGGTACAACCGTGGCTTTAGCGGATTCTATTCGAGATCACAAACCGGTCATAGAGCGTGTTGTTACGGTTTCCGGTACCGGAGTTAAAGAACCAAAAAATTTGATGGTGAGAATAGGGACTTTGTTCAGTGACGTGATAGAAGAATGCGGTGGATTAAATGAAGGAGCAATGAAAGTCATTATGGGCGGACCTTTGATGGGACTGGCCCAGCCAGGCCTGGAAATTCCGGTTATTAAGGGAACTTCCGGGATTGTTGTACTCACGGAAGACGAAATAAAAGCTGAAAAAGTCCGAACTTGTATAGGATGCGGAAGTTGTGTGGACGTTTGTCCCATGTTTTTGCTTCCTACCAGGATTGCTAATTTTTCAAAGTACGATTTAATTGAAAAGGCAGAACAGTTTGGAGTTTTGGATTGTATTGAGTGTGGTTGCTGCACTTATGTCTGCCCATCAAAAATTCATCTTGTTCAATGGATAAGATACGGTAAAGGCAAAATTCTTGAAAAGAGGAAGAAATAGCAGTTAACTGATAACTGCTAATTGAAAACTATGACTGATATTAAATTTGTAATTTCATCATCACCTCATATACGTAATGATGAGAGTATTCCAAAGATAATGTTCGTTGTTTTGGCGGCTCTTCTACCGGCTGCCTTCCTGAGCATATACCTTTTTGGAATAAAGGCAATTTTATTAATGGCCACATGCATTATTGTTTCTATGGCCACGGAATATGCTTTTCAAAAAGGCAGGGATAGAGAGATAACATTAAACGATGGAAGCGCCGCCCTTGCCGGTCTGCTTTTAGCTATGACGCTCCCCCCTTCTTTCCCTTTACTGGGAGCGGCACTGGGTTCTGTCGTAGCGATTGGACTTGGGAAGCATATTTTTGGCGGGTTGGGCTTTAATATTTTTAATCCGGCGTTAATAGGCAGGGCGTTTTTACAGGCTGCTTTCCCGGTGATGATTACAACATGGGACGATCCTTTTGCGTGGCGATCTCCAGCGGCGGCGGACGCAGTTTCCTCTGCAACTCCTTTAGCCAAAATGAAATTTGATCAGGAATTTCTACCTGTTCAAGATTTAGCAACCGGTTTTACAGGTGGCTCTTTGGGTGAAACATCCGCCATTGCTTTACTAATAGGAGCTGCTTTTCTATTATATCGGGGATATATTCAATGGAGGATTCCGGCTTCTATATTAATCTCTTCTCTATTATTTGGGGGGATTTTCTGGCTGATGGATTCCGCTAAATATCCGGAGCCCTTTTTTCACTGGTTTGCGGGCGGAATGATACTAGGCGCTTTTTATATGGCGACCGATATGGTGACTTGCCCGATCACGCCTAAGGGTTATTGGATTTTTGGCTGCGGAATAGGTATACTAACTGTTATAATTAGATTGTTCGGTGGATTGCCTGAAGGTGTAATGTATGCGATACTCTTTATGAATGCCTTCACTCCGATCATAAATAAATATACAAGACCAAAAATATTAGGAGAAGTAAAAAGCTAAATCAATTAGCAACTTAAATGCTAATTACAAATTACTAATTGCGATGAATAGTAGTGTACTTAAAATGCTGGTTGTACTAACGACAATAGGCCTTGTTTCCGGAGGCGCTCTGGCAGGAGTATATAAAGCATCCTTTCCTCTCATAGAAAAACATCGTCTTGAAGCATTAAAGAAAGCGATTTTTGATGTTCTGCCGGAGGCAAAGAGCTATAAGGAATTGGATAAAGACGGATTAAAGGTTTATCAGGGTCTGGATGATAAAAATAATCAAGTTGGAATTGCTTTTGAGGCGGAAGGTAACGGTTTTCAGGCAAAAATTGTCATGATGGTTGGTATTGACAATCAATTTGAAAAACTTAAAGGAATGAAGGTACTTTACCAAATTGAGACACCGGGTCTTGGCAATAAAATTGAATTCGATGATTTCCGGGACCAGTTTAGAGGTTTAGAGGTTAAACCTCAAATTGGATACGTAAAAAATAAAAAACCGGACAAGCCTAATGAAATACAGGCGATAACCGCAGCCACAATTTCTTCGGTGGCTGTTGTCAAGATTTTGAATAAACAGATAAAAAAAATGTCGGGAAGTTTTAAACTGAAAGGTTAACCACTATGAGTGATTTATTTAAAGAATTTAAAAAAGGACTTTGGAAAGACAATGCCGTTTTTGTAATGCTGTTAGGGATGTGTCCTGTCCTTGCGGTCACCGTTTCTGCTATGAACGGGCTGGCTATGGGGTTGGCAACCAGTTTTGTTTTATTAGGTTCTGCTATTTTTGTTTCCACATTGAGGCACATTATTCCGCATCAAGTGAGAATAGCTTCTTATATTGTAATTATAGCCACTTTTGTTACTATTGCAGATTATTTTTTAGCGGCCATGTCGCCGGTAATCCATAAAAACTTGGGCCCGTACATTCCATTAATTGTGGTCAATTGTCTTATCCTGGGAAGGGCAGAAGCTTTTTCTTCGAAACACGGCATTGCGACTTCTATTTCAGACGCACTCGGAATGGGAACGGGATTTACCGGGGCTCTGGTTATTCTGGGAGGTATCAGGGAAATTCTTGGTAGCAGGAGTCTTTTTGAAGTCAAATTGTTTGGAGAGTGGTTTGAACCATGGATTATCATGCTTCTACCTGGAGGCGCCTTCATTACTTTAGGATTACTCATCGGTTTAATAAACTACTTTACTAAAAAGCCGGTTACCCTGGGAGTCAGCCTTGGGGAAGACATTGGCTACAGGAAAAAGGGTGAGTTTGTAACTGCTGATGTTGCATTCGGGCCATATGAAGATAAAAGCAGCTCTGCTGTTACAGAAGAAACTAAATAGGTGATAGTTATCAATTAGCAGTTAACAGTTAACAATTAACAATTATTATTTTTAAGGTCTGCATAGCCACAACCAAATTCTTGGTTTGAGGTTGTGAGTATCTTTTTTTGCAAAATAAATATTGCACTCCGGAGTACAAAATTTATTTTGTCTTTATAAGATAACTTCCTAAAGCAGGAGGATGGTATGGAAATATTCATAATTTTTATTAGCGCGTCCATTGTCAACAACTTTGTTCTTACCTACTTTTTAGGTATCTGCCCTTTTCTTGGAGTATCTA
>CAYMVZ010000087.1:3428-10378 GCA_964394335.1 uncultured Nitrospinota bacterium | reverse complement strand
AAATGGATTTAGGTTTTTAATGCCCCGTGCGGAAGCACGGGGTTCTTTACTTTGTACTCCAAAAATTTTTCATTCTTAGCACCTTTGTGGCAGTTAATAAATGTTAACATTAAGACATTATTTATGCAATAAAGGCGTATCATTGACAAAGTTCGAGCAATCTGTTAAAAATTGATCCTACCCGTAGAAGTCTTGATGCAAAAGTCTAATGGGGTATACTTTTTAAAAGGAGAAAAAACATGATTGAAAATGCTTACGCGATGGCACCTCCCCAGGGTGGTCCGGAAGGAACTAACCCCAGTTCCGGGTTTCTTGGGATACTGCCCCCCATGGTCGCAATGTTTGCGATCTTTTATTTTCTTTTAATCAGACCCCAGCAAAAAAAACAGAAGGAACATGATGCTATGCTTAACGCGTTAAAAGAAGGTGATAATGTCTTAACTTCAGGTGGAATTTATGGAACCATCAGGAAGATCAAAGATGATGTTCTCACCGTTCAAATCGCGGATAATGTGAAAGTTAAAGTATCCCGGAAATCGGTTTCCGATTTAAAAGATAAAATTGCAAAGGGTAAAAAATGATCAAAAATTTAAGATGGAAATACCTGTTGATTTTTATTGTTATTGCCGGTTCTATATGGCTCTCTTATCCTTTGCGGGAAAAAATTCATTTGGGATTGGATCTTCAGGGGGGGATGCACCTTGTGCTGGAGGTTCAGGCGGAAAAAGCAGTAGAAGCTGTCCTGAGCAGAACTTCCAATGACATAATGAAGAATTTGGAAAATAAGGATATTGATTTTGAAAGAGTCACAAGCACTGCTGATAACATGATCGAAGTTACTTTATTTCATGTGGATTCCCTCGGTGATATAAGGACCCTTCTAAGAGATTATCAATTTATGAAGGAAAAAAGGTTCGATGAGGAACGGCTTCTCCTCACTTATGAATTAAACAGCGGAGAGAGAAAGCGTATTGAGGAAAACGCAGTGGACCAGGGGCTTGAGACCATAAGAAACCGTGTCGATGAATTCGGTGTCGCGGAACCAACCATCCAGCGGCAAGGCGCCCGGAGAATCCTTATCCAACTCCCTGGAATTACCGACACAAAAAGGGCAAAAAATTTAATAGGTAAAACAGCTCTTCTTGAATTTAAATTAGTAGATGATGAACATAGCGTCCAAGAGGCTTTGGCCGGGAATTTACCTGATGGAGATGAAATCCTTCATCAACGTCGGGTAATTGAAGAAACAGGGGAAGAAACCAGAACGCCTTATTTAATAAAAAAGCGCTCTGTTCTAACCGGCGATTCGTTGCTCACTGCAAAGGTTAGTATTGACCAGAGCAATGTGAGTGAACCTTATGTCTCAATTACTTTTAACAAACAGGGGGCAAGACTCTTTCGAGATATTACAAAACAAAATGTCAGGAAAAGGTTAGCTATCGTACTTGATAACAATGTATATTCAGCGCCTGTGATTCAGGAAGAGATCGCGGGTGGACAAGCCCAGATTACCGGCAGGTTTACCATGGAAGAAGCTCGTGATCTGGCAATTGTCTTACGGGCGGGAACATTACCCGCTCCGGTAATTATTTTAGAAGAAAGAGATGTGGGACCTTCCTTAGGAAGAGATTCTATTGAAAAAGGGATTAAGTCGATACTGATTGGGGGACTATTTGTTGTAGTGTTTGTGGTTCTCTATTATAAACTGTCGGGAACCGTTGCTGATCTTGCCCTATTGTTGACGCTGATTATTCTTTCAGGCGCCCTCGCGTATTTTGGGGCATCTCTTACTCTACCGGGAATTGCAGGGATTATTTTAACCGTGGGAATGGCAGTGGATGCAAATGTGCTGATTTTCGAAAGAATCCGCGAAGAATTGCGAATAGGAAAAACTGTAAGAGCCGCGGTGGACGCGGGTTTCTCAAAGGCTTTTAAAACTATCCTTGATGCCAGTGTCACTACTATTATCGCGGCAATAGTACTGTTTCAGTTCGGGACAGGGCCAATCAGAGGGTTTGCGGTCACTCTGAGCATTGGTATAATCGCATCAATCTTTACATCAGTTTTTATTTCAAGAACAATTTTCGACACTGTTTTAAGCCTGAGAAAGGTTAAAAAACTGAGCATATAATTGAGTATTCCCTGAGGCAAAGCTGAGTTTAACTGCTGCAACCAGCGGCGTATACCTTCGCTAATCGCTTTTAGTTACCCAATTTTTTTTCAAAAACTTTATCTTCAAAAATCAGGAGAATCTTTTCAGGCAGGATTTTTGAAACCTCGATGCCATCCAGGCTATCACCCTCTTTTAATTTTATCTGGCTTTTCCCTTTGTAGCTGGCTATAGCGTAATTTAGCGAGGCGCCCTCTCCAAAAAAAACTATACCACTTACTTCTAAGTCAACAATATCTTGTGGCAATACTGTCCGGGATACAGTTTTTGAGGGAAAGTTATCAGACGGGTTTTCATCCTCTATTTCACTTTCTGTAAGTTTATTTAATTCTGCAGGTATGTATTCTTTTTGGATAAGTTGTTCAATATGGTCAAGGCGCTGCTTCAGGTCTCCATCAGAAAGATCTTGAGGAATCTGTACTGTCCCAGTAGTCTCATTTTCTTCTTTTTTGGTTTTGATCTCTTTTGAAAGTAAATCGGTTTTTCTATCCAATTCAACAACTGGCACAGGGAACGGCTTGATTGCACTTAACGCACTGTCATTATTTTTTGGAACAAGGTCTAAATCCTGGGACAATTTTGCCTGGTTAGAAATTACAGGAGGAGTTGACAAACTCATCGGAATATTAAAAGAAGGGGGAGGCAATTCAAAAACAAAAAAGATCAAAAACAAAAAAATAGAAGTGGCTAACGCCAAAAGAGTTAACAACTGGCTTCTTCTTTTTAATATCTTTACAGTAGTAGTTTCGGAATCATCTTTAAGTACTAATTTTTTGATATCAAATCTATGATCAAATTTTGATTTTTCCTTTTCAAGTTTTTTAAGACTATCCAGAATATAACTCATGGCATTCCGTTTTGCTATATCTTATTTGTTATAAATTAATGGTTTTTCATAAACCATAAACCAATAACTATTAGCTATTAACCTTTACAAGTTGTGGAATTTTATAAATTCCCAGCTTGTTATAAAGAATAATCTTAGTTTCTTTTCCCACAACACCATCAACTTTCAGTTTATTTTCTTTTTGAAACTGCATCACTGCATTTTTTAACTTACTATCAAATACTTTAGTTGTCTTACGATTATAAAAACCTAATTCCTTCAGTTTTTTGGACAACCAAACGACCTCAAATCCCTGATGACCTTTTTTTATCTCCCGCTGAAAATTTTCAAAATTCTTCCAGAAAATATAAGCTTTTCCAGTCCACATTTCCTCAACTACTTTTCTGGTAGCCTGAAACTTTTCCCCTTTTGACATAAAAGTGAGTTGATCATTTTGCACTTCCACTAATAAAAGGAAAGAAGAATTTTGAGATTTCAGTGGTTGAAATAAAAGCACAGCCGGATAATTTAATAATTTTAATTGCTGCAAATCAGTATCAATTTTAAAATATGATAGTCCTCTCTTCCTTTTCAGCATGAAAAATTTTCCCATGGCCAATTCATCTGGTGGCAATGGATGCAAGTTCCATATAGCCAATACAGCAGCAATAGCGTTTATCTTGTTCTCATCAGCTATTTGCTTCAAAAAATTGCCAAACTCTTCCTTTGTGTTTAGCAGAGGAGGTTCTTCTGGAAGAGGAACTGTGGTTAAAGCAGGAGCCTCTTCAGGAAGAGAAACTGTGCTTAAAACAGGAGCCTCTTCAAGCTGAGAATCTATGTCTGGCACAGGCTTTTCTTTGGGAAAGGGTTCTGTTTTTATAGCAATTTCGCTTTCAACCGCTTTTGTCTTGATAATTTCAGGAGGAGCATCTTTTTGAGAAAGGTACAAAAAAACTACTGAGAACAAAAAAAACAAAAACAAAAGACTGGAGAGAATAGTTTTTTTTATCAGCTTATTATTGTGCAGAGACTCAGACCTTTTTTTCTGGAGATCTTTGACAGCAAGTTGAATAATTTTTGAATCTATTTGTTTTTTACCTAAAGTAAACGCAACTATTAAGGCGCGATCCGCAAGAACGTTAATCAGCCTTGGAATTCCTTTTGAATACTCATGTATCTTGCCCATTGCACTTCGGGTAAAAGTCAGCTGTCCATTTTCCCCTGCTATTCTCGTCCGATGCTGAATATAACTTGAGGTTTCATCTTTACTCAAAGGGAGCAATTCCCAGTCAATGGTTATTCTCTGTTTTAACTGTCTTAGATCCGGACGGGATAATGTATTTTCAAGTTCCGGCTGTCCAACAAGAATAATCTGGATTAATTTATCTGTTTCGGTTTCTAAATTGGAGAGCAAGCGGAGTTGTTCAAGTACCTTGGGGGTCAGGTTCTGAGCTTCGTCAATAATAAGGATAACTTTGTTTCCCTGTCTTTTTTCTTCAAGAAGATACTCATTGAGTTCATCAATCAGGTATTTTTTGCTTTGATTATTTGATGGAATACCCAGTTCATCATTGATGTTTTGAAGCAACTCTACATCCGTTAAATAGGGGTTAAAAATGTAGGCTACTTTAATATTTTTATCTAAATGATTTAAGAAATTACGACATAAAGTTGTCTTTCCGGTCCCTACTTCCCCTGTAATAGTTGCAAAACCCTTGTTTTCTTTAATACTGAAAACTAAATGAGCAAAGGCTTCCTGGTGTTCTTTGCTCATGTAAAAAAATTTGGGGTCAGGCGTCAGTTTGAAAGGTTTTTCCTTTAACCCGAAATAGCCTTCGTAGAGAGACTGATCTACCATACCTGCATTGATTTCATTTGGTGAAGAAGAAAAAAAATCTGATTTTTTATCTAAAATATTTGACTCCATAATTGATCATAAGATTATCAAATCAATAGTTAATTTGCAATTCTTTAGAGGGTAAACTCCATTCCATCGTAAGCAAAAGAGACATTTTCCAGAAAGTTTTCCGGCGTCTTTTCAAAGTCAACATTATGACCAAGATGGGTTAAAACTGCTCTTTCAGGTTTAAATTCTTTAATAACACTTAAAGCTTCCGAAATGTTGAAATGCGTGGGATGAGGCTCTTCCCTCAGAGCGTTGACAAATAACAGTTTTAAACCATGAAGCAATTTTTTAGAGTCATCAGGGATTTTACTGCAGTCCGTAATATAAGCGACATCAAGAAAACGGTACCCGGTAATCGCCAATTTACCATGAAACACTTCAAAAGGGATTATTTTAATACCGGATGCATGAAAAGGGTCTTCCACTTCAATCAGCTCAATTCTGGGTATACCACCGCCGGTCTGAACTTTTTCATCAAAAGCATAAAAATAGATTTTCTTAAGATAGCTTAATGTTTCTTTTCTTCCATAACATGGAATCCGGTTTTTATGCCTGCCTGTGAAAACCCTTAGCTCGTCAAGTCCATGAACATGATCCGCATGGTGATGAGTAAACAAAACCGCATGGACATTTTCAATATTAAATTTTAAAGCCTGTGATCGGAAGTCGACAGAAGAATCAATAATTATGTTTTGATTGTTATGCTGAATAAGGATAGAGGAGCGGAGTCGGTTATTTTTAGGATTGTTTGATTTGCAGACAGGACAATGGCAACCAATAACCGGAACGCCGGTAGAGGTTCCGCATCCCAGAACTGTAATTTTAAAATTATTCGACACGGGATAAAATCATTTGATAGAGCAGCGGTAACATGATCTCATGGTGACCAGTTATAGAATAACCGCGGCCTCCATCCTGAGTGGGGCGGGAAATCACGTTTTCTTTAGGGCGGTAATGCTGGATCATATCCATATTAACAGTAGTAAAACCATGCGCGTCGTGCCCAAGGTTTCTTGCGACAGATAATCCTTTTAAAAATACTTCCGGAAGCAATACGGAAGAACCGATATTAAAAAAGCATCCACCTCCTTCCAGACTGGCTATAATAGAAGTCAACAGCTTAAAATCATTATACGATCCCTTACCCATTACGTTTCCATCAAAGGACGGGTGCATATGGGTAATATCTGTTCCTATTGCCGAATGAATAGTGACAGGAATAGAAAATTCAAACCCTGCCGCTAAAAGGCTGTACTCCTTATGTTTATAATCACCCTCCGCTATTTCCTTTCCCCATATTTCTCCTAAACCCGCTTCTTCATTAAAATACTTTTCAAGAGCAGAGTTCATCATGGAACCGGTCTCTTCCACCATCCCGAATCGTCCTTCTTTTATTTCAACAGCAACATCCTCAGAGGTCTCACCATGAAACGCTATCTCAAAATCGTGTATTGCTCCGGCTCCGTTCATAGCCAGGGCGGTAATCAATTTCCTTTTCATCAAGTCAATTATCAGGGGGGAAAGCCCGCATTTAATAACATGTGCCCCAATTCCCCAGATAACGGGTTTCTTGTATTTTGTAGAAGATACAACCTCATCAGCTATTTTTTTCAGGTCATTTGCCCTTAAAATATTTGGAAAGAGTTTTTCTATTTGATCTCCCGGCTGACAGTCTTTCAAATCCACAAAATCATTGATTGAGACCTTACTTTTCCTTTCTTTAATCGGATAGGTCTTGATCTTATTGAAATCCAATTTTTTAAACATTGGCTTATCAGGCATATTTTTTTGACTTGAAATTAATTAATATTTATTTGTAAGGTCACTACTCAATCCCCTACTTGGCAAAGAGGGGAATAAGGGGAGGTCAAAGTTATTGATATCCAAAAATTATAAAATGATTCTCTCTTGTCGGTTCGCCTTTACTATAGAGAATAGAGAAATTTAAGTCAATGATGAAGAACGTATTAACCACAATGCCACGCTCAGCGGCGCATAGCGGATGGGGGGGTGTTATCTTTTTTACTACATCTTTACTGACCGCTGAT
>CAYMVZ010000087.1:0-3328 GCA_964394335.1 uncultured Nitrospinota bacterium | reverse complement strand
ACTGACCGCTGATTGCTAATGATTGTTAATTATTCATTGATAATTGCTTATTTCCTCTGTCCACTGATTGCTGACCCCTGATCCCTTTTTTGTAATGCTCTTACGTATTTTTTAATGCAGCTAAGAGGATGTCCAACCCCCTTTTCTTTTTTCGTTCGCTTTGGAGTGTTAAATTCATACATAACATTATTAAACTGGATTTTCAGAGCGTATCTGATCATAGACCTGTTTCATGAGGCGTTTTCCTACTAGTGTTTGAAATTCTTTGTCGTTCATAAATTTTGCTGTAATATCTTCGTTTTGTTCCATGCGATCAATAAATAATCCCTCAAGAGTTTTCCTGAATACATAACCAAAGTTTTCTAACGTATTTGCTTTAGCAGCTTGCCGCAGTTCCGGGTCATTAATAGCATCTTCTGTTATAGAGTCAAAAAACAGTTGGTCCGCCGGTTTAAAATTAGTCCCAAACCGGTCATTGATAATATCAATAAGCTGCGAAAGATCGATTTTCTCACCACGCTCTACACCTGTACCTACATCCACTGGTCCGGACACTTCACCACTGGATGTATATTCTATGGCCCCTTCACTAATTTTTTCGATCCGGTAGTACTTTAGTTCCACCTCATCATTAAAGTTATATACAGGGCCGCTATCTCTTTTTGGAAGCTTCGTTAGTAAAAATCTTGTATAGGAATAGAGTTTTTCCAGGTCCGTATCATAAAAAGGAATTACCTGGGAAAGGAAAGCATACAGGTTCCGGTAAGCAATAAGAACTTTTCTAAACTCTTCCTGCTGCTCCTCCTCGCAGTCTTTAAATTTGCTTACAGCGGGATCAATGCAGGCGTTCATTTTTGCATGATCGGAAGGGCTTTGCTTTTTTCTCGGTTTGTAAAAAACAGTGCTGAATTCTTCCACTTCAGTATTAAAATATATATGATATCCATCCATGCGAGCCTGCAATTCATATAACTGTTTGGCCTCTGCTCTTTCACCTACAACCGTTTGTTCATAGTAAGGCTTAAAGGATTCAAGAATTTCACTCGTATCATTTACAAAATCAAGCACAAAAGTATTCTCTTTTCCGGCACAGGTTCGGTTGAGCCGTGACAGCGTCTGAACCGCTTGAATTCCCGATAATCGCTTATCCACATACATAGTATGAAGAAGCGGCTGATCAAAACCTGTCTGGTATTTATCCGCCACAATAAGGACCTGATATTCGTCTGTGGAAAACTTTTCAGGGAGTTCCTTTTCTTTAATCCCCTTATTCATACCCACTTCCGTATATTCAATGTCAGGCAGATCGGGGTCAATGACTTTCCCTGAAAAGGCAACAATCGTTTTAATGCCTTTATACTTTTTTTCCGCGATATATTTATCAAATGCCTGCTTGTATTTCACGGCACTAAGTCGTGATGAAGTCACCACCATCGCTTTTGCCCTGCCACCGATTTTAAAGCGAGTAAAATTTCTGAAATGTTCAATCATTACCTCGGTTTTCTGAGCGATATTATGAGGATGTAGGCTTAAAAATCGTGCGAGCGCCCTGGCCGCCTTTTTCTTATCCACCCTGGGATCATCTTCAATCGATTTAACAAGCCGAAAATAGGTTTTATAAGTTGTATAGTGCTTCAGCACATCCAGGATAAAACCTTCCTCTATAGCCTGCTTCATGCTGTAATGATGAAATGCTGCCGGCTTTCCATCTGCTCCCGCTTGCCCAAAGACCTCCAACGTTTTGTATTTCGGAGTAGCGGTGAAAGCAAAGAAACTGATATTGGGTTGACGCCCTCGCTTCAACATAGACCGGTAAAGTTCCTTCTCATCCTCCTTCAAATTTTCTTCTTCAATGATCTTTTCCACTTCCTCTTTGATAAACGCACTTGCAAGAAGATCAGTTAAAGATGTTGCCGTTTCTCCTCCCTGGGAACTGTGCGCTTCATCCACAATCACCGCGTATTTCCGCTTTGGAAGTTGGGATATCTTTTCATTGGCAAAGGGAAATTTCTGCAGGGTGGTAATAATAATGGGGACCCCTGTGGAAATGGCCTCGGCAAGCTGGGTTGAGTCTTCGTCTATTTTTTGAACAACACCCGCCTTATGCTCGAACTGGTAAATCGTATTCTGGAGTTGCTGATCAAGCACAATCCTGTCCGTGACGATAATTACCGAATCAAAAACCTTTTCGTCCGCTTTATTGTATAAAGTAGCGAGCCGGTGAGCCACCCACCCGATGGAATTGCTCTTGCCGCTTCCCGCGGAATGTTGAATTAAGTAATTGCTCCCCACTCCATTATTACAAGAATGATCGACCAGTTTGCGAACCGAGTCAAGCTGATGATAACGTGGGAAAATCATCGTTTCTTTTTTAATCTTTTTCCCGTTTATCTTCTTTTCTTTGACCTCAAGGTGGATAAAACGGGAAAGAACATCCAGAAGGCTGTCCTTTTGCCATATCCGTTCCCAGAGAAACCAGGTTTTGTACTTCCCGGGTGCTTCCGGATTGCCCCTCCCGTTATTGTTCCCCATGTTAAAGGGAAGAAAATATGTGGACTTTCCCTTGAGTTGGGTTGTCATGTAGACCTCATCCGGGTCAACGGCAAAGTGAACGAGCGTCCTTTTTTTGAATTGAAAAATCAGGTCTTTAGGGTCTCTGTCTTTTTTATACTGGTGAACTGCTTTTCTCCAGGTCTGTCCGCTCATCGGGTTTTTCAGTTCCGCCGTAACGACTGGTATACCGTTCAGGCTTATCACTAAATCAATGGTATTATTATGTTTATCGCTGTATTTAAGCTGCCTTGTTATGGTTAGCTTGTTTTCTCTATATAGTTTTTGGATATCCGGATTGAGTCCGCTGGCGGGAGCAAAATAAGCAACTTTGAATGTTTTCCCAAAGCATTTGAATCCGTGACGGAGGACTTTAAGGCATCCTTCATGTTCCGAGTCGAGCGCCCGGCAGAGATCGTCAAGCAAAGTTTCTTCCGCCTTATCTTTCTGAAGGTTTTTCAGATAGACCCATTCTTTTGGCTGAGTCTTTTTTATAAAGGATAGAACTTCGGCTGGATCAAGAGAACGTTTAGGATCATACTTTTCTTTATCCCCCTTTTTATAATCATCTTGATTAAGAAGATGCTCTTCGATTGCATCTTCAAAGGCTATTTCTTTATGATCTGTCGGCATCAGGATGACTCCCTTCGCACATCTATTTTCCCTGTAACAGCAGCGGAGATTAATACCATGCAGTATTCACGAAGTTTTTCTATGGATTTTTGTTCATGAGAAAACAACCCTGGATACCCCGTGCGGGAGCACGGGGAGGAAAGGG
>CAYMVZ010000086.1:0-10762 GCA_964394335.1 uncultured Nitrospinota bacterium | reverse complement strand
CGCTATATTATTTCTGCTCTTTACGGAATGGGAGCAACAGGAATAGTGCAAGGGGTTGAACACGGATTTTCCAGGAAACTGGATTTCAGAGGTGTGCCTAAAAAGATAAAAATAAAGACAGATGAGAATTATTCAGATTTTATAATTCAGGTTAACAGCTTTCTTGATAAACATTCCATTTTTTGGAAGAGTGGCAATCTTGAATTTATTGATAAGGATCATGACGCTATATTAGGTATCTTGCGCTATTCCGATTCCCTCAAGGAAAACGACTTTATTATTTTTTCAAACCTTGATACTAATTCGAGTCAAAAAATTACTTTAGATTGCGACCTTGGCAGGGTTTCGCTTTTTAAGAAAAAACTCAGAAATGCCTTATCAGGTAAAGAGATTATTGTAGATGATCGGGAATTTTGCTTTGACTTGGAACCATGTGGTTTCAGAATATGGGAAGTTATATAGGATTTTAATCTTTATTAAAGAGCAATAACAGAGTTTTCACCTCCGTAAGGGTTTGGCTCATATTTATCCGCGTACTCATCATTTATCCATTGAGAATTATTGGTAAGATAGCGGAAATGATATTCTTTTCCTAGTTTAAGATCGAGAGTAATCGTAAAAACTCCACTTTTAAGTCTCTTCATAATGTTAGAATTGCTATCCCAGTTATTAAATTCACCAACAAGACTTATTTGGATGCTGTTGGCGCAGCTTTTTGTGGCAGCCTGAATGTAACTCTGCATATATTTTTGGATTTTAAATATTGTTTTTTCAGTCCCTCTGACGTTGTCTTCTTTGCCGAACCGGTTTTCTTTGTTTTTCCGGGAAATGGAGATGTTTTTTTAACGACTTTTTTCTTAATGCCTGACTTTTTTGTAACAGATTTTTTCTTTTTGGATGTACCCATTTTATTTTCCTTTAAATAAATTAAAAGCGTTTGGCCACTGCATAACGTGGTTTGTACTGATTAAAAGCTATTTTACATGGACAGGTTTAACACCCCAGATTTCCCTGGCATATTCACGGATAGTGCGGTCACTTGAAAATTTTCCCATATTAATGGTGTTAAGGATTGACATCCTGTCCCAAAGATCTTTGTCCTGGTAAGCGGCAGAGACCCTTTCCTGGCAGTTAACATAAGAACTGTAATCGGATAAAATCATATATTGATCACCGCTATTAAAAATAGTATCTACAACAGGAGAAAATTGAGTTGGATTGGAAGGGGAAAAAATCCGTCACGAATCATATTAAGGACCTTTTGTTGTAACTACCAGTAATCTATTTTACATAACGTTTCATCTTCTATTAGAGGTTTGTCTCTTTAAAATTTTAGAAAGTCTTGTCTCTTCATCCTGCGTGATGAATTTTTATAAGGTATTTGTTTTTTCGCATAATTCTTCTTATTAGATTGCCGATGGCCTAACCCATAATTTTCAAAGACACGGGTTTTCCTGAGATAAGTTTGACCTCCTTATCCCGATGTTTGATAACCAGCTCAGAACCCATTTTTAGAAGATAGGTGACCGAATCTTTATTTATATCCACTCCCAGTAACTGCCCGTGAATTGTAATGGGAAACCGGATTTCTGAAATCGTTTCAGGTAGTTTTGGATCGAAAGATAAACAACCATCGTAATCTCGCATGCCGGCGAATCCGTAGACGAAGGCCATCCAGGTACCTCCCATAGCCGCAATATGGGCGCCATCCTGCACGTTTCCCCCTATATCCGCGAGATCCATGAGAAGCGCGTACTTGAGATGTTCCGATGCCTTTTCCACGTATCCCACTTCTGATGCGATGATGCTTTGAATGCAGGCGGAAAGGGATGAGTCGCCCGTGGTCAATGGTTCATAATAGTCGAAGTTACGTTTCTTCTGTTCCCTGGAAAATTCCCTGCCGAGTAAAAACATTGCTAATATTACATCGGCTTGCTTGATGACCCTGGATCTATAAATAACCAATGGATGGAAATGGAGCAGGAGCGGATATTTGTCTACCGGAGTATTTTTGAAATCCCAGGCTTTCCTGCTCATGAAATTATCGTCTTGAGGATGGATGCCACTTTCCGGCTCATAAGGAATATACATGTTGTCTACGGCTTTTTCCCATTCTTTTACTTCGGAAATTTCTAAGTCGGTTTTATGAGCCAGCGCATTAAAGCTCTCCTTGTTTTTCTCCATAAGCGTCTCTATTGTTCTTACTGCATAGCTCATATTCTCCCTGGCCATCATATTAGTAAACATGTTGTTGTCCACAATGGCGTTATATTCATCGGGACCGGTTACGCCATGAATACAAAATTTGTTGCCTTTTGCCTGTGAATAGCTTCCAAGGTCCAGCCATAGCCGAGCTGTTTCAACAAGCATTTCTGCACCAAAACTGTACAGGAAATCCTCATCTCCTGTAACTTCAACATATTTCCTTAAAGCATAAATTATGTCCGCATTGATGTGATATTGGGCTGTTCCAGCTGCATAATACGCCGATGCTTCATCACCATTAATGGTCCTCCAGGGAAAAAGAGCGCCCTTCTGATTCACCTCTTTAGCACGTTTTTTTGCCTTGTTCAGATAGCTGTAACGGAATTTCAAGAGGTTCCTTGCTATTAGTGGTGAAGTATAAATCAAAAAAGGAAGGAGGTACATTTCTGTATCCCAGAAATAATGACCATCGTAGGCCGATCCGGTGAGCCCTCTTGCTCCAACCCCGGTGCCTTCCGCTCTCCCTGATGCCTGTAGAATCTGAAAAAGATTGAAACGGATGAGCTGCTGAGCTCGAGGAAGGCTACCACTGACCATGATGTCACTTCTGCTCCAAAAATCGTCCATAAACTCTCGCTGAGTTTCCTGTATATTATCAAATCCCTCGTCTACCGCGCGATCCAGCGTTCGTTCTGACCTGGAACAAAGCTCATTAGGAGAGGAGCTTCTCGATGTGTGGTAAGATATGAACTTCGTTAAGCGGATAGGCACACCTGGCTGCGCGTTTATAGAAAAGTCTACTTCACCCTTGTTTTCCGAGCACTGGTCTGTATAAGAAAAAGAGCATTCAGTCTCTATCTTGTGGTCTATGCCACAGGAGATTGCCATCTTGCTGTTACTTGTGGAATGACCCAATAAAATACGCAGGTCCTTGTTATAGCTTTCTACAGGAATAAGCGCCCGATCGCTCACCCTCCTTGCTTGTCGTGGGTCTTTCCTTTTAGCCCGATTCTGGTTTGAAGAGGGACTGAGCATTTCCGATATAAGCACAACCAGCGCCCCTGCATTTAAAATGGTAAGCTCATAGGAAATTGCAGCAAGATGTCGATGCTTGAAGGAAACGAACCTCTCTGATTTGATCAACACCTGTTTTCCAGACGGGGTTTCCCACAAAATTTCCCGCTTGAGTGTTCCAGATTTCATGTCGAGAATTCGTTCGAATTGAAGGAGGTTTGCTGTGGGAATATAAAATATTTCGTCATCTACATACAGCCTGATAATCTTGCTGTCTATCACATTCAACATGGTCTGTCCGGTTTTCGCGAAACCGTAAGCTTCTTCTCCATAAATGATTGGCCAGGTTTCATGAAATCCGTTTACAAAGGTCCCGGTCTGAAAGGCAGGTCTTCCTTCCTCAAAATTTCCACGCATCCCGAGATAACCGTTGCTCATCGCAAAGATGGTTTCGGCCTGGGCGAGAAAAGAGGGATAGAATTCTTTCTCTATCATCTTCCATTCATCCACTGGATAGATGTGTTCGGGTGGAAGGTGAATGTCACGTTTAATCATGTTTATTCAATAAATTATTCAGGGTTGAAAGTGCTTAGCGAGTGCATTCCTCGCAGTTCTACTGCGGGGAGCTTCAATATTCAATTAATATTTTTTCGCAATCTTTATCCGCATTGAAAATAGCCGACAGGATCGGTCTCGCTTACTTTTAATTCATAAATTCCTTTAATAACTTTGTCGGCTTTGGTTAATATATTTGGATCTCCAACCCCCACACATTTCATTCCCGCTTTTTTTGCAGCTTCCACTCCTGCCAGGGCGTCTTCAAATACCAGGCAGTTGTCCGGTGGCACTTCCATCATTTCCGCTGCTTTAAGAAATACTTCTGGATCAGGTTTTGCTTTTGAGATTATTGTTCCATCAGATACAGCATCAAAAAACTCAAGAATTTTTAAACGCACTAATATTTTCTTTGCGTTTTTACTTGCAGAGCCTATAGCCAGCTTAATTCCTTTTTTTTTTAATTTAATAAAATAATTTATCACACCCGGAAAAATTTCGTCTTCTTTCAATTTTGAAATATATTCTACGTACCATTTGTTCTTTTTGGCCATAAGTATTTCTTTTTCTTCTTCTGCAATCTTCTTTTTCCCTGTTTCAAGAATGATTTCAAGAGACCTTTTTCTACTGACGCCTTTTAATCTTTCATTATCCTTTTCTGTAAAGTCAAATCCCAGTTCGGCTGCAAGTTTCTTCCATGCGATATAGTGATATTTTGCCGTGTCAACAATAACACCGTCGAGATCAAAAATAATTGCTTTAATATCAGTCATTTTAATGTTGCAAAACTATTCAAGCGATTTCATTATTCTGTATAAACCACTACTAATTATTTTGCCGCCGGAACATTCACGCCGTCGGGAAGCCCCTTAAAACCGGCAACAACAGTTTTTATCTTTTTAGCGCGCATCTCCTCCTCGGCCCTTATGAGCGGGTTGTAGTTTTGGAGGTTGCGCTCGCCATTGGGAGCGCCAGCTTTGAACCAGATCTTGCGCGATACAGCGCCGTACATGAGCGGCATGTAAGGAAGAAATTCCGATGTGCCTTCCGTGGAGCGGTGAGAGAAGAATGCCGTAAAGCCGCCTTTTTTGATGTTTCCGATAGCCTCTTTCAGGCTGTTCACGCCAAGCCCCTTCAGCTGCTTCAAAACATTTTTTAGGTCCTTTCGGGCAGCCAGAAACTGCTCAACCCTGGATGGGTCGGCTAAACCGAGGGTAATTTCGGAGGCCAGGCATGTTTCAGTGAAAGTCCCGGCCTGGTTCAGCTTGATCAGGATGGAGTTGCCGGCCCGGTGCTTGCGCACCGGCGCACCCAGGAAAGGAATGATAAAGCGCAGTTGGGTCACAGCCGCATCATCGATAACGATCTGTACCCGGTCGCCGTACTTTGCATTCATCAGCTTGTGAGCTTCCACGTCGATCTCGGAGCCCGGGTCCTCCATGGTCACAAAGTTCGCTGCGCTCTTTACTACTTTAGCGTTGAACTCGATTAGTTGCTCGCGGGTTTTGATGCCCATGCCGGAAAAGCGCATGTCGTATTTACCGGACTTGCGCAGCTTTTCGCCCTTCTGGATTTCTGAGAATGCATTGTCGGTCCCGACGGCATAATCGGAAGGCTTCAGCCCGAGCTGTCGGGCACATTCCCTGATGCGCTTGAGACCTTCGAAGTTGTCCTTAACGGGAAATACAAAGCCACGCTCCTTTGCAGTGCCGGTGGGTAGCTTGTCGCGCACGAGGTTCTTCTCGAACTGCTTAAAAAATTTGACGCCGGTCTCAAATACACCCTTAACAGAATTTTCTTTCATTGCAAAAAAGAACATCTCCTGAATATCCTGCCTGGTGCCGGGCACATGCTCACCGCCGCAGACCATGTTGAAGGCGATATTAGGCATGTAGAAATTCTTGAGACCGCCCCGGGGACGGTGAAGCTGCCAGGGCTTGAAGCCGGTCGCCTTCAGCAGAGTTTGAAAGAAAACCGTGGAGGCTGCCAGGCAGGCGTTGCCTCCCCAGATCTTCTTGTTGGGGCCGGCCCTTTCAACAAGCTTAAGATCAAATTCAGCGCAAGCGTCCAGAATATCCTTTGGCTTGCCAATGATGACTTTTGAGGGGAGGAGGGGCGCTATATTTTTTTCAATGGACTTTAAGGCCTTATCGTTGGCTATGTAGATTGCCTCTGCCTCGCCGTCGGAGGTGCCTTTGGCTATACCGTTACGCTCGGTAATGGTGAAGGTTTGACCTGCGCGCTGTACGCGGGCTGTCATTTCACCTTCAAGGGTAAAGGCGGCATAGGAAGAAAGGATTTCTCTCCCTTTGAGTTTAAAATTGGATACAACAGTTGTTCCCATAATGCTCTCCTTTGAGATATTTGGTTAAAAACATGACGACTTCATTAAATGTGAATTCCGAATTTATTTAACCGTATTCATGTGAATGATAAGGTCGCACACCTTGTGAGAGTATCCCATTTCATTGTCATACCAGGAGACAACCTTTACAAAGTTATCGCTCAGCGCAATGCCCGCGCCCGCATCAAAAATAGATGTACGCGGGTCGCCGATAAAATCGGTGGAAACAACGGCATCTTCTGTATAGCCGAGGATACCCTTGAGCTCACCTTCGGAAGCGCTCTTCATAGCAGCTTTAATTTCGTCGTATGAAGCCCCTTTTTCAAGACGGCAGGTGAGATCAACCACCGACACGTCTGGTGTTGGAACGCGGAAAGCCATACCGGTGAGCTTTCCATTAAGCTCAGGAATAACTTTACCAACTGCCTTCGCAGCGCCGGTAGAGGACGGGATGATGTTCTGGGCTGCGCCCCGGCCGCCCCGCCAGTCTTTCATTGACGGGCCGTCAACTGTTTTCTGAGTAGCTGTGGTTGCATGAACGGTTGTCATAAGGCCTTCGGAAATCCCCCAGTTATCGTTAAGCACCTTGGCAATCGGTGCCAGGCAGTTGGTGGTGCAGGAAGCATTGGAGACGATGTCCATGTCTGCGGAATAAGATTTGTGGTTTACCCCCATCACAAACATGGGGGTTGCGTCTTTTGAAGGTGCTGACATTACAACGCGTTTTGCCCCGGCTTTAATGTAAGCTTCAGATTTATCACGGGTAAGGAAAAGTCCTGTTGACTCAACTACATACTCTACGCCCAGCTCGCCCCATTTAAGATTTGCAGGGTCTTTCTCTGAGCTGACCCTAACGGTTTTTCCGTTAACAACAAGGTTCTCGCCTACAACTTCCACCTCACCATCAAACCTGCAGTGAGTAGAGTCGTATTTGAGCATGTATGCCATGTAATCAACCGAGATAAGATAATTGATACCGATAATTTCAATTTCGGGCTTGCTGCTGGCAGCACGAAAAACAAGACGCCCGATTCTGCCAAAGCCATTAATTCCTACTTTTATTGCCATAATTAATTCCTCCCGGTTTTAAAAAAAATTTAGGCAAATCCCTTTTATCGGTTTTTGCAAAGTATCTTTTGAAATGTGAACGCATCGTACTGAAGAGCAAGCTGATACAATTCGTATATACCCATCAAATCTTTGTTGATGTCAAAGGAATGAGACTCAGAGATTGCAAGTAACTAAGATTTTATAAAAAAAAGCATCACTAAAAGGGTGCTCATTTTTAAAAGTGCATCACAACCGTCTAAATTAGAGCAAAACCAAAAATTTTACATCACCTATGACATCCCGATAATTTTCAAGTCTCATCATGATTTAATTCTCCACTTTTGGACCGGCGGCCAACACTTTGTCCGGGGTTTTGTCTTTAAACTGGTTAAAATTCTTATGGAACAGGGTTGCAAGCTTTCTTGCCTGGGCATCATAATCGGATAGATTGGACCAGGTATTGCGTGGATTAAGTATTTGAGTTGGAACATCCGGGGCTTCAGTTGGAACTTGAAATCCAAATATCGGGTCAACCTGCATCCGGACTTTTTCAAGCGCGCCACTGAGGGCAGCATTTAAAAGCGCGCGAGTATACCCAATCTCCATTCGAGATCCAACTCCATAAGGTCCTCCTGTCCAGCCGGTATTAACAAGCCAGCACTCTGCTTTATGTTTTTCAATTTTTTCTTCTAATAACTGGGCATACACAGAAGGATGGCGCATCATAAAGGGAGCGCCAAAACAGGCGCTGAAAGTAGCTGTCGGTTCGGTTACGCCTTTTTCAGTACCCGCAACTTTAGCCGTATAGCCACTAATAAAGTGATACATGGCCTGCTCAGGTGTCAACTTGGAAATAGGCGGCAGAACACCAAAAGCATCGGCCGTCAACATAATAATATTGCGTGGGTGACCGGCCATTCCTGAACTGACTATATTGGGAATATGCTTAAGAGGATATGAGGCGCGGGTGTTTTCCGTTAAACTATCATCATCCAGATCAATTCGTCTTACCGCAGGGTCAATTGAAACGTTTTCCATAATGGTACCAAAACTTCGTGTACATTCATAAATTTCAGGCTCAGCTTCGCGCGAAAGCCGGATTACCTTGGCATAGCAACCTCCCTCAAAATTAAATATCCCGTTATCAGACCAGCCATGCTCATCGTCGCCGATAAGCAGTCTCTTTGGATCAGCCGAAAGAGTGGTTTTACCGGTACCTGACAATCCAAAGAAAATGGCTACATCATTGGGATCACTTTTGCTCACATTTGCCGAACAGTGCATTGAAAGCACATCCTGCCCGGGCAGCAGAAAGTTTAGAGCGGAAAATATCGATTTTTTTATCTCACCGGCATAAGCAGTGCCGCCTATAAGTACCAGTTTACGGCTTACGTTGAGAGCAACAAAGGCGCCGCTGCGTGTCTTGTCTTCATCCGGGTCAGCGTTAAAGTTTGGACACTGAAGAACCGTAAAATCAGGCTTGAATTTCCGAATAGCTTCACGCTCCCGTGGCTGCTGGATGAACATATTGCGTGCAAACAGGTTGTGCCAGGCGTATTCAGAAACAACCCTGACCGATTGTCGAAATTGCTTATCAGCTCCAGCATAGCAGTCCTGCACGAAAATTGTTTTGCCGCGCAAGTAGGCGGCCATGCGGCCAAGAAGGGCATTGAACCTCTCCTCAGGGTATTTTACATTGACCTTACCCCACCATATATCTTTGCTGGTTTGCGGCTCATCCACAATGTATTTATCTTTTGCGGCACGACCTGTGTGCTGCCCCATGCTCACCACTAAAGGTCCCAGGTGGGCTACCTGACCCTCATAACGCCGAATTGCTAATTCATACAAGCCGGGTGTTGAAATATTCCAGTATACTTGTCCTAGTTGGTGCAATCCCAAATAATCCAGTTTTTGTTCCGGCACTAAATCATTAATTTCCATTTTACTCCTTTCTAAAAATTAGATGACTCTATGTGTTAATAGCAAATATTGTCCCAAAATCTGCTTTTATACTGCAGCAACCCTTGCACCTCAACAATTCAGAACAACCAGAACATGGATGCATTTGCTAAATGCCATCAGCAGTTTCAACTGACGTCTCACATTATACTTTACTTGGAGATTGCAACGCTACAAAATAAATAGTGCTTTGTGCTGTTTAAAAGCTATTTTACACGGACAGGTTTAACGCCTCAGATTTCCCTGCCATATTCACGGATAGTACGGTCACTTAAAAATGGGGGGACAGTCAACAACATCTGGTACAATAACCGGAGGCAGATTAGTTACAGATTGATTTGCAAAAAATATGCTTGAAGTACAATCATTTCTTATGCTTTAATTTGTGTTAGATGTGTGAGGATGCCTGCCTATGAATAAAAAATATTCTTACAGTTTATTGATTCCCCTGATTTCTGTTTTATTTCTGTCTTTAAGTTTCCCCGGTGAAGCATTAAAAGGTAAACATTCTGCCGATAAACGTTTTGTCGACCATGGAGACGGAACAATAACCGATATCAGCACGAATCTAATGTGGACAAAAGAAGATAGTTATGCGGATCTTGGGAAATGTCTTGATTGGAACGCTTCATGGAGCTATGTGAATTGGTTAAGCACAGGCGGTTATAACGATTGGAGAGTGCCAACGGTAAGAGAATTAGAGACGATTTTTGAGAAGTCGAAGATTAATAAAGATTATTTTGGGGACACCACTCATATTGACCCAATTTTTGCTTCTGGTGGTGCATATTCGTATTGGTCGTCAGAGACTGCTGGCACCTGTTGCGCTCGTTATGTTTACTTCACTAATGGCGGAATCGACGAGAGCTTTCGAAGCACCTGCCGCTACAAAGGAGTGCGTGCAGTACGTCTCTTACAAGATTGATTGTTTGATAAAAACCATCCCTGGTTTTGACCCTTCGGGCAGCTTCCCTTTGGGAACCGTCCAATCTTACCATCGTGGTAAAATTGTGATCATTAAAATGGGGAGGTCATCACAGGTAGCTACATAACCACCTTCATATTTCAAGTACATTTTTAATATCTCTTTTCAATATTTTTGAAAGTGTTTAGCAAGCGCAGTCGCAGCTCTGCTGCGGGGAGCTTCAATTTTAAAAAGTTCTCCTTCCAAATCTTCAATCAGTCATGTAACAATTGGTGGTTAATTATTGAATAATCGTAGCGGTGTCCAACATTGCCAGTTGGGTAGCTCGAGTGTAGTTGAGGAACTGTAGTTGGAGACCGTGGACATGAGCGATAAAACGTTGCTTTTCATCTTCAGCTATAGATTTGGCCTTTGGCAATTTTTTCAAAATAGTTCGAGGATTTCTGTGTATACCATTTACCAGAAATTCGTAATGAAGGTGCGGGCCAGTTGTATAGCCGGTTGAACCTAAAGTTCCAATGATTTGGCGTTGCTTCACCTTTTGGCCACGTTTAACATGACGTTTGTGCAGGTGCAGATATTTGGTCATATATTGTTGGCCGTGCTCGACAAACACATAATTACCACTTGCCTTGCTGTAACCGGCACTGATAACCCGGCCATCACCTGCAGCAAAAATGGGAGTTCCCCGTGGTGCAGTATAATCA
>CAYMVZ010000085.1:0-10944 GCA_964394335.1 uncultured Nitrospinota bacterium | reverse complement strand
AAAAAAGAAGAAGAACTAATGGATCAGCACGGGTATCCTGAAATCGCGGAGCATAAAAAGCAACATGATGATTTACTGGAAGAACTGTTCCACATTTACAAAAATTTTATTGGAAGCGATAGAGATGCAGCGTTCCAAACAGTATTTCTGCTGGGGGACTGGCTGCTGAATCATACCGACATAGACGATAAAAAATTAGCTAAATATCTTCACAGCAAAGGTGTAACATAACAACGTCCAAAGGGGATAGGCTACCGGAGCCAAAAAGGGCTGGTGCCCAAGCTGCTAACAAAACTTGTGTTAAACACAATTTTACAGATTTGCTCTGCAGAGAGCCTTGATGGTCATTCCTGCTGAAGCGGAAATCTGATTATTAATCTCTGTGTGCTCAGCGATCTCTGCGGTAAAATATTATAAGTCATTTATTTTTTTTATTAATTTTATGAATCTTGCCTTATATCTCCATATTCCCTACTGCAAACAGAAATGTCCTTATTGTGATTTTAATTCTTATGATAATGGGATTGATAAGGATTTTGTCCCCGCTTTAAAAGAAGAAATTGGTTTAAAAAGTAAAAATATAGATCAATATCAAATAGGGTCTATTTTCTTCGGGGGAGGAACTCCTACATCTCTATCCTCTGCTCAAATCACAGATATTCTCAATGCCTGCTTTAAAAATTTTTCTATTGAATCGGACTGTGAAGTTTCTATTGAAGCTAATCCCGGCACCATCAATGATCAATATTTAAAAATTTTAAGAGAGAACGGTTTTAATCGTCTCAGTCTGGGATGCCAGTCTTTTAATGATGCTCTATTAAAAAAAATAGGCCGAATTCATAACTGTGATGAAATCTATCAATCTGTATCTGCTGCCAGGGAGGCCGGATTTAATAATGTTTCACTGGATCTGATGTTCGGTCTTCCGGGACAGAGTCTTGAGATATGGGAAGAAACACTTCAAAGCGCGACTCAATTGAAACCAACCCATCTTTCTGTATACAACCTGACTATTGAAAAGGAGACTCCTTTCTACGATCAATTGAGGAAAGGAAAATTAATTCTTCCTTCTGAGGAACTTCAATCAAAAATGTATGAAAAGGCAGTGCAATATTTGTTAAGTGCTGGTTATATCCATTATGAAATTTCCAATTTTGCTGTGAAAGGCTATGAGTGTCGGCATAATAAGATCTACTGGAATAATAATGAATATGCTGGATTCGGGCCGGGTGCTGCATCGTATTTAAATGGAACAAGGAGCAAAAATATTTTATCACCGGGAAAATACATTGAGACGCTTTTGGAGAAAAAAGAAATTCCTCTTTTTGAGAAAGAAACCTTAGATCAAAAGAAGAGCATGGGAGAAACTCTAATGCTTGGGTTAAGAATGGTAAACGGAATTAACCTTTCTGATTTTGAGAAAAGGTTTGGTCAAAGCTTAGATTCTGAATTTGGAGAAAAAATAAGAAAATTGAGTGATGAACAGTTTTTGGAATATAGCGATAAGAAGCTGAAACTAACTCATAAGGGAATCTTATTTTCTAACGAAGTTTTTGTTGAACTGGTATGATTTTATTAAAACACAAAGATAATAACCAGACTTCGCAACGAGCAAAATATTCATAACCACGAAGCACACGAAAATTACGAAGAATTATTTTTTACCACCGCAGAGTTCGCGGAGAACGCTAAGAAAAATCATTATTTTAATTCTTTTAGCGATCTCTGCACTCTCCGCGAACTCTGCGTTAAATTCTTTTTGATTGTGACCATCCTTGGTCTCAACCCTTCGGGCGACTTTCCTCCGGAAATCGTCCAATTCGGTTTTCCATACCGAATTGTGATTGTGGTTTTGCAGCGTTAAGTTAAACGTGATTGATGTACCAGCCGATTACCGCGGTAATTACTCCACCGATTAACGCGACTTTATCCAACACCGGCATAATCCTGCCAATTTTCTTCAAACGATCAGGGTCTCTTCCTGAAGCTGCCAATTCCCGTTTCACGTACCTGAGATAAAAATGATTGCAATAGGCTGCTCCTAAAGCAACTATCCCAATAATAATTTTTGTCAGGAAGATCGAGCTGCTGATTATCATATCGAAGTTTAATGAGGCAATTCCAATTGCTGTCAGACCCAGTACTATAATAATAGCATCCACAATTGGAAGCCAGCGTTTCTGAATAAAGCTAACCCCTTCTTTTTTCCCGGAGCTGTCCGGAATTCTTTTCATAACATTGGCCACGACTAATTGCATGATGATCATGGTCATAACAAAGGCCGCGGCTGTTATAGCGTGCGCAAAAACTATCCATCCGTAATAATCCATCAACTCCTCCTAAAGCTCAGTTTGCTAAAATACTGCGTTTTATACGGAAATATTGTATCATACAGAGTCGATTTTGGTGACCTTATGAAAAACGAGATCAGTAAAAACATTTTCAGGTTATACGATATCCGTGGAGTGGCATATGAAGAGTTAACACCTTATGCTGTAAATACCATAGGCAAAGCCTACGGGACTTATATGAGAAGCATGGGATACAGAACTGTTACTGTTGGACGTGATAACAGGGCAAGTTCAGATGAATTCTTTAATGTTCTGAGCGAAGGGATTACTTCAACAGGTTGTAATGTTATTAACCTTGGTACGGTTCCGACCCCATTGCTTTATTTTTCACTTTTTCACCTGAAACCGGACGGTGGGATAATGATAACCGGAAGTCACAATCCTTCGGAATATAATGGGTTTAAAATTTGTGTTGGGAAAGATACTGTTTTTGGAGAAGAGATTCAGAAGATAAGAAAGGTTTGCGAAGAAAGTAATTTTTATCAGGGAACAGGAAAAATAGAAGACGCCGATGTTATTACCCCCTACAAAAAACTCCTCCTTGAAAAATTCCAGTTCAAAAAAAATATCAAAGTTGTTGTGGATGGAGGAAATGGTGTTGCCGGGACTGTTGTGCCGGCATTATTTGGGAAAATGGATTGCGATTTCATTCCCCTTTATTGTGAACCTGACAGTCGATATCCGAACCATCATCCGGACCCAACCGTCGCGGAAAATTTAGAAGACCTCATTAAGTCGGTAAAAGAGAATAAAGCTGACGCTGGAATTGCTTTTGACGGTGACGTAGATCGTATTGGGATTATCGATAATCAGGGAAATATTATCTGGGGAGATAAGCTTTTAGTTCTTTATTCCAGAGACGTATTAAAGAGGCACCCGGGGGCGTCTGTTATTTTTGAGGTAAAGTGTTCTCAAACTCTTTACGATGATATTAAAAAGAACGGCGGCAAACCGTTGATGTGCGCTGCCGGGCATTCTATTATTAAAGGAGAGATGAAAAAAGAAAAGGCTCTGCTGGCTGGAGAAATGAGCGGACACATGTTTTTTGCGGATGAGTATTTCGGGTATGATGACGCGATTTACGCGGCATGCAGGTTTATTCGAATCCTTTCTGAATCAAACAAAAGCGTTTCTCAATTATTGGATGATGTACCCAAAACTTTTTCAACGCCTGAAATTAGAGTTGATTGTCCGGATGATGAAAAGTTTGAAGTGGTTAAAAAAGTAGCGGCTGAGCTTAAAAAAGATTTCAAAACTGTTGATATAGACGGTGTTCGGATTATTTATGAGCACGGATGGGGTCTGGTTCGCGCTTCTAATACCCAGCCTGTATTGGTTCTTCGTTTTGAGGCCGATAGTGAAAAGAACCTGAATTATATTAAGAATACGATAGAAAGTAAATTAAGAGAGTATGTATAACCTGAACTGTTTTACAGAAATGGGGTAGTAAATGAGAAAATATTCTTTTTACATAAAACAAATAGAAGTGGGGATGATACAAAATTTTAATTATCTTATCGGTTGTTCTGAAACAAAAGAGTGTGCGGTGGTGGATCCAGCGTTTGAAGTCGATAGAATTCTCAGCATAGCTAAAAAAGACGGCATGAAAATTACAACAGCGCTTTTTACTCATACTCATTATGATCATGTAGATGGGATAGGAGAATTAACCAAAAGAACTGACATTGGAAAAATATATGTCCACAAAAATGAAGCTAAGGCTTTGTCAGAATTTAAAGAAAAAGTTGTTGAGATTGATGATGGATCGGTTATACCTGTTGGAAATATATCCCTTAAAGTCCTCCATACTCCGGGCCATCTCCCCGGATGTGTTTGCTACCTCGGCGATAATTTTGTGGTTACCGGAGATACTCTTTTTACAGGCGCTATTGGAAGATGTGATTTTCCGGAAAGCAATCCGAAAGACATGTACAGAAGCCTTCAAAAACTAAAAGAACTGCCGGACGACACCATTGTGTATCCCGGCCATGATTATGGTGCGTCAATCACCTCAACAATAGGCGAAGAAAAGAAGACCAATCCATATCTGATGATCTCTTCCGAAGAGAATTTTTTGAGAATGTGAAGAAGATCAATCCAAACGCAGAAGATTCCCTGCTGTCTTGTAGAGCTAAGCTCAGCTTTGCCGGGGGGAGCTGCAAACGGTTTAGTATTAAACCCCTTTTATCATGTCAAAGTAAATCTTCTTTATTTTTCACCATAAAAAGAACCCAATGTAAAAAAATATTATCCATACTATAATAAAAGCTTTTAGCTGGGCTGTTTTTTTTGCTTGTTTCATCCCCTGACGGCATTGAAAAGTGAAGTTTTATGAAATTTGAGTAGGAATATGTACTTAGATTGGAGTGAAAAATATAAGGTCGATGTTCCCATGTTTGATGAACAGCACAAGGTGCTTTTTAGCTTGGTTAATATACTCTATATAGGAATGAAAGAAGGTAAAGGCAAAGCCGTGTTGGAAAATTTATTTAAAGCGTTAAGATGGTATACGGAAGTTCATTTTCAGGATGAAGAAGCAGAGTTGTCTGCAAAAAAATATCCTGATTATGAGTATCACAAGAACCAACATGTTGACCTGATAGATAAGGTTAATGAATTCCAAAAAGACTTTGAAGGAGGAAAGAATATTTTAAATGTTGAATTTATAACTTTTTTAGTCGATTGGTTGCAAAACCATGTTGGTGTGGAAGACAAAAAGTATAGTGAATACCTGAATAGTAAAGGATAATTAATTATGAAACTTGGTGAATTTGAAATTCAATCATTTAGCAGCGGAAAGTATAACTTGATTGGAATTCAAGTCCCCGTAGGTATTCTCCTATGGGCAAATCTGCAAAGCCATGCTCAGGGGGGTGAAGTAAAATCTAAATTCTTTTTGCAAGGAATAAATAAATGACAAAGGTTAAATCTTCTGAAATCACACCAGAAAGCTTATATCTAAACAGGCGAAAATTTATGGTTGGTGTTGGAGGAATGATACTGAGTGCTGCCACTTTCCCCGGTTGCGACAATTACAAGACAACTTATAAACCATCAAATGGTGGCGTTTTGCCGGATGATAAGCTCACGTCCTACAAAGCAATAACCACGTATAATAACTTTTATGAGTTCTCACTGGACAAAGAGGATGTAATTTTTGCGGCAAAAAATTTTAAAACATCTCCATGGAAATTAGAAATAGGAGGGCTTTCGAAAAAGTCTTTAAGTATTGATGTGGATGATTTGACTAAAATCTACGATCAGGAAGAGAGAATATATCGTTTTCGATGCGTGGAAGGGTGGTCCATGGTGATCCCCTGGTTGGGACTCCCCCTCGCCAGACTTTTAAAAGAGGTAGAACCCCTGCCGGAAGCTAAATATGTTCAGTTCATGACGCTTCATAGTCCGAGCAGGATGCCGAATCAGAAATCAAGGTCTTTCCCCTGGCCATACATAGAAGGACTTCGACTTGATGAAGCTATGCACGATCTTACATTCTTATCAACAGGGCTGTACGGTAAAAAACTAATGCCACAAAACGGCGCCCCTATTCGCCTCGTTGTTCCCTGGAAATACGGTTTCAAAAGCATAAAATCTATCGTCAGGATACTCCTGGTTGAAAATATGCCTGCTTCTCTATGGATGAAAGTTAATCCTCGTGAATATGGTTTTTATTCAAATGTGAACCCGGCGGTGGATCATCCCCGCTGGTCGCAAGCGTCCGAGCGCAGGATCGGCGAATTTGGACGCCGCAAAACTCTGCCGTTTAATGGATATTCGGAAGATGTGGCCGGCCTTTACAAAGGAATGGATTTAAAAAAGTATTTCTGATGAAATCATCCTTAATTGTATGGATTAAAGTCTTTATCCATATAGCCGCGTTAACCTTTGTCGGTTTGATATTTTGGGACTACTTTAATGATCAGCTTACCGCAAACCCTATTGAAGAAATAACGGAAAGAACAGGGAAATATACGTTAATTTCACTCGTCCTGACACTTTCATGCACACCGGCTAAAATTTTATTCGGGTTCGACCAGATTATAAAAGTGCGGCGTCAGATTGGCCTTTATTCTTTCTTTTTTGCCACTTTACATTTTTTTACTTTCCTGGGACTTGATTATGCTTTTGACGTCGATTTAATCCTCAAGGATGTTATCAAAAAACGTTTTGTTATTGCCGGATTTTCAGTTTATTTAATACTTACCTTGCTCGCTGCAACCTCTTTTAATAACGCGCGAAGAAAGCTTGGCCGACAATGGCGTAATTTGCACGCGTTGATATATCCCGCGGCATCGCTTGCCGTTCTTCATTTCGCGTGGCTTGTCAAGTCAGGTGTCCTGGAACCTTTATTATATGGAGCGTTGATTTTGCTATTGCTCATATCCAGGTTGTCTTTAATAAAAAAAATAACTTTTTAATCTATATAACCTACTCTGCAAATATCTAAAATTGTGATTTCGGCCATCCATGGCCTTAACCCTTTGGGCGGCTTTCCTTCGGAAACCGTCCAATTTTACCCTCGTGGTAAAATTGTGTTTCCACAGTGGGACACCCCTCTTGATAGAGGGGAAGTCATCCAAAATTCCCCCTTAATAAAGGGGGCCAGGGGGTTGTAATTCATTTTTGATTTTGGTCATCCCAGACCTCAACCCTTCGGGCGGCTTTCCTTTGGAAACCGTCAAATTCGATTTTCCATACCGAATTGTGATTGTGGTTCTGCTACCCTGAGTAAATCTCTGAAGCAAAATTTAATAAAATGGAAAACCTTCAAAAACAAAAGAATCAAATGTAAAAAAATCTTATCCATATTATAATAGGGTTATTTTTAGAAAATAATGCAAGTTCTCAATGAGTTGAGCTAATTGCCATTTGTTCGCAGCTGGATTCCCGATAAGAACATTCGGGAATGACAACTTTGGTAAGCCTGCTGGAATGACAATCATAGTTCAAAGTTCCTAAACTTTTTGAGATATAAAAAGATAATTCGCAAAATTTGTGCAATTTGTTGTTGAAGTGATTATGAAACTCGGACAGTTTGAAATTCAGATTATCAGCGGCGGGAAGTATAAGCTGGACGGCGGAGCTATGTTTGGTGTTATCCCAAAACCGCTATGGGAAAAGACCAACCCCGCTGATGAAAGAAACAGGGTTGAGCTGGAAACCAACTGCCTTCTAATAAATTCCGGTGATAAAAAGATATTGGTTGATACGGGAAATGGGACGAAATTTTCCCCAAAGGAAAAAGATATCTTTGGATTAGAGAATCGTTCCGTACTGGAGGAGTCTCTTAAAGAAAAAGGTTTTGAGACTTCGGACATTGACATCGTTATTTTAAGTCATCTCCATTTTGATCACGCAGGTGGTGCAACAATGAACGAAGATGGAAAAGCGGTTCCTGCTTTTCCCGAAGCGACTTATGTTATCCAAAAAGGAGAATGGGAAGACGCAATGAACAATTTTGGCATAATGAAGTATTCATACCGAAAGGAAAATTTAATCCCCCTCCAGGAAGCAGGGCAGGTAGAATTTATTGAAGGTGATTCTGAGGTTGTGCCTGGACTACATACGCTGGTGACCGGCGCCCACACACGGCATCATCAGATCATAAAGATTGATTCGAAAGACGATAAAGGGGTGTACTTCGCCGATCTGGTTCCCACAACATCACATTTGAAGCTACCTTATCTTATGGCGTATGACCTTTTTCCTCATGAGGTTTTGTTGAAGAAAAAAGATTTCTTAAATCAGGCAGCAGAGGAAAAGTGGCAGATTTTCTTTGACCATGATCCAAAAGCACCAACCGGGAAGATTTTTAAGGAAAAAGAAGATGTTTTTCGAATAGATATTTGAACGCAGAGGTCGCAAAGATCACAGAGAATAAGATTTTTTCCCTCTGCGAACTCAGCGTACTCTGCGGTAAATTAGCAAACTTAATATTCAATTCCCTTTTGTGCCTTGACACCAGATTTGAAAGGATGCTTTATTTCTTTCATTTCTGTTACCATATCAGCAATCTCAATGATTTCAGGCGGGGCGTTTCGGCCCGTTAATATAACATGCAGGTCTTGCGGTTTTTTTTTGAGAAAATTCATGACATCATGAACATCAAGATAATTATATCTCAGGGCGATATTTATTTCGTCCAACACAACTATTTTATACTTTCCCGATAAAATTTTTTCCTTACATAATTCCCATGTACGTCGAGCCACAAGAGTATCACGTTCTTTGTCTTTAGTATTCCATGTAAAACCTTCTCCCATTGGTATAAGTTCAAAGTTTGCGGGAAACTTTTTTGCGGCATCCAGTTCCCCGTAATGCCAGCTTCCTTTAATAAACTGGATCATACAGACTTTGTAGTCATACCCTAAGGCGCGAAAGGCAGTACCTAACGCCGCGGTAGTTTTCCCTTTCCCGTCACCGGTATTGACTATGATTAATCCTTTTTTATTTTTTTCATTCATAATCTTGCTATTTAATTTTCACAACAAATTTATCACAATTATTACAGACTTTTATACTATAATTTATTGAGGTATAGAATTTATTAACCCGCGAAAGACACAAAAGTTACGAAAAAAATGAGTATTGATTTTTTTTTCGCGTTTTTCGTGGTTGATTATTAAATTTGATTGCGGTTTTGTGGCGATATGTTAAATCAAAGTGAACTGGTCCAGAAATTGTCAGGGTTGGAGGAAAAACGATACCCGGCTTATAAAACCCTAAAAGGTCAATATCAATATGAGAATTATGAGGTTTGGATTGACCATGTACAGGGAGACCCCTTTGCCGAGCCCAGCAAGATTAGAATTATAATTTCCTTGGAAACAGCCGGATTTCCTGAAGATCTCTACTCTGAAGATTGCAGAAATACAGCGTTATGTGATTTTCTGGCAAGGAGATTTTATCAGTCGATTAAAAAACATAATCAAATAAAGGAGGGATCCGGAAAGAGTGGTGTTATTGAAATTGATCCACCGGGGCAGGAGGTGCTTAAGAGATCTTCTGTAATAATCAAGGACGGCTGCATTGAAGTACGTTTTCTGGTTGGACTACCGGCTTTTGGTCGTCGGATTGCGGGCAAAGTAGCTGCCCGCATCTTTTCAGAAGTTATCCCCCGGATTGTTAGTGATTCATTGTATTTTCAAATATTACCTGAGGATAAATTGTATCGTCATGTTGAGACAGTTGAAGACGCTGAATTTATCAGAGAAAAGCTGGCAGAATTGGGTTTGATCGCGTTTGTAGCGGATAACGCTGTGCTTCCCAGGGCCAGTGGCATTGATCCACGTCCGCTAAGTTCCAAAGGGCTGGTTCTTTTTAAAAGCTGCCAATCGATGAGGCTCAGTATAAATTTACCCAACTATGGAGAGTTGACAGGGATGGGGATTCCAAAAGGTGTGACATTGATTGTGGGTGGAGGGTATCACGGAAAGTCTACACTATTAAGCGCGTTGGAATACGGCATTTATAATCATATCCCCGGTGATGGACGTGAGTTTGTAATAACCAGTGTCGATGCTGTTAAGATAAGAGCGGAGGATGGACGCAGTATACAGAACTTGAATATAGATCCTTTCATCTCTAATCTGCCATTTGATCAGGATACTATATCATTCTCAACCGCCAATGCAAGTGGGAGTACGTCTCAGGCGGCTAATATTCTGGAAGCTCTTGAGGTTGGAGCGCGTACGCTTCTTCTGGATGAAGATACGCTGGCGACAAATTTCATGATTAGTGATAAACGGATGAAGGCCCTGATTAACAAAGAGAAAGAACCGATTACACCTTTTGTGGAACATGTGCGTGGTCTTTATGAGAAAAAGAGAATTTCAACGGTAATCGTTATGGGAGGGAGTGGCGATTATTTCAGTTTAGCCGATCTGGTTATCGGCATGATTGAATACAGCCCCCATGATTTAACTGCACGGGCTCATGAAATTGTTAAAAAAGATTCCATGTCGGATAATTTTAATATTAAATCTCCTTCGGATATTCCTCGTTTTCCTATTCCAAATATACTGAACGCGTCAAAGTGGAAAAGGCGCGTACATATCAAAGCTGAAAGCCTTTCACTGCTTGCGTTTGGTGAGCATCAAGTTCAGGTTGGAGCGGTGGAACAGTTAGTTCACCCCGGGCAGTTGAGAGCAATAGGATATGCCATTCATTATGCAAGTCGTTACATAGACGGTCACCGAAGTATAAAAGAGATATGCGAATTAGTAATGACAGATATACGAGAGAAAGGCTTAGACTGTTTAAGTGAAGAGTGGATAAGAGGAGACCTGTCTGAATTTAGAAGCTTTGAATTAGCTGCTACTCTTAATCGCTTTCGAAGCCTAAAAGTAAAGCAAAGATAAACGTTCATGGGTTTAAAATTAATATTACCGCAGGGAACGCTGAAATCGCAGAGAAAATTTAAGGGCTCGGATGTCAGTTATTTTCTGCCCACTGAACTCCGATCCCAGACCCCTGAAACAAAATTTTTCCCTCTTCCAGCTTTATGTAAATCCCTGGTTTGCAAAAAAATTTCATTATACTGACCTTGTGCCTTTTACATCAGTTATTCAAGCTGTCTGAATTCTCGGCT
>CAYMVZ010000084.1:0-11066 GCA_964394335.1 uncultured Nitrospinota bacterium | reverse complement strand
TTTCCTCCCCGTGCTCCCGCACGGGGTATCCAGGGTTGTTTTCTCATGAAATTTTGGATTGTTTTCCTCGAATAGAATTTCTCCAAGTGACTTTTTTGATATTGCCCTTTTAAGGGTAGCAAGTTTGACAATTCCTCGAAAACCAGCAGGGATGATAATAGAAATGAGGAGGGGTAGAGATCAATCCTCTACCCCCGAGAGGAGAATATATGATGAAAAAATTATCATCATTTATCCTATATATTGCTTATCGGAAGACCGCTCAGATTTCTAAAACAAAATATTCGCGTCTAAAATAAGCAAACTCTTATTTTCTTCACAATCCTTTATCTGGATCATTAAAAATGTTGAGTAGTTTGACTGGATTTCATCGCATCATGAAGTAAATCATTGATTTTTTCCAGTAAAATCCATTTTTGCTTCTGGCTTGCAACTTTTTTCTGTACTATAGCTTTACTTTTATTTCTTTTCATCTTTTCTCCTTTCATTTTCTTTTTCTGAAATAAAATGTTTGACATAATATTGACGAAATGTTTGTTATGTTAGTAATTTGCAATATTGGTGCCATTCTGCAAGAGAAAATAAGATGGGAGTAAAAAAACAATGAATCTCCCCGAGCTTCCGCATGAAGCATCTTCACACCCGGAAAATAAAAAACATTTTCGCAATTTAATTAGTTCTTGTTTTTTACAACGCCTTATGCAACGCTAAGCCGCTTAAAAGCGGGACTACAAACGGGGAAACATATTTTCGGACACCCTGATTTAGGGATGTGTAGAAACTACGCACTATTGAGCTCCGCCCTCCCGGGTGGAATGTCCTGATGTGATTTGCATAAAAAAAAAGGGCTACAGGACCTTGCATCCCGTAACCCTATAAACAAAAGAAGCAAAAACAAAAAACTTCCCGCAGCTAACGATTTAGACTCTGGAAAGTTGATAAGGTTTCAAAAAATAACCTCTTTTTTTGATTTCCTACCCACAGGTACACCTTAATTAAGTATTTTTCTTATCCTATGGTTAAAAGTGTCCGCCACATATATATTATCCTTCGAATCTATTGCCATGCCAAATGGATAATTTAGAGCGGCTTTATCAGCCGGTGTTCCATCCGTGGAGAAACCTATCTTTCCATTACCGGCTAAAGTAGTGATCTCACCGGTGTTTCCATCTATTTTTCTTATCAAATGATTGTCAGAGTCAGTGGTGAGTATGTTTCCTTTTGAATCCAATGCAATTGAATATGGGCGGGCAAGGCTCTTAGCTGTAGTTTCCTTTTTTGTAATTTTAAATCTATCACCATCTCCGGCAACAGTAGTTATAATACCTGTATTTGCATCTACCATTCTGATGATATTGTTAAATGTATCAGCAATAAATATATTCTTATTCTTGCCGAGAACTACATCGCTGGGACCACTGAGGGAGGCATTAACTGCCGGTCCATCGTCTCCGCTGAAATAATTATCCCCGTTTCCGGCAAAAGTTTTTATTATCCCGGTTGCTCCCTCAACTATCCTGATCTTATTGTTTCTTAGATCAGCAATATATATGTTCCCTTCCCGGTCCACTGCTATGCCGGTTGGTTCTGAGAGGCTTGCTTCAGTTGCAGGACCATTGTCACCACTCAATCCATCCTCGCCATTACCTGCAATCGTTGTAATGACACCATTTTTTCTATTCAGTTTTCTTACTCTGTGGTTATAGGTATCAGAAATATAGAGATTTCCATCCTGATCTACAGCAATGGCAGATGGGAACCTAAGCTTTGCCGATATGGCCGCGCCATCATCGCCAATCAGTTCTGCATTCATACCAGCTTTGCGCGACACTGTATCAAGAATGCGCTGATATTCGGTCTCACCAAGCTCTTTATCCTCCTCCGTCTCAGAAGATGTAAAAGAACCAGCGATGGTATTAATAGACCCATTTGAATTTACAGACCTGATCAGGTTATTTTCTGAATCAGCTATATATAAACAGCCATTGTTGTCGATAGTCACATCTTTGGGTTCATTCAACATCGCCAATTTCGCGTCTCCCCCATCACCTTCAGAACCAACTTTGCCACATCCTGCCACAGTATATATAGAACCTTTTTTCATAATCTCCCTTTAGTTTGTTATTTACATTATTATTGAGCAAACATATCTAAATTTTGAAGCTTTCAACAGCCTAAAGCAAAAAAGTTTGGTGGAATTGAGCCAGAACTGAAGCTCCCCGCAACAGGCTACGGAGAATGCGCTCGCTAAATACTTTCATCTACTCCATTAAAACCACAAAGTTAAATTGGCCCCAACGGGACTCGAACCCGTGTCTTCAACGTGAGAGGCTGATGTCCTGGGCCACTAGACGATGGGGCCAAATAGGCATTGAAGCGGTTCAACTATTTGGTTGCCTAATCTACTTATTTTTAACACGGTTGTCAATCTTTATGTAAATCCCAAAATATTGACTTATTTAATTCAAATGATAGAATTTTTCTAATGCAAATGCTTAACATAAAAACTTCTGTTTTTACTTTTTAAGAAATGATGGAAAATTTTTTTTAAAAGGTCATGGTAAGAATTGGAATAATTGGCGCTGGAACCTGCTCTAAGGAAGTTTATCAAACTGCTGAAAAACTGGGTAGGCTGATTGCTGAACGCGGAGATACTTTGATATGCGGAGGGCTGGGGGGTGTTATGGAAGCTGCGGCTAAAGGTGCAAAATCAAATGGCGGCACCACCATCGGGATTCTGCCCGGCTTCAGCGTAGAAGACGCCAACCCCTTTATAGATATACCTATTGTAACCGGCTTAAGCCATGCCAGAAATGTTATTATAGTTCGAAGCTCAGATATCCTGATTGCTGTAGCAGGCGAATACGGCACCCTGTCTGAAATTGCTATTGCTTTGAAATTAGGAAAACCGGTCATAGGAATATGTTCATGGAATATCAGTAAAGACATTTTGCAGGCCCGATCTCCCGAGGAAGCCATTCGTTTAGTTGATAAATTTATTAAGGAAGATGGTCTTTATGATAAACAGGGTTAAGCTCCTAAAAATAACAACCTGCCTGTTCTTGTTGGCATTTGCCTTCGGATGCTCCACTCCTTTAATGCCGAAGCTAATCTTTAAATCCAAAGGAAAAACAAAAGGTGTATATCACAAAGTCAAAAAAGGCGAAACTCTTTGGAGTATTGCAAAAACATACAATGTTAATCTTAAGAAACTGAAAAGAGCTAATCATATTAATGATGAAAATAAAGTTGAAGCAGGCATAAAGCTGTTTATCCCAGGTGCAAAAAAAGTTCTCAAAGTTAAACCTGCTAAGTCTCTGGTTAAAAAGGTTTCTTTGGACAGGAGGATTCCCTCAATTAAAAGAAAGGGTTTTTTTAGTTGGCCTTTGAAAGGCACAATATCTTCTCGCTATGGAATAAGAAAGAATCAGAAGCATGACGGTATAGATATAGCCGCACAAAAAGGTTCCGCTATTTATGCAGCGGCTTCCGGTAAAGTCATCTTCAGTGGCTGGGGACCCACTGGTTACGGTAAAATGGTTATTATCAAACACAAAGAAAAATGGGTGACCGTTTATGCCCATAATTCCAAAAACCTGGTGAAAAAAAACCATAGAGTAAAAAAAGGTGAGAAGATTGCCTTAGTGGGAGCAACAGGCCGTGCAACAGGTCCTCACCTTCACTTTGAGTTGCGGGACAACAGGGAACCTGTTGACCCACTTAACCACCTAAAGTAAATTATAGCTTTATAAATGCCCCCTCAAATGGTAACATAATCCCGTGGAAATTGACTTAAAAAGCAAAATAAGAGATATCCCTGATTTCCCGAAACCAGGGATAATTTTTAAAGATATCACAACTTTACTTCAAGATTTTGATGCTTTCAAGCTTTCTGTAGATATGCTTGCGAAGCAGCATCAAAATACTAAAATTGATAAAGTTGCTGGAATTGAAGCCCGGGGATTTGTCTTCGGTGCGGCTGTAGCATATGCTATGAACGCCGGCTTTATTATAATACGGAAACCAGGAAAACTCCCTTACCAGACCGTTAAACAAACTTATAAGTTAGAATACGGTTCCGATGAAATTGAGATTCATGAGGATGCTATAAAATCCGGAGAACGAATTTTGCTTGTTGATGACCTCCTTGCTACTGGAGGAACAATGGCGGCTGCCGCAGAATTAATAAACAAAATAGGCGGTGAGATCGTTGGTATTTCTTTTGTGATTGAGTTGACTTTTTTGCATGGTCGAGAAAAATTGAAAGGCCATAATATTCATTCACTTGTTAAATACTGAAGTTTTGATTTGGAAAGTTTTGGAGAGCGCGTTCCTCGCTGCTTGCTGCGGGAAGCTTCACTAAATACTTTGAAAGTTGGAGATTAAAATTTATGGGTGTCGTAGTAGAAGAGAAGTGCCCGAATTGCCAGGAAACCGTCTATATGCCACTTCATTGTCATCTGATGCGCTGCCCGAGTTGCAAGGAAGCTGATATCATTAACAGCCGAAGAGAAAAAGAGAAAGGCTCATTAACTGAAAAAAGTGCCTTGTTAATGAAAAAACCCCATGTCTTTAAATCCCATAAAACAAAAAACGCAACTTGCCCAAAATGCGGAACTGAATTTTCATGTTCGCCGGCGCTATCAAAAGGAAAAATATTCTGTCCTAAATGCAGCACCCCCATGGCATTAGAGCAGGCAGAGGAATAGCTAATAATTGTTAATTAAATATAGTTTTCTTATTGAATCAGGAAGTCTTCCAGCTCTACACTCTTAATTTTTCCACCCTTTATTTCCTTGTTTAATTTTGCATGAAGTTCTTTTCGAAGCTTTTCCTGGACAAATTGAATCTCTCTATAAAATTTTCCTTCAAAATATTTTTCAATGGTACTTTCAATCTTTTCTTCAAAAAAAGGAAAGCCCTTTTTAACCTGTTCGTATACTTTATTATTGTCAATATCCAATTTAATATTTACACTCATTACCCTTACTTCATCCTGGCTGAAGACCACCGGCACAATAGAACCTATACTTATTGATCCGGTTCTTCCTTTAGACGCAGGATAAGTTGCCCCTGGAATGACACTTTGTTTCGTTTCTTTTTTCTCTACTTCCATCTCTCTATTTTCTTTTACCACTGAACTTTTATCACTTGGTTTACTCTCTTTTGCTGAGTTAGGTTCGGTAGTTTCAGCTTTTTTAGCGTCTTGTGCCGGAACGGGTTCAATTGTTTCAGCCTTTTTAGCTGCTTTTGCTACTGCAATTGTCTCTTTATCATCAACTTTAGCAATCTTCATTTCACTGTCTCCCGGCTTGCTAAAATACCAGTATCCTCCTCCTGATAGTGCGGATAGGATTATGAAAGCCGGTATAAGAAATTTTACAATTTTTCTCTTATCTGTAATAAAAAAAACCAGCATATCTTTATAAAATAGAATTTTTTCCTTTAGTGGTTCTTTTTCGCTTTCTGATAAGGTTTCAGTTTCAGTTTCCATCCCTTCCTTATACATCTCCTCTTCCATATCTTTTGCTTCTGGTGTTTCCAAATCGGATAATTCAATTTCTGTCTCGGGAACCCCTTCTTCTGACGAAGCATCCTCCATAAACGTTGTGTCTTCTTGACCTTCTACCACAGTCTCATCGGCAGCATCAGAAACAGGTGAATCTGGATCAGGAAATTGCTCAGTATTTGAGTCTACTTCTGCCTTTGCCTCTACTTTTTCGTTCATTTTCTCCAGAGATGCATCAGTTCCTTGATCTGTGTCTTCCAGTAAATTCTCCAGGTCGTTTTGAAATTTATCGCTTTCTGCAGTGTATGATGTATCCGGTTTTTTCCCATCGGAATCAGTGCTTTCTTCCTTCTTTGTATCAGTAGCTTCTTCTAATGCAGTGGTCCAAAGAGCATCAATGTCCTGTTCCGCCGGATCAGCAGATGATGTTTGTTCCTCCGGTGGTGTAGCTTGTTCTTCTACGGTACCCACCTGTTGTTCAGATGTTGCTTCCGCAAACATTTTGTCAATATCACTCTGATCAGACTCTTCAGACTCACCTTCTGGCTCAGCAGTAGCCGCTGCGGGTTCTTCCGTTGGAGATGGGGATTGTTCTTCGGCAACAGCCTCTGATGATTCTTCTAAAGGACCCTCCTCTTGTTCAGATGTTGCTTCCGCAAACATTTTGTCAATATCACTCTGATCAGACTCTTCAGACTCACCTTCTGGCTCAGCAGTAGCCGCTGCGGGTTCTTCCGTTGGAGATGGGGATTGTTCTTCGGCAACAGCCTCTGATGATTCTTCTAAAGGACCCTCCTCTTGTTCAGACGTTGCTTCCGCAAACATTTTGTCAATATCACTCTGATCAGACCCTTCAGGCTCACCTTCTGGCTCAGCAGTAGCCGCTGCGGGTTCTTCCGTTGGAGACGGAGGTTCTTCTTCGGCAACAGCCTCTGATGATTCTTCTACAGTACCCTCCTCTTGTTCAGACGTTGCTTCCGCAAACATTTTGTCAATATCACTCTGATCAGACCCTTCAGGCTCACCTTCTGGCTCAGCAGCAGCCGCAGTTTCCTCTGTTGGAGATGGAGGTTGTTCTTCAGCTGCTATCTCTGGAAATTCTTGCAAAGTCTTCTCAATTTGCGAAGATTCCTCTTCCTCAATAATCTTCTCATGCTTTTCAATAGCAGCGTCTTTAGCTGTCATTTCTGTTTCCTGAGTTAAATGAGGCTGGTCTGCACTGGGTGAGGCATCTTCCAACTTTTCTTCTTCGAGAATTTCATTTAACAACTCGTCTGCCTCTTGATTGATTTCTTCTTCTAACTCCTCAGTATTATCCTGCTGATTTATATCAAGAGTTTCTTTTTCATCTATGCTCAAAGCCTTACCGTCAATTTCATTATCCCAATCATCCAGTTTACCTTTAATATTTTCCATTAGAGAAATAAAAGAACTTTCCTGTTTTTTCCTTATAAAAAATTGGTTCTTACAATTCTGACAGGAAAATTTACTACCTTCTTCCGGCATTTCCTCCGGCAATAGATCAACGTTATAATTTGTCTGGCATTTCGGACATTGTATCTTCATAGAATTACCATTTAGCTAATGCGTATCTTATCTAATTATAATGCTTTTCTTGCTATTTTACTTCCAAATCGACCTAAAAAAAATCTTTGTAAAATTATTGCAGCAAAAACAGTCAAGAAAAGACAAGTGTAGGAATATTTGCAAAATCTCTGCCAAAATATAAAAAAAATTAAAACTTATTGTTTTTATTGAGATTACATGATTCATTTGCCTAATTCAGCGTCAACAATCTGACAAAGGAAAAATTAAAAATGCCTAAACCTGCAGGGCCGGAACCGTCCGAAGAGTTGAGGACATGGATGTCCGATAATCACCATTTTACTACGAGGGTAAAATTGGACAGCGAAGTATGAGCTGCCCTAAGGGTTAAGGCCATGGCCTGTCCTGAGCCCTGCCGAAGGGACGGCAGAGCTAAGCTCAGCTTTGCCACGCTGAGCGGGGCTTTGCCGAAATCACAATTCGGTAAGGAAAACCGAATTGGACGGTTTCCGAAGGAAAGCCGCCCGAAGGGTTGAGATCATGGAAGGTCGAAATCAAACAGAGCAACCGCCCTTGCCACAAAAAACTATTTTAACTTTTAAGGAACTATAGTTTGAAATGAGCTAAAGATGATGTAGTAAAAAGCGAGTTTTATTTTTGCTTTATACACTTGAGCTTGCTTTAGACACTTCAAAGTTGGTTGCGGCTTTAACGCGCTATGTTATAATAAAAAAAACAGGTGCCAGAGAAGAAGCCAATGATCAGCAATAATAATTTTAAATCGGAAGATACATTATTACTCGGTGGAAGAGAATTTCTATCCCGCTTTTTGATGGGTACAGGAAAATTCTCCTCCATTCATGTTATGAAAAAGGCTATAGAAGCTTCGGGGACAGAGATGGTAACAGTGGCCTTAAGAAGGGTAGAGCTTGATAATCCGGAAGATAGTCTAATTAGCGCAATAGATGTTTCTAAATATGTACTTCTTCCCAACACTTCCGGCGCACGCACAGCAGAGGAAGCCGTTCGGCTGGCACGATTGGCCAGAGCAGCGAATTGCGGTAACTGGGTAAAATTGGAAGTCACGCCTGATCCTCGCTATTTACTACCGGATCCCGTTGAAACGCTTAAAGCTGCTGAAACACTTATCAAAGATGGATTTGTTGTTTTGCCTTATATTAACGCCGATCCCATACTGGCTAAGCGGTTAGAAGATATCGGCGCTGCTGCGGTAATGCCTTTAGGCTCACCTATCGGCTCTAATCAGGGATTAAAGACAAAAGCTTCCATAGAAATTATTATCGAGCAGTCATCTGTCCCTGTTGTGGTGGATGCAGGCCTTGGAGCCCCATCTCATGCAGCAGAGGCCATGGAAATGGGGGCATCGGCCGTGCTGGTAAATACGGCTATTGCTGTGGCAGGTGATCCAGTTGAAATGGCAAGGGCATTTAAAAAAGGTGTGGAAGCTGGAAGAATGGCATATTTGGCCGGGATCGCCGGTGAGAGTAAAATCGCCCAGGCCACCAGCCCTCTTGTTGGTTTGCTCAATGAAGAATAGTTGAAGCTCCGGTTGTCTGAAAATGTTATTCTGAGGCGATAGCCGAAGAATCTCTACTTTGCAACTTATTGAGATCATGAGATTCTTGACTTCGTTCAGAAGACAAAATGCGTGATTAAGGTGTTTCCGGACACCCTGATTGCGCTAGCTAAGCACGTTCACCGCAGAACACCGCGATCACAGGGTGGCAGGGCCATAACCAAAAGTGTTACCGCCCAATTGCCTAACAAATGCTTTGCTAAAAAAACACAATTTTGTGGATAACTTTTTTAAGCAATTGATTTGCAACCGCGAAGATCACGAAGAATTATCATGTATAATTTCTTACTCTTCGTGCATTTTGTGTTCTTAGTGGTAAATTTTTTTTTGGTTGTAGCGAAGCTGGACTGTGATCTCTACGGTCAATATAACTTCGATAGAAAATGAATACTAATAGCAGCTTCTTCTCAGAATTTCAAAAAGTAACTCCAGAAAAAATCATTGAACAAATTCACAGGGTTTCTGAACAAAAAGCAGAGAGCTGTCTTCATAAGAATAGATTTTCCCCTCAAGACATCCCGGTGCTTTTAAGCCCTGCCATGGGAAAATACCTCGAACTGATGGCCCGGAAGTCCTACCTCATAACACGGCAGCGCTTCGGCAACGTGATTCAATTGTATGCTCCTCTTTATTTATCCAATGAATGTTTCAGTATCTGTAAATATTGCGGGTTCAGTTACGATAATAAAATTGATCGTGTTACTCTTACCTCAGATGAAGTTGTTAAAGAAGGAATTATTCTATCTGAACAAGGCTTTAAGCATGTTTTGCTGGTTTCAGGAGATGCGCCAAAGATAATTTCACAAAAATATCTTAAAATAATAGTCAAAGAGTTGAAAAAATATTTTCATTCAATTTCCATTGAAGTTCATCCCATGTCATCAGAAGAATACTCTGAATTAATTGATGCAGGTGTGGATGGATTAACTATTTACCAGGAAACCTACCTGCCGGACGTTTATAAGAACATGCACATAAAAGGAAAAAAATCCAACTTTAAATGGCGGCTGGAAACTCCGGAAAGAGCAGGTAAAGCCGGCATCCGAAGAGTAGGGATTGGCTTCCTCCTTGGCCTGTCTGATTGGAGATTGGACGGATACTATTTGTCTCTTCACGCAAAATATTTAATGAAACATTTCTGGCAATCGCAAATCAGTATTTCTTTACCGCGTTTATGCCATGCCGGGAAAAACTTTCAAGTACCTCATCCTGTAAAAGACCTTCACCTTGTTCAATTACTGTGTGCTCTTAGAATGGTGTTCCCGGATGCAATTCTAACTCTATCTACCAGAGAAAAAGCTTCTTTAAGAAATCGTCTGATCCCTTTAGGTTCTACCATGGTTAGCGCTGGATCAAAGACAGAGCCGGGCGGTTATTCGCGTATCCACCAGAGTGACTCTCAGTTTGAAATAGAAGACACGCGCTCATCCGCAGAAGTTGCCGATGAAATTCGTCATCTGGGACTCGAGCCGGTATGGAAAGACTGGGATAAACATTTTTTAACTAAATAGCAATGGATTTTTTTTCTCTTTCTTACCGGGAAACTATTTCCCTTTCTGCTGAAATTTGTCCAACCCTCAAAGCAGCCCAAACGAATTAAATTTATTATTACAATCAGTTACAAGAGCAAAATGCGCTTGGCACACCCCTTGCTTTCTTAAAGGCCTCGAATGATTAAATTTTCTACAAATGGAGAAAAAAATTGACTCAAGCAGTTCAACCAATAATACAGCCAACAAATAACACTGAGATACAGAAAAAAATCAACAATACTCCTAATTCAGAAGAGGGCAATTTCTCAGACGTGTTTGATAATGCTGTTAAAGATCAGTCCAACAAAGTATCACAAAAAGATGGGACTGCAAATGATTCTACTAATAAAAGTAATGTGAATGAAACTTCCGAAAAGAAAACTGAAGTTATAAATGCTTCGAGTGAACAGATAAACATAGAAAAAACAACAAATGGTCAAAATTCAGATGTTGAATTAAGCGAAACTGTTTCGGCAAAACAATTTTTAGAAAAATTAGGCCTCGATGAAGATACAATTCAAAAAATATTACAGATAAACGAATTAAGTGAAAACGCGACCCTTTTAGAACTGCTGAATGCTTTTAACTTTACATTAGATAATAAAAATAATTTTCTTAAAACCTCCGCTACAGACTTCCTTAACAAGTTAGGAATAGAGAATCAAAAAATTGAGGAAATCATTCAACAGATTACCGGCCAGAGTGATAAGTCCCAAACAGACCTTTCCGTAAAAAATCTTTTTGAAAATATTGGTTTAGGCTCAAAAAAATATACTGCAGTAGAAGCAGAAGATTTATCTATTGAAAATTTCTTTCAAAAGTTGGGGCTGAGTAAAGAACCCCGTGCTTCCGCACGGGGCATTAAAAACCTAAATCCATTTGC
>CAYMVZ010000083.1:0-11238 GCA_964394335.1 uncultured Nitrospinota bacterium | reverse complement strand
TCTAGTTATTAAATCAAAATAGTTTTTCAGGTTAATCACATGTTGCACTTCCTCAAATTGTCCCTTGGATAATTTTATCTGGCTTGGTTTTTTATCAATAATTTTAATCATCTCGGCTACGAATTTATTTTTCTTATACTGTTTATCTCCTACACTAATCATTGGTATGAATTTCTTTGGAATGTTTGGAAAGATTATTTCAAATTCTTGATAATGAGACTTTTTCAGTATTGGAGTCTCTGCTTGATTATAAGCAGCAATTTTATATCCGTAATAGAACATCGGCGTTAATCCTAAAAAAAATAAAATGACTAAGAAATCAATAACATTTATCTTGCCGAATAACTTCCCTTTATCATCGATCAGTTTCATGATTATTTCTCCTTAAATATCAGCCATAGCTCGTTGCCACAAAGTCACAGAAACCCTTCGACAAAGCCTGTCCTGAGTTTATCGAAGGGCTCAGGGTGAAAGTGTTGGGGCTCAAGGTGACATGTTAGCTGAAAAGAATAAAAAGCTTGCCACAGAATGACAGGGATTATCATTAAATACTTAATAGATTTATCCATTTAGAGCTTTTAAAATTTCCTTTTTAAATTTTCGGAAATCTTCCAACTTTGTAGTTACTGCATCATACACAAGTTCATCATCTACAACTGTATACTCATGAACTAAAATATTTCTAAATCCTCTCATTTCTTTTAATGCGGCTGCCATTTCATCTGACAATATTCCTTTCTTTTGCATTTTGTTGAATAAATCATTTTCCTCTGAGGGCAATCCTAATCTTAAACCAGAAACAAACAGTTTACAGATATCAATAACACATTCTATACATAACTGTAAAAGGCGCTCACAACTCCTTTTTTTTTCAATCTTTTGATATTCTTCAAAATTTAATGGGGCAATCTGGGATAATTCTGTCAGATAAGAATCAAGTTCATCAATTTTGCACAAAATACGGTTCTTATCCAGCATTAGAGACTTCTTTCAAATAGTCATGATAAATGTGTTCAAAATCATTAAATTCTTGAATCATATTAAAAGCAATTTTATATATCTCGTCTTCGTCTCTGCAAAATAAAATCTTACCTTCTTTTATGACTCTCCTTCGTATATAAATAGGCAACTGCTGAAAAATCTGTATGTCCAGATCAAATCTCTTAAGGTAATCAAATTTTTTATTAGAAAGATATTTGGGTGGATACTGATTGGGTTTTAACATCAGGCAAATATCAATATCTGAGTTTTTGAAATTTTCTTGACGAGCAGCACTGCCAAACAAAACAATAGCCAATATTTCTTCATCTGACTTTGCAACATCTATGAGCTCAATTGTTTTTTTCATACAATGACACTGATGATCACTGAAAATAAAAAAAAGGGGCCACAACCAAAAGGGCTACCGCCCGTTGCTCTGTAAGAACTTTGCTAAAATAACACAATTTTACAAATTTGTAATACAGAGGGACATGATTATCGTTGAATGGTTTCGGTTACGATGCTCGTAATGTCTCCCTTTACCTCGGCATCTACATCAACAGTTGCTCTATCTCTCATCCCATAGTGATGAAGGGCCAGTCCTCCAACCAGCAAAACTTCCAGAAATGTTTTTTTTTCATGGGCGAAGTCTTTTAGTATTTTAATTATTTTTTTAAGATTAAGATGAGACAAAACTTATTGCCTCTATAAACTTTCTGTACTCTCTTTTATCAAAGTTCCCTTTGATGGTTTTCAAAGGTTTTCTTTTTATATGGCCTTCCACCATTGTTTTAAAATTTGTATACCAAACGCATGCTTTTTCATACGATTTTCTTAATTCCTCGTTGTTAAGTTCTTTTTCCCAGTTGATATTATCGTTTAGCAATATCTCCAACCATAAAATATCTCTTGATCTTTTGTCTTCTAATATTTCTTCTAAGGTATCTTTGCCAGTATAGTACGGAACTACTTTTAATGCGTTCATAACACGTCTCGTCTTGCTTATAAAAGAATCAAAGCAATTTCGAAGGGAAAAACTATATGGAAATTTTGTTTTTTGAGAAATACCACTTGAGGATAGTAATCCTTTCAAAAAATCACATAATTTTTTTTTACTCGGGTAATTGCTTAAGACAGTTTAATAAGTTGGTGAATTTTATTTCATATTTTTGCAGGTGAGAATATATTTCTTCTGCCGTAGATTCATTATAGGTATGAGATGTCCTGTTTCTATCGTCACGCATATCGAGCCAGATACCATTATCTTCAATCCAAGCAAGTTTTAAAGCGGTTCTGAAAGATTGAAGGGGAGAATGACACTCTATGCCCTCTTTTTGTGCAAATCTTTTGATGCTTTTCCATGCAAGATCGAATGTGTATTCAAATCGTTGTATTGCCGAATCCCTGACCCATTCCGTTTTAGATTGCTTAAGCGCTTTTCTAAAACTTTCCAAGGCTTTTTCATAGGACTGCAAGACACTTTTTAATTCTTCGTCAGTCATACTATCTCCTTTTTATATTTCAGGGATATTTTCCTGAAAGAATCCGAGACCGTGGTCATATCCACCACATCAAAAGTATGTAAAGTCCTTAGATTTTCAAAATCTTCTCGTATTAGTTCCATTACAGCACCTCTTAGGGGAGTCGGACCCATAATCCCTATATCCCAATCTGACCCGGGGTAGTCATCCCCTCTTACTCTGGAACCAAATAAGACGGCATGGTAATCCCTGGATGGAAAACGAGCCTTTAAAATTGAAGCGATTTCTTTTAAATTTGGTGTGGTTTTCATTTAAGACAGTTCCTGTTTTCCGGTCTTAGTTTCTTTAGCATTTGATGTACTTTAGTTTTACGTAAATTTCAGTATAGCTGTTTCTGCTGGTTTTTTCTTTTGATAAAATCTTCTGGTGTCAAGATTGCAAGATCTAAAATACTTGAGGCAGCTGCTTTTACATCTATCAAATAATCAACTTCGCCGTTATTCTGTATATGGTTAAAATCTTTAACCGGTTCTCCTAAGCAGTCTGTGCCGATCAATTTCTGATCACTTTCGTATATCCCGGAAAAATGAACTCCTTTCTTTTTTAAAGATAAATAAACTACTTCCGTGATTTCATTTAAGCCAAATATAGCGATATTTTTTCCTTTTAAATCTGGATGGTCGTCAAAGTAAAGAGATGCTATCTCATGAATGTCTGAAAAAAGATGGTAATTGCGAAGGAAAAAACTGTATGCAAGCTTTGTTTTTTGAGAAATACCACTGGGGGTAAGGTGGTACAAAATCCTTTTCTTGTTCATATTTGTAACTTTTACGTAGCCTCTCTGGATAAGCCTTTTTATCGCAAAATTCACAGAAGCAACGTTAAGCCCTGTTTGCTGAGAAATTAAGCGCTGAGAGGTGTCAGGTTTTATCTCTATCGTTTTAAGTATTTTATAATCTGTATATTGTTTTGAGTCCATTTTCTATGCTATTTCTTTGAAAAGTCTTTTTAGAGGAAGTTTTTCACCGCAAAAACACAGAGTGGCGGGGCCACAACCAAATGGGCTACCGCCCGGTCTACTTACAAAAATTATGCTAAAAAAACACAATTTTATAAGCTTGCAGTGCAGAGTATGCAAAGTAGAAATTTTTTCTTTTCGATCTTTGGGTCTTTGTGGCAAGTTTATTTAAATTGGATCTTTGTGGTTTTGTGGTAAGAAAAGGAACTAAGTGAAAACAGCTTCAAACTCTTAAAATATCCCGATTAGTTGAGGTATTTTTTTTGGGATATCCGGGAAGAAAATACAGCTTCGCCCCGTCAGTTACATTAGAAGGCAACGCAACTAGGGGGGGAACGTTTAAATTCTAAACGTTTTAAATTTAAACACTGAAAATAACCATTGTCAAGAGTTTTTTTTATTGGGAAAAAATCAATATAGGTATCCGTTTAGCTTTCGTGACCACAAGATGTAGTATATAGGAGTCATGGAGCATCACCCCAAAACTATTCTTGAATTTAAGATACAGAACTGAGTGCATGCGGGGGCAAGGCCTATCGGGATTCCAGTAGTAAAGCTGATCCCTGGATTCCCGATAAATTCATTCGGGAATGACATTGTGGATGCATGCTGGAGTGACATTATGGGTGGATGCTGCGGGTATGACGCGCAAGGAACATGCTGGAATGACAAGCAAGGGGTACAGGAATGACAAACGCAGGAACCTGCGAGTAGTTACAAAAAGTAGGCCTTCAGCCTAAACAGCTGAGTAGTTGCAGAAATAGGCTATCAATAAATCTTGACAATTTTTTTGACCATGAAATCGGCTTCGTAAATAGATTCTGAATCCGTAATTACTTCTCCCCTTAATGCCATGAATTTTCCTACGTACTGCTTCAGATCCTCTTGTAAAGAACCTTTGATATAATAAACTCTTTTTTTTCTTTTCCTTTTATTGATTAGTGCAAGTTGTTTCCCATGATCTTCCCAATTTTGAAGCGTGCCATATATAGTTTTGAAAGGCTTTTTGCTGGATTTTTTGGTTTTTTTCTTGAGACGCTCTGAATTTAAAATTACCGGCAAATCACTTTGTTTAACCACATAAAATCTATAATGTATTGACTTAAAAGGAGGAATAGAATATTCCCTGTCACTATGAAAATAAAATGCGTTCACTTCAATCTTTTGTTTGTTCTCATCCTCAAGTATTTTTACTTTATCTATTTTATAGTTATCAGTTGGATGAGAAAGAACTGCTATAACCATTCTTGATGAAAAATTGTTTCTGAGTAATTCTCGTTCGAGATGAAGTGCTTTGTTATGAGTTGTAAGGTTCCGAATTTTTCTGAATTTGTTAAATAAATAGGTAACTCCATCTTTTGAACGGATGACACTAATGTATGGAGGCTGGCTTAGGTTGGTTCCCTTAACAGTGGTTACAAAATTTCCATGGTATTCCTTGATAAACTTGATTGTTTTTGGGGAGGCATGGACAAAGGCCGCATACAAAGAGACAAAAAGTATGATGATTATAATTATTAAACCCGGTTTTCTACTTTTCATACTAAAATTACAAAATATTGGGGAATTTGAATAGTGGATCTTTTGATTTAAGATTACAGATTTCAGACCATCGATTATAGATTATAATTCTAAAATCCAAAATCGCAAATCCAAAATTAGTTTTTTATTCAATCTATCCATTCTGCAGTAAAAATATTTGTTTCTCTCTTTTTCTTATTGAACCTGTTTGAAGCGAAAATCAGGTGCCTGCCGTCGCGGGTAAACATTGGAAATCCATCGAACGTTTCATTGAAGGTGATTTGCTTCAGCCCGGTACCATCAATATTAATAATATAAAGGTCAAAATTTCTTCCTTTTTTACTATTCACATTCGAAGAGAAGATGATCCTTTTACCATCCGGGTGAAAAAACGGGGCGAAACTTGCCCTGCCAAAATCAGTGACCTGCTTTATATTTTTCCCATCCGCGTCCATGAAGTAAATTTCTAAAGCTGTAGGTCTAAATAAACTATTTTTTACCAGATCATCATAATCTTTTAATTCTTTTTCTGTTTTGGGCCTGCTCGACCTGAAAACAATTTTTGAACCGTCAAAAGAGAAAAAAGCACCGCCGTCGTAGCCTTTCAAAAAGGTTAAACGCGTTTGATTGCTGCCGTCCAGGTTCATCGTATATATTTCCGGATCATTGTCTCGCATGGATGTGAAGACTATTTTGTCCCCTGCAGGAGAGAGCGTGGCCTCCGCGTCATACCCGGGTGTATCGGTTAAACGCTTCAGGTTTGAGCCATCCACATTAGCCAGGAAGATATCAAAAGAGTTATAAAGTTTCCAGACATAGCCTTTTGACTTGTCGGGAGGTGGAGGACAGTTGCTGTCGACAGCATGAGTGGATGCGTAAAGGATTTTCCTATCGCCAGGCAAAAAGTAAGCGCAAGTTGTTCTTCCTTTTCCGGTAGAGACCATCCTTTTGCCGCTGCCGTTAAGGTTCATTGTGAAGATCTGATCACATTTTAAATCGCCGGTTGTAGCCTGGTAGATTAGTTTCTTTTCATTAAATGATAAATAAGCCTCGGCATTTTCTCCTCCATCAGTAAGCATTTTTATATTCCTTAAATGCTTTTCCCCCTTTATGTGAAAAGGATCATCAAGCGCGGGTTCGGAAAAACCCTTGTTAAAGACACCTGCTGCGACAGAAGAAAATATAATAACCAAGAAAGCTAATATTTTTGATTGTTTTGAAAGCATAAGAAATTCTGTTAGTAGTTTTGTACTACTTCAAACCATTGGTTAAGATTTTCAAGCTGAACCAAAGTATACTTCAAATTTTCCGAATAATCATCTTTTTGAAATATTTATTACCGCTGAGTTCACGGAGGACGCTGAGCTTTGCATAAGGCGCTGTAAAAAGAAAGAGCTAAACAGTGCCTAAAAAAATCATTATTTTAATTCTCTCTGCGATCTCGGCGTCCTCTGTGGTAAATCATTTTTCTTACCTTGCCTCTACTTCTACCCGTACTGTTTTTTCCTGTCCTTTGCGTTGATAAGTAATGACCGCAGTGTCTCCCGGTTTCATTGATTTCAATAACTCCGAAAAAGAGCGTAAATCATCAATTTGATTTCCATTAACATGAGTTACCATATCATCTTTTTGTAATCCAGCTTTTTCAGCAGGTGAGTCCGGTAAAGTGCCGACAATTCTAATGCCTTTTCCTTCATAAGCAAAATCAGGGATTGTACCGAGACTAACTTTTCTACGTTTATTTTGTGTGACGGGCGGTAGCCCATTCGGTTGAGGTCCTGGCCTCCTTTGTGTGTCAAGTAATGAAGTCAAGGGATCCTCACGGCCGGCTAAATACTCAAGAGCTTCTTTCACTACCGATGTAACTTTTATCAGCCCTGCCGTATCCACTTTGTCAATGGTATCAGTAGGACTATGATAATCGAGATGCGGCCCGCTAAAAAACTGCACTGCCGGAACTCCTGCATCGAGAAAACTCTTCTGATCGCTTGAACCAAAATCTTTGGAAACCGATTCTATTGGAACACCGGTAACATAACTTGCTCCCATAAAAATATGGATCCACTCTCGCGCTGAACCTGTACCAAGAACCATGAGTTTATTATTGCCCAGCCTGCCCACAGTATCAAGATTCAGCGCGCCGATACTTTTTTCTACTGGAAAACTTTTTTCATTTTCCACGTAGTATTTTGAACCGATGCGTCCTGCTTCTTCTCCAGTAAAAGCTACGAAAACTACAGTGCGGTCTGGTTTCCATGTCTTTCCCAATGTTTGAGCAAGTTCTAACAGTATCGCCACACCGCTGGCATTATCGTCCGCGCCCGGATGAATTTTTCCATTATTACCCTGGCGCACATCCGGCCATCCAAGACCGAGGTGATCGTAATGAGCGCTGAAAACTACGCTTTGTCCTTCCAGAACAGGGTTGTTGCCTGGAATGACACCAATAACGTTTTTTAAAGGTATATTTTGATTAAATTCACCACTTTTAGCCATCCATTTTTGAAAATAGCTACCTTTTTTCCCACCTGCTGGTTCCAGGCCAGCCTCATGAAACTTGCTGGCAATGAAATTCGCTGCTTTATCCAATTCAGCCGTTCCTAAACCGCGTCCCTTCATTTTTTCATCAGCAAGAAAGCGGATTACACTCATCATCCGTTCTTCTGAAAATACAGCCGGTAAATAAGCAAGTGCCTTTCTTGGCATCAGCTTTGTAACAACTCCCGATGGTGTAGTTTCCACCTTTTGTAAAGGAAGAGAAGATGCAATTTCTTTGCTGTCAGATAACTCAACATGTATGGACATTGGTGAGTTCACCGTGGGCCACTGACCCTTTAAAACAATAGAAGGCTCCGTCCCTTCAAAGGTGAGATAACTGTACTTGCCGTAATGTGGTAGTTTGCGTCCGAGCCCTGAAATGGCTGCAGCGTTATCCGTTGAGACCCATACCAATGCAGAGTCAGGTTCATCAGGATGTCTAATTGTAAAAACGAGGGAATGATTTTTTCTTTTTATTTCGCTTTGTCCGATGCTCACCCCGGATTCATTGATCGAAACATTAAAGTCCTTCATTGCGTCAATAATTTTTGGGTTAAAAAGATTTTCTTTGCCGAATAACCATACAGTACGGTCTGCAGGAAGTTCATTTATTTCATTGTCCAGTTTAATTTCTATTTGTTTTGACGGCGATTTCTGCCAGGATTCGGCAACTTTGCGGTATTCATTCAGAATATCTTCAGAACCTGATGAAGGAAGGATGATCAGGGCTTTATCCGAACCGAACGCGCGGGACAGGGCAGGGGGGGTCTCATACCTGTCTAACCGTCGAAAAATATCGAACTCAGGATCGACTTCCAATCGAAGAGGTTTCGATGGAACATGAATGGATATTTCTGAACGTTTGCTGTCCATTAACACTGTCGTCTGGTATGCGTCTTGAAAATCTTGCAGCGTAACGGTTATCGGTATATGTAATGTATAAGCCGGGGCTTCCTGAACCTGTTCCAAAACAGCAGTAAGCTGATATCCCTCTTTATCAGCTTGAGCTGAGGCATTGTTGATACGTATTTCAGGCGCTCCTGTTTGCTTTATCCACTGGTTAAATTCAATCTGCAAATCTTTTCCGGATACTTCTTCAAAAACTTCCCTCAAATTTTCAAATGCTGCGCGCTTAAACTTAAACTCTCGATAAAATTTCTGCAGGCCCTCAATAAAAACTTTGTCGCCTAACTGCAGACGAAGCATATGAAAAAACATCAGGGTTTTGCCGTAGCCTACAGCTTCCGTGGCTGAACTGTGACGTGAGCGAAACTCTGTTAATGGAAAATCCTTACTCTCTGCCGCATAATCCGTGTATTTCTGCAAAGTCGTGCGGCGATATTCCTTTCCCTGTCCCCGCTGTTCTTTAATAAGATGGTCAGAAAGATAAGCGGTAAGTCCTTCACCCCAGTTTCCGGAGCTAAAATCCACAAAGACTCCATTAGCCCACCAGTTATGCAAAATTTCGTGAGGATAAGACGAATGCAGAATGAATGGAAACCGAATGATTTTAGAACCTAATAAAGTAAAGGAAGGCATCCCGTAACCGGTCTGCCAGAAATTTTCTATTAACGCGAATTTTTTGTACGGATAAGGACCTAACAACTTGCTGTACATCTTTAAATATTGAGATCCTGTCTCTAAATATTTGTTCGCTAATTTTTCATCAGGATTGCGCAGGAAAACCAGTGTTTGTACAGACCCGGCCTGTCTGCTGTATTCAGTAAATTTTCCCGCAATAAGATAAATCTCATCCTGTGGATCTTTTGACTCGTATGCCACAAGAGCCAATTCTTCTCTCATACGTTCTCCTTGGCTAATTGCCTTCCATCCCTGTGGCAAATGCACGCCCATGGAGAAGGTCACCAGATCATCACTGAACAACGGATACCAGTAGGTTGAAGAGGCAAGGTAAATCCCGTTGCTGGAAATTATTCCGGACGTTTCGCTGAAACTGCGGTCGCTCTCTTCCTCCTGCTTTTGCAAAGGACTATATATTTCTCCTTTGTATTTAACAGTAAAAGAGCGCTCATCGGCAGGAAGGTTTACTATGTAGTGCTCCAGCATTTTATTATCTTCCTGAAAGATTGAATTAGCATTGGGTTCAGACTGTGAAGGTTGAGCTTTATCTCTATAGTGGACAATTGTTGCGCCTTCTGTGAGGGATACGGGTTGAAGCCCTTTATGAATAATGAAATGTACCTCACCCCCGCCCACATTAAGAAACGAATCCGGAAGGGTAATCGTGTCTTCAACATCTATCCAGTGCTCCTCAGGGTCAATCACAACTTTCATGTCGTGGTGAATGTTTTCCTGGGCGTATAGGGCGGTAGGAAGACTTGCTGATATGGTGAGAAATAGTAAGATGAAAAAGTGTCGCTTTCTAATACAAAGCATATTATCTTTTGGTTATGGCTTTTTGATGTAATTATAGCATAGCCTGTTCGTCATTTGCCGGTTGTTATGTAGATTAACGTCTCTTTCACCAAAAACAATGCTGACTTCAATTATAAAGAATATCTCTCCCTAAATTCAGCGAAGAGTGGTCAGCTTAAAAAATCTCTTTAACCACGAGGGACACGAAGCACATGAAGGAAAGCTTTTACCGCAGAGAACGCTGGGTTCGCAGAGGATAGATTAAAAAAAATGTAAGTTTATGCTAAAATGCTTAACATTGAAAGTGTTTAGCGAGCGCATTCCTTGCAGCTTTGCTGCGGGGAGCTTCAATTGTTTAGAAAGAAGATTTTCGGAAAAGGTGTTAAATGTCTTTGAAAAAGAAAAAAAAGGCAATTGCACATGATCACACTTTCTTAAGTTATGCTCATGAAGATTTAGCTGTGTTAATGAGAGATATCAATCTAAGAACAAATCAAATATAGAGATGAACAAACGTGGTAATCCAAAATACCTATATTTTGTTGGCAAGGGCGGTGTTGGAAAGTCAACATGCTCTGCTTCAACCGCGCTGGCATTAGCTGAAAAAAAAAACAAAACCCTCATCGTTTCGCTTGATCCTGCCCATAACCTGTCCGATATATTTGAAACTTCTCTCAAAGATAAGCCGAAAGAAATAAAAGAAAACCTGTACGCCATGGAAATAGATCTGGAACAGCGAATGGAAAAGTCCCTCAAAAAAACCATCGACATGATGAAAAACTTATACACATATCTCAATGTTATTAATCTTGAGGGAATGTTTGATATCTTGCGGTTTTCTCCGGGGATGGAAGAATACGCGGTCACCTTTGCATTAGAAGATATTTTTGAAAGTTACAGGGATATGGATTTTATCATATTCGATACACCGCCAACAGGGCTTACACTGCGGTTCTTTGCCCTGCCGCATATATCTATTCTGTGGATTGAAAAATTGTTGGCATTGAGAAAGAAGATTTTAAACAGGCGTGATTCTTTAAAAAACATACTTGGTGAAAAATACCATGATAAGGAATTACCTTCCACTGTTAGGGATGATTCCGTTTTTAAAGAACTTGTGAGTTTTGAAGAGCGATTAAAAACATTAAGAAATCATTTTAGTTCTAAAGAAGGCACCTTGATGTTTCTGCTCTTGAACCCGGACAGACTTTCTTTCAGCGAAGGACGTAGGATAATAGCGGCGTTTGAAAAATTTTCCCTGCCTCTGAATATGGTGATTATTAATAAAAGCGGACTTTATAATGACAAAACCTCTGATGAATT
>CAYMVZ010000082.1:0-11384 GCA_964394335.1 uncultured Nitrospinota bacterium | reverse complement strand
ACGGCATAGAAAATCATCACTCTACGGGTGGTACTAATATTTAGGGTAGGTCATGAGGTAAGCTATTGTTTACAGCAATTACTGGCTTATCTTTGCAGCTTTTGTGGGATTGAACCTTTGACAATGCTATTTTACCAACTGGTGCCCTATGATGTATATTCTGAAAACCTGTGGGGTTAAGGAAAACAGCGAGTGTCAATTAAATTAACCGCCTTCGGCGGAACTTTTTTAGACAAGATTAACTGGATTAACAAGATAAGCGCAATAAAACAGTCATTGCATTCCAATATAAATCCAGTCTATCCTGTTCATCCTGTCTAAGAAAGGGTTTTAATAATGAAAAAGATAACTCTTTTTTGCGTTAGCCGTTCAAAAGTTGTTACTTCGATCATGCTTGTGATAACAGCCGGTTTTTTCCTTGTCGCGGCGTTGCCGAGCATCTGGCCGAACACCTTTAGCGTTCTCCACCCCCTGGTTGTAGATACTGATCCCGAGAATATGCTGCCAGAGGATGAGGCGGTTCGAGTTTTTCACAATTTATCAAAGAAGGAATTTTCGCTTCACGATATAGTTGTCATTGGAATTGTAAACGAAACAGATCGGGAAGGTGTTTTTAATCCTGATTCGCTTGGCAAAATATATGAGCTTGCTGAATTCGCGAAAACCTTAAGATGGCCTGATAAGAATAATCCGGATACTCAGGCTGGTGTTATTGAGATCGATATTATTGCGCCATCAACTGTGGACAATATTGAACAGGGCGGCGCCGGGATCGTCAAATTTGAATGGCTCATGCCTTCGCCTCCAACGACTCATGAAGAGGCTCTCTCTATTCGCCATAAGGCGGAACGCATTCCTTTTTTAAGCGGGACCCTCCTTTCAGAAGATGGAAAAGCAATAGCCCTTTACCTGCCGCTGACCTCCAAAGATTTAAGCTATAAAGTCTATAACAAATTAAAGGAAAAAGTTGCGGCCTTTTCAGGTGATGAGCGCTATTTTATTACCGGATTACCTGTGGCGGAAGATACTTTTGGTGTGGAGATGTTCATTCAGATGGCTATTTCAGCGCCTTTAGCCATGATTGTTATTTTTTTGCTTATGCTCTTCTTTTTCAGAAAGCTGGCTCTGATCATCTCTCCTTTAATTGTTGCCATGGTTTCAGTTATTTCAACAATGGGACTTCTCATTGCAACTGGGAATACGGTTCACATAATGAGTTCCATGATACCTATTTTTATAATGCCTATAGCCGTATTGGATGCTGTTCATATCCTGTCCGAGTTTTTTGACCGCTACCAGGAGACCAGGGACCGGCGAAAAACAATTCTCAAAGTGATGGACACATTGTCTACTCCAATGCTATACACAACACTTACGACAGCGGTAGGTTTTTCCTCGCTAGCTTTAACACCAATCCCGCCGGTCCAGATTTTTGGGTTGTTTGTGGCTTTTGGTGTATTGGCCGCCTGGTTCTGGACAATCACTTTTATCCCCGCATTTATTATGTTAATCAATAAAGAATCTCTAAAAGATTTTGGTTTGATCCATCATGATGGTGAAGTCGCCAACAAATCTCCGCTGACATCTCTGCTTTCTGTTGTCGGGCAGATAACATTTAATCATGCAAAGCTCGTTATGGGTGTAACTGTAATATTAACGGTTATTGCAGTATACGGGATATTTCAAATCAACATAAATGACAACCCTATAAAATGGTTTAAAGCTTCCCACCCCATTCGTGTTGCGGATAGAGTGCTAAACGAACATTTTGGCGGCACTTATATGGCGTACCTGGCTCTGGAATCGGATGACATCAAAAAACAGGGTGAGTATGTTGATGTCTTGTCTGAAAGACTGGAAAATCGTATTAGTAAAATACCGGAAGCTGCACCGGTAATAAAAAATATTTTTAATTCTTTTCGCGCTGAGGTTGTAAGAATTGGGAAAGGTGCTGCCTCGAAACAAGATTTGCTTGATAAGCTCGAAAAATTTGCCAACTCACAAGCGGATATTGCTCCGGAAGAACAATTTGATGCCTGGGACGAAGTCTTACTCTTTCTCGACCGGGAGCGTCAGCAGGATCAGGTATTCAAGCAACCGGAAGTGTTGGCATTTATTGAAGAGCTTCAGGCAAATCTGCTTAAAACCGGGGTTGTGGGCAAGTCAAATTCTTTGGCGGATATCGTTAAAACAGTGCACCGTGAGCTGTTTTTAGGAAAAGAGGAGCAGTTTAAAATTCCAGCATCGGCAAATGCTGTTGCCCAAACTTTAATCACATATCAGAACAGCCACCGTCCACAGGATTTGTGGCATTTTGTTACACCTGATTACCGCAAAACCAGCATATGGGTTCAGCTTAAAAGCGGCGACAACATGGATATGGCCGGAGTGGTCAAAACAATAGACAATTATATTACTAAAAACCCACCTCCATTCCCGCTTAAACATCAATGGTTTGGTTTGACTTACATTAACGTGATCTGGCAGGATAAAATGGTCAGCGGCATGTTGCAGGCATTTTTGGGCAGTTTTTTGGTTGTGCTTTTAATGATGACCATTCTATTTCGGTCGGTCCTCTGGGGTTTGCTTTCCATGATACCCCTCACTGTAACTATAGGATTTATCTATGGAGCTGTTGGCCTTACCGGCAAAGACTATGACATGCCTGTCGCTGTTTTGTCTTCATTAAGCCTTGGTTTGGCTATAGATTACGCAATCCACTTTCTGGCCCGGAGTCGAATGCTTCAGGAACAGCAAAAGTCCTGGTTGAAAACGGTTGGACCGGTATTTGGAGAACCGGCACGTGCCATTAGTAGAAATGTTGTAGTGGTTGGGGCTGGTTTTCTACCTCTTTTAGCAGCTCCGCTGGTTCCTTACAAGACTGTTGGGGTATTTATAGCGGCGATATTGTTGACAGCAGGCGCAGCTTCTCTGTTGATCCTACCTTCTTTGATTACACTGTTGGAACGCTGGTTGTTTCCGAAAAATGTTGTAGAGGAACAGTTAAAATGAACCACTAATTTCACTAATTTACACGAATTAAAATTAGTGATAATTCGAGTAATTAGCGGTTAATGCTTTGATAGGGAGGTATTCAATATGGTCTCTAAATTTATTCGGTTTGGGTTTGTATTTGGGCTGTTTATCTTGTTTGGCAGTATTTCTTCTACTTTGGCAGAAGCGGCTGGCAGCGGAGAACTTTCTGTAAATGATATTGTGGAGAAAGCCACTCACGCTTCCTATTACCAGGGAGATGACGGCAGGGCACAGGTTTCCATGAAAATAACCGACAGCCAGGGACGGGAAAGGACGCGGCGATTTACAATTCTGAGGAGCGATGACGGGAACGCGGATAAAGATCAGAAGTTTTATGTTTTTTTTCATCGTCCAGCGGACGTCAATAAAACCGTATTTATGGTTTGGAAGCACGTTGATAAGGACGATGACCGCTGGCTTTACCTGCCGGCGCTTGATCTTGTGAAACGCATTGCCGCAAGTGACGAACGCACAAGTTTTGTTGGCTCAGATTTTTTCTATGAAGATGTTTCCGGTAGAAACCCAACAGAGGACATTCATGAACTTGTTGATACAACAAAGAACTACTATGTACTGAAAAACTCTCCAAAAAATCCCAAATCTGTAGAGTTTTCTCAATACAAAGCGTGGGTGCATCGAAAAACCTTTCTTCCTGTCAAAATCGAATACTATGATAAAAACAACAAAAAGTATCGTGTTTATGAAGCACTTAAGGTAGAGACTATCAAAGGTTATCCCACTGTTGTACAATCCCGCATGAAAGACTTGCGCACTAAAGGAGAGACTGTCATTTCTTACAAAAAAGTAAAATACGATATTGGACTGCCGGGAGATATTTTTTCTGAACGGTACTTGAGAAATCCGCCTAAAAAGTATCTCAGGTGAAAAATCAGTTGACAGAGGTCAGTCGTCAGGGATCAGGTCGTAGTTAAAAAAAATAAACCTGAAAACTGAATTCTGATACTGAAAGCGTAAGAATGATGATTTTGCGGAAAATAAGGCTAATAGTGTCTTTTGCTTGCGTAGTAATTCTTATTTTTGCTAATAATGTGTCTTCTCAGAGCGAACCGCCCCTTCCAAGCGGTCTGAATGAAGAGGCTACTCCTGATACAGGAGAGCCGGTACTTCCAATGGGGTTGGAAGATGAATCAGAACCGGAAGAACCAGTGCTCCCCGAAGGACTTGGACTTGAACCGCAGGGAAAAAGCGAAACTAAGAACGAGCAGGGGGAGAGTGTATTACAACTGCCTTTTGATTTTTCCGGTTTATGGGAAGCACGTGTTGGAGGTCGACTCCAGGATGACCCACACGAAAAAGACCTCTCTATCGGTGAAACGCGATTTCAAATGCAATTAGAGAAGACCGTGGAACAGGTTGCATTTAAGCTGACAACTGATTTTTTGCTTGACCCTGTAATGGACCGTTATGAAATCAGATTGGAAGAAGGAAAAGGGATTGTAGACATTCGTGAAATCAATCTACTTTTTAGACCCAATGATTATATAGATGTAAAAACAGGACGTCAGACTATGACCTGGGGAACTGGCGATCTTATTTTTATCAACGATCTTTTCCCAAAAGATTGGAATTCATTTTTTATTGGCCGCGATCCGGAATACCTGAAAGCTCCGTCCGATTCTGTTAAAGTTTCTTTTTTTAGCGGGCTGGGAAATCTTGATATTATTTATACTCCACGCTTTGATGCGGATCGTTTCATTGACGGAAGCCGCATTTCTTTTTTTAACAGCGGGCTCGGACGGCGATCAGGGAGAGATGCAATTGTCATCACAAACGAAAGGGACAAATGGTTTGAAGATATTGAAACTGCCTGGCGTCTTTATAAGAACTTAAACGGATATGAACTTGGGGTTTATGGATATCGGGGTTTCTGGAAAAGCCCTGCTGGTGAGGACCCTCTATCTGGTAATTCCACGTTTCCCGTATTATCGGTTTATGGCGGAAGTATCCGGGGCTCTGCGGGAAAAGGGATCGGCAATCTTGAGCTTGGATATTACAACTCTGAAGATGATAAGAACGGTGGCGATTCCTCTGTGCGAAACAGCGAGTTTCGATTTTTAGCCGGATATGAGCAGGAAGCAGCAAGAGATTTTATCGTTGGAATCCAATATTATCTTGAACATATCATCCATTACAGCAACTACCGAAATTCGCTACCTTCGGGCAGTCCTGCAGCCGATGAAAACCGTCATGTATTAACACTGCGTCTTACAAAGCTGCTGTTAGGGCAGAACCTGATGCTGTCCCTTTTTACATTTTACTCCCCTTCGGATAATGACGCGTACTTACGGCCTAAGATTTCTTACAAGGTCGATGACCACTGGTCGGTTGAATCAGGCGGTAACCTGTTTATGGGGAAAGATGATCACACCTTCTTTGGTCAATTTGAAAAGAATAATAATCTGTATATAGGCGTACGTTATGGGTTTTAAGGGAAGATTAGTTAATATTATCCAGTGTAATAGAAAAATCTTTTATAACATTTGAAGAAGTTTCTGGCATTGTAATATCTTTTTTATTCAATTTAAGATGGGTTCCCGCCACGTTTCCTAAAGTCACCACAAATTTTTCTTTTGCCTTCCATCTGGTGGTTTCTCCCGTTCGCAGAAGAGCCTCTTTCTTTTCACCATCATCAATTTCCAAACTAATCCAGGCATCTTCCTTTGCTTCCATAGAGAGTGTAAGGATATCTGTAACTTCCTTTGTTTCAGGAGTTACCTCACTTGTTTCAGGTGTCCCCTCAATTATTTCAGGAGTTCCCTCAATTTCAGTTGAAGGCGGAGGGGAATTTTTTTCTAAAATGCTTTCTTCCTGTGGTTGTACGTCCAAATCCACTGACAGAGTAAGGCTCCCTTCCTCTGTTGTATTTGAGTCCAATACAATCCCGATGTTGCTTTTGCTTTCTTCAACGTCAATTTCGCCTACGCCTTGAGAAATTTTCTCTTCTGACACGGATGGTGGCTTTTCTTCTCTATCTTTTTCATCATTAGAAAAAAACATTAATGAAGACGCCACAACAAAGATTAGGATAACCAAAATATATGATATTTTAATGTTAGACTTTGTCAATGTTTCTGTGGAAGCCTCTGAATCTCCTTGTGGAACCCTTTTATTTGCAACAAAACTATTGTATGCCAGAATAGTTTCGTTACCATCCATGCCAGTGTTTTCAGCGTAGCATCTTATAAACCCCTTGACGAAGACCTCAGCAGGAAGGTTTTCGAAGTCATCATTTTCAAGGGACTTTAAGTATGATTTGCTGATATTGGTGGCCTTGGAAATTTCTTCCAGAGTAACTCCCCTCAATTCTCTCTCTCTTCTTAAATATTCCCCGAATGAATCCATAATGATTACCCGTCTAAAATATTGAGATAATTTTTTGCCTCCTTTGCCAGCAGGCTGTCAGGCGCTAATTCCATCACTTTTTGAAACTCTTTTCGAGCTTCCTCTTTCATATTTTTCTTCAGATAGATCAGGGCTAATTGGTTATGTGCCTGTACTAGTTCGGGCTGGAATTTAACCGCATTTTTAAACTCAACAAATGCATGATCAAAATTCTCAAGCCCCAAAAGTGATAACCCTAAATTATAATGTGCAACGGCATAATCATTTTTAAGCTCTACCGCCTTTTTTAATTCTTCAATTGATTTATTAAATTCGTTTTTTTCATAATAGGCCCATCCAATAGCATTATAAACATAATGAGGGGCCGTTATGTTGGGATAGTTGAGAATCATCCTGAAGCTTTGAATAGCATTATTCCACTCTTTTAAAGCCATATAAGTATAACCCAGGTTAGAATATGCTACCACATAATTTTTATCCAGTTGGAGCGCTTTTTCAAATGATTCAATTGCTTCCTGATACTTATTTTGTCTAAAATATATCTGTCCGATGGCAACAAGTATTTTAGGATCTTTAGGATTGAGTTTCTTTGCGGAATTTAGTTCATTCATGGCAAGGGAAGGATCTGAATTCATTAATAACATGGCCCGGTTATAAATTGCATCTGCACGCAGAATATCCTCTTTTTCTGCAAAACCCTTTGATACACCGGGTCCCCATAGAAAGAGGACAATAAAAAAAAGAACAAACTGCAGGTACATTTTTTTTTTCATATATGATCAATAAAATTGAGCTATTAAGACGATTTTATATCAAGTGCGATTTAAAAAACAATAGAAAAAATCTCATGTAGAAGAAAAACATTTATTTAGTATCGACAATCAATTGGTTTACATCGGTTTTGTGTGGTAATTTATCTCAGTATTAGCAAAACTTTTTCTTAAACAAGCGATGAGTCAAACTCAAAAAAAAGTATTGAGAATAATCAAAGATCTGAATGAACAGCTAAACTATCTAAAACTGTTCGGATTTAAGGAAATACCAGTTAAAATGCCTTCCCTTGAGAATTTTAAAACCGATATTACGAAAAAACCATTAACTAATAAGTCTTTGACTCTTTCCGAAATAAAGGAAGATATGGGTGATTGCCGTAGATGTAAATTATTTTCTACCAGAACCCATATTGTTTTTGGAGTTGGAAATGAAAACGCAGACATTGTTTTCGTTGGAGAGGGCCCCGGACAAGAAGAGGACAAGCAGGGAATTCCTTTCGTGGGAAGGGCTGGTCAAAAGTTGACGGAAATTATTGAGAAAGGAATGGGGCTGAAACGCAGTGATGTTTATATTTGTAATATAGTAAAATGCAGACCTCCTAACAATAGAGATCCGGAAAAAGACGAGATAGAAGCTTGCCGCTCGTTTTTAGAAAAACAGATCAAGGTCATCAACCCAAAAGTAATTGTGGCATTAGGAAAACCGGCTTCTTCGACCCTGCTTGGGAGAAATGTCGCTATCACAAGAGAACGCGGTACATGGCATTCGTTTCAAGGACATCAATTGATGCTTACTTTTCACCCTGCGTACCTTTTACGATTTTACACCAAAGAAAACCGCAGGCTTGTTTGGGAAGATATGAAGAAGGCATTATCCGCAATATGAGCAATTTAAAATCAATCCAAGAAAAAATAGAAGGAATATCCAGATCAAGGGGCATTAAGATGATTCTTTTTATCTGCCTGGGGAATTTGTGCCGCAGTCCGATGGCAGAATGCTTGTTGCGCAATCGATTGGAAAGCAAGGGAAAGAGAGATATTCAAATTTCATCGGCTGGTTTTTTAGATCAGACGGGATCGCGTTCCCCCGAGGAAATCCATGTGGTGATGAATGAAGCGAGGATCGATGTTTCGCAACATCGTTCAAGCCCTATAACAGAGGAAAAAATCAGAGAAGCTGATTTAATTATAGTGATGGAAAAAAGGCAAAGGGAAAATCTTTGTCGCCAATTTCCTGATGAGGCATCCCGAATTTTTTTGCTAAGTCAGTTTGGGGGTCAAAGCCCGGAAGAAAGAGATGTAACTGATCCTATGGGTCAGGCATTATCTTTTTATAAAGATTGTTTCAATGAAATAAAGACTCTGGTAGAGGGTTTGACAGAGCATATTCTTAGTATTAATTAATAGATTCTTCTGGCAGGTTATTTAATTATCTTTATTGCCGACTGGATTACTTTCCGGATTAGTTACCGGCTCTGGTTTGGCTTTGGACTCGGATTTTGCTTTAATAGAATTTTCTTCTTCTGCAATAGCGGCTTCCTTGGCCTTTTCTTCTTTTTTGGCAATTTTATCTGCTTTAACTTTGCCAAAGACAATGACATCAACTTCATGGCTGCCAAGAGATTCTCTTTCCAACAAGGCTTCAGCTAATTTATCAAGGGTTTTTTTATTTTCCTGGACGAGTTTTTTTGCCCGTTCATAGCTTTTGGCTATCAACTCTTTGACTTCTTTGTCGATTTCAATTGCCGTGGCTTCACTGTAGTCCTTGTGCTGGGATATTTCACGTCCGAGAAATATCTGTTCCTCTTTTTTCCCATAGGCTAACGGTCCCATGACTTTGCTCATGCCCCATTCACAGATCATTTTTCTGGCAAGGTCTGTACCCTGTTCAATATCATTCCCCGCACCGGTAGTGATTTGATTTAAAGCTATTTCCTCCGCTGCCCTGCCTCCAAACAAAACAGCAAGCCTATCCATAAGATACTTTACAGGGTAGGTGTGTCTTTCGTCTACAGGGAGCTGTTGAGTTAAGCCTAACGCTCTCCCCCTTGGAATAATCGTTACTTTATGTATGGGATCCGTGCCGGGGATTAGTTTTGCTACCAGGACATGACCTGCCTCATGAAACGCTGTATTTCTTTTTTCCTCTTCACTGATGATCATGCTCCTTCTTTCCACACCCATCATCACTTTATCTTTAGCATTTTCAAAATCCTCCATCGCGACAAGATCCTTCTCCTGCCTGGCTGCCATAAGGGCCGCTTCATTAACCATATTTTCTAAATCCGCTCCAGAAAAACCCGGGGTTCCCCTCGAGAGAACAGACAATTTAACATCCTCCTCGACAGGAATATTCATTGTATGAACTCTTAAAATTCCTTCCCTGCCTCTTATATCCGGGCGAGGAACTATGACCTGGCGGTCAAACCTCCCCGGTCTCATGAGAGCCGGATCGAGTACATCCGGCCTGTTGGTTGCGGCGATCAGGATAACTCCTTCATTGGATGCAAATCCGTCCATTTCTACTAAAAGTTGATTAAGGGTTTGTTCCCTTTCGTCATGTCCTCCTCCCAATCCGGCGCCGCGATGCCGTCCGACAGCATCGATTTCATCAATAAAAATTATACAGGGCGCGTTTTTCTTCCCCTGCTCAAAAAGGTCTCTGACTCTTGAAGCGCCAACCCCGACGAACATTTCAACAAATTCCGATCCGCTTATATTAAAAAACGGCACATTGGCCTCCCCTGCAATTGCCCGTGCCAGCAGAGTTTTTCCAGTTCCCGGAGGTCCCATTATCAATACTCCTTTAGGAATCTTTCCACCCAGTTTTTGAAATTTCTGTGGTTCCTTTAAAAATTCTATAATTTCCTGCAATTCATCCTTAGCTTCATCGACTCCCGCTACGTCTTTAAAGGTTGCCTTCTTTTTTTGTTGAGACAATAATTTTGCCCTGCTTTTTCCAAAAGAAAGAGCCTTGCCGCCACCGCTCTGCATCTGGCGCATAAAAAATATCCAGACACCCAGCAAGAGCAGCATCGGAAACCAGGATATCAGGAGATTTGTATACCAGGTTGTTTCCTCGGGGGGCATTACCTGAATACGGACACTTTTTTCTCTTAAAAATTTGATTAAATCAGGATCATTGACAATATTTGTTCTGAACATTTTGCCATCCTGGAGCTTCCCTTTTATGTAGTCTCCCTGAATAACTACTTCTTCAACATTGCCGCTCGATACCTGGTTCATGAAATCGCTGAAAATAACTTCCTTGTATGGTGTGAGCGGCTGATTAAAAAGATTGAAGAGGGCAATCATGATCAGACCTATTACCAGCCATAATGCGATATTTTTATAAAATTGATTCATAGGAAATCTCTAATTAGGGTAATTTAAAAGAAATTTAAAAAAAATTCTTTTATTATAATTACATCATAATCTGCAAGATTTCAACATAAAAGAAATGAAAATTCAGCAGACTTCCAGCTTAAGAACATTCTTAGTATTTTCTCTGACCTTGGCAAACTCAGAAATCTGGTACCCAATAATCCAAAAAATTAATTCTTTGTTTGTTATCAGTGGAATAAAATCTCTTTCTTCCCGGGGCACTTTTTTGTCAATAAAGTAATCTTTTATTTTTTTATGCCCTTTAATTCCTAATGGACAAAACTTATCTCCTCCTTGGCGGGAGCGGACAAAAAGTTCCTTTCCCGATACGCTGTAATCAATAAAAGCAGTGAAAGAGGCTGTTTTTTTTAAATCTCTTGGAACATCCTTTTTGGTTATTATAGTTGAAACCACTTCTTTCCCAATCTCCTCGATTTTTGTTTTCCCCGGTATTAACAACTTTTTCTGCTTTATCAGGATACCACTGAGATTTTTCTTTTGGAGCTCAAAAATAATCTGATTGTACTGGTATTTAAATATCAAATCATTGAAAACAGATATAGATTTCCCTGATACGTTAGACTCTATAACATGCAAGATGTTTTCAATGATTCTTTGCGATACCTGGCTCCCGGAACCGGAAAATTGATAAATAGCGTTTAAAATAATTCTTCTTTTTAAAGCTTTATGTAATGTTTGAAAATAGGTTGCGTCTAAAATTAGTGCCTTGTCATGGTTTTTTAACAGCAACTTGTTAAGCTCGTTTTGCGCTACTTCTGAAATAAAATTATCATCCGTTCGGAATATTTGTGAAGATCTGCATAATGC
>CAYMVZ010000081.1:0-11412 GCA_964394335.1 uncultured Nitrospinota bacterium | reverse complement strand
GAATATATGAAAGACAACGCAGTAGATTTATTGGTTTTAGACATGATTATGGATCCCGGAATTGATGGGCTCGAAACTTATAAAAGAATTCTTGAACTTCATCCTAATCAAAAGGCAATAATTGCAAGCGGATTTTCTGAAACAAATCGCGTCAAAGAGGCCCAAAAAATAGGCGCCGGGAAATACATAAAAAAACCTTATCTATTAGAAAAGTTTGGTTTGGTTATTAAAGCTGAATTGAATGAGTAACCATGTTTTTTAATGAACGCTCTGCTGGTTTAAAATTCCTTTTTAATAATATAAATTTCTGCGAAGCAGGCCATGTGTAATGAGTATATTTTTTTAAAAATATGCTTTCTTTTAATGTGTTATTGTAGGATTCAAAATCTAAAATACCGCAATCAATGCAACTATCATCAAGCAAATAATCATTTACATTTATCATTTATTGCTTTAAGACTTATCTAAATTGGGGAATAGGGTTTTAAAGATATTACAGTTTTTTGTTATAGTTCTCGTTTTAGACATTGGATTCATTGTGATAGGCATTTGGACAGATATCAAGGCTTAACATAAGCCCAAATTGTACAGAGAATCTCTATCCTGACTTATATTAAAAAAATGAAGAGGTTTAATGAAAAAAAGAATCCTATTCGCAGACAATGAAGACTCTATAGTTAATAATTTTAGTCTTTTGCTAGAAAAGTCTGGCTATGTGGTAGAAACTGCTGGAAATGGTCATGAGGCTTTTACTAAAGTTGTTAAATCAAAAGAAAGTGGAGAACCTTTTGACCTCTTAATCACAGATGTAAAAATGTCCGTTATGGATGGGCTTGAGCTTCTTGAAAAGTTAAACTCTAAACAGCTTAAAATTCCCACTATTGCAATAACTGGATATAGAGACTCGTATGCAATTCGAGAATTAATAAATACAGGTTGTGATTCTTATCTTTGTAAACCCTTTGCAACGGAAAAACTGATAGGCACTGTTAAAAAACTTATTGGTGATTAAAACGGATAGTCGGTTAAGTCACTTGTTCCAAAAAAAACAATCTTTTTAAGTCATTTGCAAAAGAGAATACCATGACACTCACGTGGTCTGATCAATACAGTGTCAACATCAAAGAAATAGATGAACAGAATAAAATGTTGTTGGACATTGTTAATGAATTTGATGAAGCAGTGGGAGAAAGCAAAGAAGAAGAAACTCTTGAAAAAACAATTGATTTATCATTGCATTACGTTAACTCCTACTTTACTAAACAAGAGGAGTTAATGAAAAAATATGGCTATCCCAATTTTGATGACCACAAAGACCAACATAACAAGATTATTGAAGAGCTATTTCACATTTGCAAGAAACATAAAGAGGGTGACAAGGAAGTGGCAAGAAAGATTGCTTTCTTCTTTGGATATTGGTTAAACACTCATGTTCTTATAGAAGATAGAAAGCTTGGGGAGTTTCTCAATAACAAAGGCGTAACATAGCATCAAGCCTTAAGAAAGAGGACAACGCCATGAACCAAAGACAAACTAAAAGGCACTACTCTTCAAAACTTGTTTCGACAAAGAAGTCCAATCCATCACACTTAAAAGGAACGACAATGCAGGGACCATCTGACAAGTAAGATATTTCATGGCGCTTGCCTGTGAGCACCGTTAGGATGACCACTTCTTTAGATCAGTGTCAACTCAAGTTCGTCTTCTTACAATTTATCTTTTCCCGAGTCTTCAGTGGTTTTTTGTTTTCTTATAACTGATCAGACGCAACAAGGCGAACAATTTTTTTCCTTATTTCACCAATGCTAACTTTTTCTGTTTTTTTATCCTTTCTTATCTTCAGTTCAACTGCACTTTCTTTAAGGGTTCTGTCTCCAATAATGATCTGCAAGGGAATACCGAGCAAATCCGCGTCTTTGAATTTTACTCCCGGTCTTTCATTTCGGTCATCTATCAGAACCTCTATTTTGTCTTTGGATAAGTCCTCATATATTTTATCAGCCGCATTAGAAACTTCTTTACTCTTCATATTCAACGGTATAACCATAACCTTAAATGGTGCTATCGGAATAGGCCAGATAATACCGTCCTGATCGAAGTTCTGTTCGATCGCGGCAGCCATAGTTCTCCCAACACCGATACCATAACAACCCATCACAAAATTTTTTTCTTTCCCGTCTTTATCGAGAAATGTTGCTTTTAATGATTTGCTATATTTTTCTCCTAACTTAAAGACATGGCCTACCTCAATTCCTCTTTTAAGTTGTATTCGGTCTGAGCATTTAGGGCAAGAATCACCGTCTTCTACATTTCGTATATCACAGAACTTCTTAACATTGAAATCTCTGCCCTCATTAACATTTAAAAAGTGGTAATCGGCTTTATTAGCGCCAGTTACAAAGTTAGCTCCCTGCTGAATAGCATGGTCCGCAAAGACGGCAATTTTTAGACCCATCGGTCCGGTAAATCCTGCAGGAGCGCCACTTATTTCTTTTATCACTTCTTCGTCTGCCAGATTGATTTCGGAACAGCCGGTAACATTTTTAAGTTTAATCTCATTAATCTGGTGGTCTCCCCTGACCATTGCAGCTACCGTGCCTTTATCAGTTTCAAATATCAGAGTTTTTGCAAGATCTTTCGGTGTAATATTTAAAAAAGAAGAGACTTTTTCGACGCTCATCATTCCGGGTGTTTCTACGGATTTTAATTTTTTCTTTTCGTTTTTTTTGTAACTATCAGTAGCCTTGATTTCCGCTTTTTCGAGATTAGCCGCGTAATCACATTTATCGCAGAATGCGATTGCTTCCTCTCCTGAATCCGCAATAACCATAAACTCATGAGAATAACTCCCTCCAATAGTTCCTGAATCTGCTTCCACAGCTTTAAAATTCAGTCCGCATCGTTTAAAAATATTGCAATATGCCTGATACATTTTCTGGTAAGCCTTATCCGCACCTTCCTCATCACAATCAAAGCTATAAGCGTCTTTCATCATAAATTCTCTTCCGCGCATAATACCGAAGCGAGGACGTATCTCATCTCGAAATTTCGTTTGAATCTGGTAAAAGTTGATAGGCAACTGTCTGTAAGATCGCACTTCTTTTCTAAGGATATCCGTTATAACTTCTTCATGAGTGGGTCCGAAACAAAAATCCCTATCATGCCGGTCTTTAATCCGCAGCAGATCTTTTCCATACAACTTCCATCTGCCGCTTTCCTGCCACAGCTCAGCCGGTTGAATGCACGGCAGGAAAACTTCCTGCGCTCCTGTTGCATTCATTTCTTCTCGAATAATATTTTCCACATTCCGCAAAACCCTGAGTCCTAAAGGAAGGGTAGAATATATTCCCGCGGCAAGTTTTCGTATCATGCCCGCGCGGATCATCAACTTATGGCTGATAACTTCAGCGTCCGCGGGAGTTTCTTTTAATGTGGGTATGAATAATTGTGAATATCTCATAGCTATTTTGACAGGATTAACAAGATTGTTTTAGGAGGCACTGTCTGAGACATTGCATGTTGCATCACCGCAGGAGATGCACTTCTAAAAAAGAAATATATCCAGTTTATCCTGTATATCCCGTCAAATATTTTACAAACTGATCCCTGACCTCTGTCAACTATTCTCTGATGTTTTGTTAATTTCGTGCTGCAGATCTTCGATCAACTTCTCCTGCTGTTGACTGGTTTCCAACTTAACTTTTTTGGTAATCTTTCCTTTTCTATAGATAACGCCCATATTCTTACCTCCGGCCACACCAATATCCGCGCGTTTGGATTCTCCGGGACCATTAACCACACAACCCATTACCGCTATATCAACCGGTTTTTTAATATGCGACAAGCGTTTTTCTATTTCAGAGGCTAAAGAAATTACATCAATTTCCTGCCTGCTGCAAGTGGGGCAGGAGATAATATTGATCCCTTTTTTTCTCAGACCCAATGCCTTCAGAATTTCAAAACCGGCCTTCACCTCATCCACAGGATTGCTGGTTAAGGAGACCCTTATAGTATCCCCAATACCCTGGGCCAATAAAATCCCTAAACCAACAGAAGATTTAATAGTTCCGGAATAAAGCGTTCCTGATTCACTAATCCCTACATGAAAAGGATAGTCCACGTCTTTCGCAAGCAGCTGATATGCCTCAATAGTTTCCAAAACATTGGAAGCTTTTAAAGAGATTTTAATATCATGAAAATCCATTTCTTCCAAAATTCGAATATGTTTCAGCGCGCTTACTCTCATGGCTTCCGGGATATTGTCTTTATATTTTTCTTCCAAATCTTTTTCCAGGGAACCGGCATTAACTCCTATTCTAATAGACAGGTTGTTTTTCCCCGCAGCTTCCACAACTTCCTGCACCCGTTTTTTTTCTCCAATGTTTCCTGGATTAATCCTTAAACCATCGACCCCTTTTTCAATTACTTTAAGAGCTAGTTTGTAATCAAAATGAATATCCGCGATCAACGGGGTTTTTGTTCTACATTTGATTTCCCCGAATTTTTCCGCGGCGTCCATATCAGGGATACCAATCCGAATAATTTCACACCCTGCCTTCTCCAATTCCGCAATCTGAGCTGATGTTGCTCCCGCATCACGGGTGTCTGTATTGGTCATTGATTGCACAGAGATGGGATGATTACCCCCGATTGCCACAGGGCCAACATTAATAACGCGCGCTTTTCTTCGTTTAATATCCATACAGCTAAAAATTATCATAAGCATCTATAAAAGTCAAAAAAGAGGAGATAAGAATGATAATTGATAACTAATAGTTGTTTTTCATCCTCACACATTATTGGCAAAAAAAACGTCAAAAAATCTTTTTGACATCATCAAACTGTGTAATAATATAAGAAGATGTTTTACTGATTTGGAAGGATCGATTTTATGTTTCAGATCATATCCGTAGCCCAGAAAAAATCTTCAATGTCCAAGCTTTTTGGTGCAACCGGTGGTCAGGCAGAGAGTTTTAGTTTTGGTTCTTCAGTCCAGAAGTATACCTTATATATATTTATTGGAATTGTCGTCTTCTTTTTAATAAAAGCAGCAGTAAAAGCAATTCGCTCTGCCTCGGGAAAAAAAGAAGTTACTGATAGTCCATACCGCTTAAGAAAGTTATCCACCCGCATTGAACATTTTAAAAAGATTATTTCATCAAAAACAGCTTTTACGTACCGATTTTATAATGAAAAAGAAAAGAACTGGCACGGAGGGAGATTCCTTTCCATGGACAAGAAGAGAAACTTAATTTTAGTATTATTTGCTGCCGCAGGCAAACCGGAGGAACATGTAAATAAAATATTGGAGATTAAATATCCTGTTGATAAGAATAATGGCATTGTAAAAAGTCCTATATTAAAATATCTGGGATCAAAAAAAACCAGTAAAAATATTGTTGTTCGAATGTATGAGATAAAGTTGCCTCTGCTTGTTAAACTTGAACCAAAAAGAAAAGATATTCGCTTCAAGGTTTCATCCGATTACCCGATACGAGTTTATCTCTTAGTTGATAAGCTCGATATCCCTGTTGCCGCCGACTGCATTGATTATTCCGGAGGCGGCATGTTTGTTCAATTGGAAGACGCAAAAACAGGGTGTCTGGACTACCAGATGAAAAAAGATAAAATCGTCACTGAAAAAGAGCTTGACGTGGAGCAGGCTGGAAAATTGTCTTTAATTAAAATATTGGCTCAGCCTGAACTTGAATTTGCCGAGGGCAGACAAGCTAAAAAAAAGGCGGAGCAGCATTTGGGGGACTACACTGATTCCATTGAAATGGCGAAGGCTTTTATCTCATCTCTTAAAAAAAATGATACGGTTAAATTGTTCTTTATAATGCCTGAAATGCCCATGTTAGAAGAGGCGAAAGAAGAACTGCTTTCCCTGGATAATAGAACTATTGTGTGCGACGCTCTGATAAGTAATAAAACTGTAGATGAAAAGTTTTCGAAACACCGACTCATTCTGCAGTTTTCAGAAATTGATGATATGGTTCGAGACACCATCCACCAGTATGGACTGGAGAGCTGGAGAGAATAGCAATTAAATGTAGAAACTCAAAAAAAAACGCCGATGACTCAAAAAATTGTTATTACTCATGGTTTGCGAACTCCCCAGGGTCTTTTAGGGGGTGCTCTTCGGGATATTACAGCTCAACAATTAGGGGAATGGGTCGTCAGGGAATTAATCAGCCGTTCTCAAATAGACATTTCCATAATTGATGAAGTGATTTTCGGTTGTATCGGTCAATTCAGCGACGCCCCGAATCTCGCGAGAGTCATTGCTTTAAAAGCCGGCTTACCGATTTCAACTCCCGCTTATACGGTTCAGCGAAATTGCGCTTCAGGTATTCAATCAGTTGTAAGCGCATTCCAGAATATTCAATGTGAAGAAGGAAATGTATATATTGCCGGAGGTGCGGAAAGCATGTGCCAAGCTCCTTTTGTAAATAGGGACCTGCGTTTCGGAAAACGATTGCGGCATTCTGAACTGATAGACACGCTATGGGAAGGTTTAACCGATCCTGTCTGCGGCCAGATTATGGGGCGCACTGCTGAAAATCTGGCTGAAGAGTTCAAAATCAGCAGGGAGGAGCAGGACCGGTTTTCAGTTGAAAGCCATAAAAAAGCATTCCGGGCTACTCGTGAAGGAAAGTTTAAAGAAGAAATAGTTACACTTTCCATTCCTAAAAAGGCAGCCGGGAAAGAAGTTACACCTGAAACATTTAATCAGGATGAAGGCCCTAACATAGCACTAACCGAGCAAATGCTGTCCCTTTATCCGGCCATATTTAAGGAAGACGGTACCGTGACTGCAGGTAATTCCTGCCCTATCAGCGATGGGGCTGCAGCAACGCTGGTGATGACAGAAAAAAAAGCAAAAGAATTGGGGTTTGAGGTCATGGGGCATGTTAAGGCATATGCCTTTGCAGCCGTTGAACCGGAACGGATGGGGATCGGACCGGTTTTGGCTGTTCCAAAAGCACTGAAGAAAGCAGGGCTTGATTTGAAGGATATCGAGTTAATTGAAATTAATGAAGCTTTTGCCGCTCAAACCTTGTCTGTAGGAAAAATACTTAAATGGGATTGGGAAAAGGTGAATGTTAACGGAGGCGCTATTGCTTTCGGTCATCCGGTGGGCGCCACAGGTACAAGACTTATTGTTTCCCTTTTACATGAAATGAAGCGGCGGGATTTAAAATTGGGGCTTGCGACGCTTTGCGTCGGAGGAGGACAGGGAGCGGCTATAATATTGGAGAGAAAGTAACTGATCTCACCGCAGAGATCGCAAAGGACATCAAGGAAAAAGTTCCTGAGAACTGATCCCTGACAACCGTTACCCTTAATTTATATCATGCAAATCATTAAAACTATTAACGAGCTTCGTCCCGTTATTCGTGAATATCGATTAAAAAATAAATCTATAGGGCTTGTTCCTACCATGGGAGCTCTGCACCCCGGCCATCTCAGTCTAATCAAAGCGTCTACAGAGGAATGTGAATGCACGGTTATTAGCATTTTTGTGAATCCAATACAATTTGCAGACAAGAGAGATTACACTTCTTACCCGCGGGATTTCAAAAAGGATACTCAGATTGCGCGGGATGCCGGTGTGGATATTTTATTTATGCCGGCAGATAAAGAGGTATATTCGGAAAAGTCGTCCACATTTGTGGAAGTATCAGGTCATGTTACAAATACCCTCTGCGGAATTTCCCGGCCGGGACATTTTCGTGGTGTTGCCACTGTTGTTTGTAAAATATTGAATATTGTGCAACCGGATAAAGCATATTTTGGGATGAAGGACGCACAACAGGCGATGGTTGTGGGAAAGATGGTAAACGATCTGAACTTCCCGGTAGATATCCGTTTTATGCCGATTGTCAGAGAAAAGAATGGGTTGGCATACAGTTCACGAAACGAAAACCTGACTGATAAAGAGCGCGAAAAAGCCATGATTCTAAACCAGACACTTTGTTACGCTGAAAAACGAATTATAGAGGATAAAGAGCTTGACGCCATGAAAATTACGGGTGAGATGTACGAAATGGTAAGCAAAATAAAAGGAGCAGAGATCGATTATATTTCTATTGTTAGTCTGCCAGATTTAAAAGACGTTAAAGAAATAAAAGATCAGGTTTTGATTGCTATGGCTGTTTTCATTGGCGAAACAAGACTTATCGACAATATTATTTTAAATGTAAGCAGCCACCAAGATAGAAAGACACAAAAAAATTAGGAAGAAAGGAGAGAGAGGGGAAAAGGAGAGCGTTGCATAAGGCGCTGTAAAAACAAGAACTAAGCCTTGCATAAGTCGTAGTGCTTTGCATAAGGCACTGTAAAAGGAAGAAGCAAACAGTGACTAAACAGCTCCTAAATCCTTTTTCTCCTTTAAAATATCACCTCCAATTCTCATAGGGATAGAATTTTCAAAATTCTAAATCGGAATTTGGGGCCTCACCTGGCCTTGCAACTTGCCTTGAAATAACTGATAATAATAAGGTTGCCTTAATTCTTTTTTTTCTATGTCTACCATATTTGCGAATAATCCTGAAAGGGACGCTTGTGGCATTGGAGGTATCGCTTTACGTACCCCAGGCCAGAAAAGGTCTGTTGTATCTCAAACTCTTGAGGCCTTGTCCAAACTTCAGCATCGGGGCGGAGCTGTATGTCATACATTCAACTCCTCTGGAGCCCAGATCTCCGATTATGACGGTGACGGCACAGGAATTCTTCTTCAGATTCCGAGGCTTTTCTTTCAAAAAGAGGCGGAAAGAATTAATCCCTACCTCCAAATCAAAGACCCCTCCGATCTTGCGGTAGGTGTATTCTTTTACATGGATCATGAGAAAGAGCGTTATTTAAAGACACGAGACGAAATTGAGCATGAGTTTCGTTCAGAAGGTTTTTTTGTTATTGGATGGCGCGAAGTCCCCGTTAAGCCGCAATTCCTTTCTGAAAGAAACCGGGCTACCATGCCGAAAATCGATCACCTGCTCCTTATGAGGAATAACGAATCTCAGGAAGCCTTTGAAAAGAGGCTGTATTATCTCAGGAAAAAGCTTCGCAGGGAATTCATCCGAGAAAGAAGAGAGATTTACATTGCCTCCCTTTCCTCCCGCACCATGGTCTATAAAGGCAGACTGACATGCGGCCAGTTTCCTGAATTTTATCCTGACGTGCTACAAGAACATTTTGAGACCGGGATGATAATTTTTCACCACCGGTTTAGCACCAACACTTACCCACACTGGTATATCGCCCAACCTTTTCGTATGCTGTGTCACAATGGTGAAATCAATACCATTTCCGCTAACCGCCACGCCATCTTTGCCTATTACAACCAGACAAAGACACTTGAGGCCCCATTGGTAACCCACGGTGAGAGCGACTCGGCAACTCTTGATCAATGGCTCGAAGAGCAGATCAACGTGGGCAACCAGTCCCTTCTCCTTTCCTTAAGACTCACCTTTCCTCCGGCCTGGGAAAGGGAACCGAAGCTGACCAACGAGGAGCGCCATTTATTTGAATTTTACAAAAGCCAAAAAGCGGGGTTGGGAATATGGGATGGTCCGGCCGGAATCCTGGCCATGGACGGCGATTTCATGGTAGCCGGTGTTGACAGAATGGGACTGCGTCCTGTCAGATGGGGGGAGGACGCGAAGGGGACCTTTTACGTGTCTACGGAAACCGGATCCTTTGGCATCCTGGAAAAGGAGTTAAGACAGCACTGCCAACTGGGCACAGGAGAGTTGGTGGCCCTGGATCAAAAACAGGGACGTCTCATCCACAACCATGATATTGTACATGAAATTGGGAAAGGGCTTGGGGTATGCTCTTATATCTTTCCCGATGAACTACCGGAAGTTCAAACACCGGAGACCGATTCCTCATCCAATAAAAAAAACAAGACGGGCAATAATGATTTAAATCAGCTCCTTTCCGTTCATGGCTGGTCAAAAGAACGAGTGGACTTTGTGCTTCATATGGCTAAGAACGGTGCGGAACCGGTGGCCTCTACCGGCTTCGACAAACCCCTGGCCGTATTCTCAAACAACCATCCAACTCTTTTTAAATATTTTCATCAAAATTTTGCACAGGTTACAAATCCATCCATTGATCCGATCCGGGAAGGGTCTGCCATGGACCTATCACTTTATCTGGGGGAAAAGGTCTCTTCCTTTTCATCCGATTATATTTATAGCCACCACACTTATAAATTGCCCTCTCCTGTTCTTACTCCTGAAATGTTCAAAAAAATTCTCCATCTCCCTGAATTTAACGTAAAAACGTTTTCTATGTTTTTCGGTGAAGAAGAGAAGCCGGTAGGGGATAAAAGCGATTTTGATGAAAATCAATATTGGGGGATGAGGTTAAAATACACTATCCATAATCTAATGGATCAGGTTTCTCTCGCTGTGGAAACCGGTAGCCGTACTGTGGTATTGAGTCATAGAGGCTACTCCCCTGGGAAAGGATACCCTATTCCCTCCCTTCTGGCTGTTGCTGCAGTTAACGAAAAACTTCGCCGCACGGGAATGAGAGACAAGGTCGATTTTGTGGTTGAGGGGGGTGATGTGCAAGAGGGACACGATATTGCGGCGCTGGTTGGGTTTGGAGCTGATGCTGTCTACCCTTTCCTCATGTACGAAGCGGCCTCTACCCATGGCAGGGGCGGGGATCAGGCCATCAGTAATTTAGTCAAGGCCCTGAATTTTAATCTGAAAAAGGTCATGTCCAAAATGGGTATTACCACCTTTTACGGATATCACGACTCCAAGCTCTTTGAAGCTGTAGGACTAAACAGCGAAGTCATGCGTTTTTTCGGCAAACCCGCTATTTCCATTGAAGGCATGGGAATGGGGGACATCGCCCTGGATATTCTTAAAAGGCTTGATCTACCCTGGGGACAACAGAAAGTCGCTGCTTCCAGGGAAGCAAGGGCCTTTAACCCAAAGGTGGTGAAGTCCTTGATAAAAGCTGCCCGCAAAAACAGTAGAGAAGAATTCGAAAAATTTATTGCTCTGGTGGATAAACGAACTCCCATCGCACTAAGGGACTTATTGGAAATAGAGTATTCCGAGAAAAATAAGGTAGACCCCGAAGAAGTGGAGTCTCCTGAGGAAATCATTCGGAAATATTTCCGAGGGGCGGCGATGTCCCACGGCGCCTTAAAAAGATCGGCTCATCTGGATATCGCAACAGCCTTCAACTCCTTTAACTCTATGAGCAACTCCGGAGAAGGAGGAGAAAATCCTGCTCGTGGAAAAAGAGGAGAACTTGATTTTGCTCGAAGCCGGATACGCCAGGTGGCTTCCGGCCGTTTTGGTGTTGACGCTTTATATCTGGTCAATGCAAGTAAAGAACCCCGTGCTTCCGCACGGGGCATTAAAAACCTAAATCCATTTG
>CAYMVZ010000080.1:0-12348 GCA_964394335.1 uncultured Nitrospinota bacterium | reverse complement strand
TTCTTTTCTGCTGTTACAGGAATTATTAACGGCGTTATTGCCAATAAACTGGTAATGAAAGTTGTAGAGGAAAAAGGGTTAGGTATTAATTTACTGCAAAAGGATTTTTATTAAAATATTTTAAATAGCTCACGGATTGCACAGCGCGACAAGTTCCTGCAACGGAAATTATTAACCACGAAGTGCACGAAGATCACGAAGAGAATGTGATGATTATAAAACAAATCTTTTAATGCCTTTGTTTAAGGTCTTTGCATTAAAGTTTATTAATAATCCCACTTTTACATTTGAGAGTTTCATATATGTTGCTATCTGAGCTTCATGAATTTAATTTTAAGCTTCCTCGTGATCTTCGTGTGCTTCGTGGTAATAAATCAATTAAATGCTGATAGCCAAAAAAATGAAATCGTCAAAACAATTTAAACTCCGAAATTTTTTATTTTTGTCATTCATGATCCACCTGATTATTGTTCAGGCAAGTGGTCATTGGTTGATGGACAAGAAAAAGCAAGTGATCCCTATTCAGGTGAAATTTCTTGAGTCGAAAGTGGAAAAAAAAGAGAGTTTTAAAAAGATAGAAGAAGAAATTGTTGATATCCCTAAACCGAAAAAAATGGAAAAACCGACTACCCCGGAAATACTATCAGAATATAACAGCAAAGCTCATGGTAATAAGAGTAAAGCTCAGAAAGGTAAATATAAATCTACAGAAATTCTCTTGCCACAAAAAAAATCAAAACTCAGGAGCATCATCAAAAAGAAAACGGTAAAAAAGAAAAAAATCGAGAAGAAGATTCTTATTACAAAAAAAGCGGCTAAAAAAGAGAAATTAAAAGAAAAAGAAAAAGAAAAAAAACCTATGGTTCTTAAAGGATTATTTAAACAGGAGGAAGATCTAAAAAAAGATGAGAAGGAAAATCAAAATTCTCTGTTTAAAGGATTTGATCCTGAGAAATTCGCGAAACTGGATACGAGAGATAAAGAAGACGAATCAGATACTGAAACAGTTTCTCTTGATTCACAAGAATTTAAATACGCTTCCTATTTTTCAAGTATAAAAAAGCAGATCGAATCAGTCTGGTCTTATCCTGAACAGGCAGCCACTAGAGGCTTGCAGGGTCAACTCCTTTTACAGTTTATACTTGACCGGAGCGGTAAGCTGGTTGACATTTCTTTAGTTCATTCTTCTGAGCACGAAATACTTGATAATGCCGCGCTGGATGCTGTAAAAACCGCCTCTCCATATAATCCGTTTCCGGAAAAAATTCAAAAAAATAAATTAAAGATTATTGCTTCATTCAAATACAAACCTTTTTATACTTCTTATCAGTGATTTTAAATCAGCTTGATGATATGTATATATAGTCATTTTCATCAAAAGCTCTCAATATAAAAAATAACGGCTATAAGTACCGGCATCCAGTGGTATATTTTCAGCCTTTCTAACGTAGAAAGCAGGATTTGCCACATTAACCTGCTAAACCCTATCTTCCCTCTTTTGTAAAGTTCATTGTTCATAGAAACGGAAAAGTAAAAATTGTTAGCGTTATGCTGCAAAATGTTTTTGACTTTTTTCATTTTTTTTTCCTTTATAAAATGGGATTATCAAAATTTCTTTCTAATTTGTTTTCTTCTTACAAAATGTAAAAGCATCACAGGCCAAACAATTAGGTCTTATACAGAGGGTAATGATTTCCATTTAAAGTTAATAATTCTTGAGTGTTGCCGTATAATCGCAAGCTCTGTGCCAGAACTAAAAAGAAGTAAAAACAAAATGGAGTAAGTGTAAGTAATTCAAGGAGTTAAAATTATTTATAGGAGAGGGTTTTGGTTTCCGTTAGAGGTAAGGCGTCAAAATTTCCAACAGACAGAGCTATCTACTTAAAATTTAGAGGCTTGTGGTGTAGGAATTTTGACGACCAAATGGTTTTAGCGGGAATCTCAAAACATTGAAATTCCTAAACATGAACTTGGGCAATTCGTGCCAATTGGAATAGTGGAATTTTGAGACGTACAACTAATGAGGAATAATGACCCATATCTAATGGAGATTAACAAATGAGTACTTACTAAACTATTTTCCAAATATAATCCCTAATCTCCGAAAGTGGAGTACCGGGATGAAAAAACCTTTGCACTCCTGCCAACTTTAGTTCAGGGAGGTCTTTTTCAGGGATGATTCCTCCGCCGATTACTTTGATATCCGACCTGTTTTTCTCATTTAACAATTTAATAACACTCGGAAACCATGTCTTGTGCGCTCCTGACAAAATACTTATACCGATAACAGCAACGCCTTCCTCAATTGCCTGTTCAACAATTTCTTCAGGCGCTTTGCGGAGTCCAGTATAAACTACATCAAAACCGCTATCCTTTAAGAATTTCACGAGAATTTTTACTCCCCTGTCATGCCCGTCCTGTCCTACCTTACTGATAAGGATCTTTTTTTTCTTTTTGATATACTTTCCTTTTTTAGGCCAATAGGGTTCCTTATAAGTACCGTAAACATCTTTCAGGGCGCCGCAAATCTCACCGACCGTGGCATATAATTTAACCGCTTCTATGATAGGAGGCATAATGTTTTCTTTCTTCTCCGCCTTTTTTTTCAAATCATCTAATGTTTTTTCAACTTTCCTGTTTTCTCTTTCTTTTTTTACCTGATTCAGTCTTTCAATCTGACGTTCTTCAATGAGAGAATCAATTTTTAGAGTTTCCACAGGGTATTCCTCATCAGAGAGAAAATCATTAAGGCCTACAATTATCCGTTCCTTTTTATCAACTTCTTTCTGGTAGGCGTAAGCAGCTTCATGTATTTCTTTTTGAGGGAATCCTTTTTTAATTGCTGCTGTCATGCCGCCCATACTGTCCAGTTTCTTAAAATATTTATAAGCCTCTCCCTCCATCTGATCTGTAAGTGACTCCACATAATAGGAACCCCCTAACGGATCGATTGTATTTGCTACCCCGCTTTCATGAGCTATTATCTGTTGGGTTCGTAAGGCGATGGTAACCGCTTTTTCGGTTGGAGTAGCAAAGGTCTCATCCATTGAATCGGTGTGGAGCGATTGTGTACCGCCAAGCACCCCTGCCAAAGCCTGAATAGCTACTCTTACAATATTATTATAAGGCTGCTGAGAAACAAGACTGCACCCCGCTGTCTGAGTATGAAAGCGTAACGCATAAGATTCTGGTTTTTTAGGCTTGTATCTCTTTTTTATTTCTTTTGCCCATATCCTTCTTGCCGCCCTGAACTTTGCTATCTCCTCAAAGAAATCATTATGGGAATTGAAAAAGAAAGAGAGTCGCGGGGCGAATTCATCTATTTTAAGACCTGCTTTGACCACTTCCTCCACGTAAGTCAGTCCGTTGTACAAAGTGAAAGCAAGTTCCTGAACAGCCGTGGAACCTGCTTCTCTAATATGGTACCCGCTTATGCTGATGGGGTGCCATTTCGGCATATGTTTTGAAGAATAAATAATAGTATCGGTAATAAATTTTAGATGCGGCTCCGGTGGATATATCCACTCTTTCTGGGCGATGAATTCTTTTAAAATATCATTCTGAATTGTGCCTCCAAGATTTTTAAGTTTTACACCCTGCTTCATTGCTGTAACAATGTACATGGCGAATAAAACTGCTGCCGGAGCGTTTATAGTCATAGATGTGGTAACTTCTCCTAAAGGAATTCCATCAAAGAGGGTTTCCATATCTTTCAGTGTATCGATGGCAACCCCGCACCACCCGACTTCACCGGCGGATAAGGGTTCATCGGAATCGCATCCCATCAAAGTAGGGAGATCAAAGGCGACACTCAAACCCATCTGCCCATGCTTAAGCAGGTATTTAAACCTTTTATTTGTCTCCTCAGCAGAGGCTAAACCCGCGAACTGTCGCATGGTCCAGAGCTTTCCCCTGTACATGGTAGGGTAAATGCCGCGTGTAAATGGGTATTCTCCCGGCAAACCAATGTCTTTTTTGTAATTGGTTTTTTTTATTTCAGCAGGTGTATACAGCCTTTTAATTTTCTGGTTAGAAAGGTTGGTAAACTTTTTCTTTCTTTTTATTTTTTTATTCATAATGCAATATAGCGCAGAGAACGCATATATCGAGGAAAGTACTGATTGTCATTCCCGCGAAAGCGGGAATCTATTTATTAATCTCAGCGTTCTCTGCGAACTCTGCGGTTAAAATTATTCTTTCAACAATTCTCTTGCAATAATAATTCTCTGTATTTCCGATGTCCCTTCGCCAATTTCACAAATCTTTGCGTCCCTGAAGTACCTTTCCACATTGTATTCTGTTATGTAGCCGTATCCCCCATGTATTTGAACAGCGTTATTTGCGCACATCACAGCGGTTTCTGAAGAAATAAGTTTTGCCATAGAGGCTTCTTTTGTAAATTTTTCTCCTTTTGTTTTCAGGTAAGCGGCCTTTTGCATAAGCAGCCTTGACGCTTCTATTTTTGCGGCCATATCGGACAGCTTCCACTGGATTGCCTGAAACTCTTTGATCAGCTTCCCGAACTGTTCTCTTTCATTAGCGTACTTCAGGCTTGCTTCCAGAGATGCTCTGGCAATTCCTATGGCCAGAGCCGAAATACCGATTCTGCCAGCGTCAAGAATCTCCATGGTCTGGTTAAAGCCTTTATTCACTTCACCTATAAGATTTTCTTCAGGGAGTTTAAGATTATCTATAAAGACTTCTACCGTGTCACTGCCTCGTAAACCTAATTTGTTCAGCTTTTTTCCTATTCTCAGTCCTTCGGTATCTTTTTCAACAATAAAGGCGGACACTCCTTTCGTGCTTTTTGACTCATCTGTTTTTGCCAGAATAACGAAAGTATTCGCGCGGGAACCGTTTGTTGTAAACAGTTTTTGTCCGTTAAGATTCCAGTCGCTGCCGGATTTCTTTGCTGTGGTTTTCATGGAACCCGCGTCGCTTCCGGAGGAAGGTTCCGTAAGTGCCCAGGCCCCCATTTCTTCCCCTTTTATTAGAGGAGGTAAAAATTTATTTTTCTGTTCGTTATTTCCGAAAAGAAAGATATGGTTTGTGCAAAGGGTATGGGCGAGAATGGTCAGGGCGACCGACGCGTCTGCAACGGCAATTTCTTCAATAGCAGCAATGAAATTTAGATAATCAAGTCCTGATCCGCCAAACTCTTCAGGAAACGGCATTCCGAATAACCCCATTTCGGACGTTTTTTGAAGAATATCTTGGGGAATATCTGCTTTAGCATCAATCTCACCTGCAATCGGTTTGATCTCTTTTTCGGCAAACTTTTTTACTGTATCAATGAGGAGCTTTGTTTCTTCCAAGTGATCGAAATCCATAGTTATTTAGTTGTTGGTTTTTAGTTGTTAGTTATTTGATAAAGTATTTTCACTTAACTTAGAATAAATTAAATTGACACTGATTTCCACTGATTAAATCCTCCCTATCAAGGGGAGACGCAGGAAGATGTAACTATTATACGGAATAAACCTGTGTCCAAAAAAAGGTTTTATGAAAGTTCCAGAGAAAGCTGTTGTGAGTTTTCTTTTTTGTCTTTTGATTTCAACCGGGCGCCGAGGCCGAGCAGTCGAACAGGGAGGTTTTTTCTATTCACGCCCTCTTCCAATAACAGTTCGAAACTATCCTGGTTCAGTTCGTTAAATCCATGCTCAACCGTAGTCGATTTGAAATCGGAGAACTTCACTTTTACAAAAAGTGTTTTAATCTCCTGCTCCTTTAGATCTTTTCTTTCAAACCGTTTTAGAAACCTTTTATATAACATGGGGAGTTGTTCTTTGCATTCTTCGTAATTCCGGAGGTCATGGGAAAAGGTTTCTTCTATGCTTAAAGATTTCCTCTCTCTTGACGTAACCACAGGTCGATCATCTTTGCCCCTGCAAATATCGTACAGATGAATCCCAAAACTTCCGAAATGGGAACATAAATCGTTTATTGAGAGCTTCTGCAGGTCTCCGCATCTTTTTAAACCGATTATTGCCATTTTTTCCGCCGTTACTTTCCCTACTCCCAATATCTTTTCAACCGGAAGTTTTTTGATAAAATTATCGACTTTATCCGGTGTGATGACGAACTGCCCGTTCGGTTTTTTCCAATCGCTTGCTACCTTAGCAAGAAACTTATTTGGAGCTATCCCTGCTGAAGCGGTAAGCCCGGTTTCTTTTAAAATAAGTTTGCGAATCTCTGAGGCGATGAGGGTTGCGCTCCCTTTTAAATGATTTGAACCTGTGACATCAAGATAGGCTTCATCAAGAGAAAGGGGTTCCACCATGTTTGTGAACTGGAGAAAAACAGCCCGGATTTTTCTTGATTCTTCAGCGTATTTTTTCATATTCGGATGGACAATAATAAGGTTTGGGCAGAGCTTTTTGGCTCGTGCCGACGATATAGCGGAGTGGACTCCGAATTTACGGGCTTCGTAATTCGCGGCGGAAATCACGCCCCTTGAAGAAGGATCGCCGCCTACTGCCAGAGGGCGGTTACGGAGCGATTTATCATCCCTCATCTCAACGGCAGCGTAAAAACAGTCCATATCAATATGGATGATTTTTTTTACCATGATTTTTTTGACGGGCACTTCATAATTTATGGCGAAGAAATAACTTCCGGGAGGGAACCATCACATTAAAGTTTTCAATTGAGATCCGCTTTAATGTTTGTGGAAAAAGTTTTGTTATCTGTTTTTACGTAGATGATTTTCGGTTCGATAATTTTAGCTTTCTGTTCTTCCATGACAGCGTATGAGGCTATGATAATCCGATCTCCGATGCCGACTTTACGTGCCGCTGCTCCGTTTACGGAAATCGTGCCGCTTCTGGCAGGGGCTTTAATGGCATAGGTCACAAACCGGTTGCCGTTGTCAATGTCATAGATTTGTACCTGCTCAAATTCCAGTATACCGGTTAGTTCCATCAGCTTTTCGTCTATCGCGATGCTTCCTTCGTAGTTAACATCAGCATCGGTCACAATAGCCCTGTGAATTTTCGCGCGAAGCATTATTCTTTGCATTTAGTTCACTCCTTGAGTTTCTATACTATGCATAAGATAGGTTTCAATGAATGTGTCTATGTCACCGTCAAGGATCGCGTCCACTTTCCCCGATTCTATTTTTGTCCTCATATCCTTTACCATACGGTAGGGGTGCAGGACGTATGATCTGATCTGGCTTCCCCAGGCAATCTCTTTTTTTTCACTTTCAATGGCGCTCAATTTTTCTTTCTGTTTTTCCTTTTCAACCTCATATAGCCTGGATTTCAAAACTTTCATAGCCGAGCTTTTATTTTTATGTTGAGATCGCTCATTTTGACAGCTTACAACAATCCCCGTTGGGATATGAGTAATACGAATGGCGGAATCTGTTTTATTAACATGCTGTCCGCCGGCTCCACTTGCCCGATAGGTGTCGACCTTCAATTCTTTTTCATCTATTTCTACATTAATGTTGTCTTCAATCTCAGGGAAAGTATAAACCGATGCAAAGGAAGTATGGCGTCTTTTATTAGAGTCAAAGGGAGAAATTCGAACTAACCGGTGTACCCCTCTTTCTGCTTTCAGATACCCATATACAAAATCACCCTTTATTTCAACAGTTACACTTTTGACGCCAGCTTCTTCACCCGGCTGAAAATCAATAATTGAACTTTTAAAACCTTTTCTTTCACACCACCTTAAATACATCCTCAGCAGCATTTCCGTCCAGTCCTGAGATTCCGTGCCGCCAGCGCCGGGATGTATGGTTAGGAACGCGTTGCCAGCGTCATGCTCCTCTGAAAGCATGGTCTTTATTTCGAACTGGCTGACGTCGTCTAAAATATTTTTTAAGTCGCTTTTTAATTCTTCCAAAGAAGACTTATCGCCTTCATCCAGCATTTCCAGTAGTTCTTTAGTCTCGACAGATTGCTTATTAATTTTACTCCAAGTTTCGGGATAATAAGCAAGGTTTTTTCTTTTCTTCAATATTTCCTGGGCTTTCGAGCTGTCATCCCAGAAATCCGGTGAAGCCATTTCATGTTCAAGTTTTTCTATTTCTCTATTTTTTGTGTCCAGGTCAAAGAAACCCCCGGAGTTTTTCGAGTTTTTTAATGGCTCTTTCTAACTCTCTCTGAATTTCTTCTTTATCTTTCATCCGTTACTCCTACAATTAAATAATAAAACCTAAATTATAGTATATAATTTGTTGACTTGATAGTAAACCTGTTAAAAACCATTATTTTTTTACATATTCCGCAAGGAAGTATATAATATTCCATTATTTTTGTTTAACCCATGTTATGCGTAAAATTTTATTTGTTTTTAGCTGGTAAAAATATTTTTGTAACAGAGACCCTTCGGCAAGCTCAAGGTGGCAGGTTGTGTTCTCATGGTGATATTACAATATGTCATGCTGAACCCTTCGATTAATTCAGGGCAGGTACTGTCGAAGCATTACTACATAGTTCATGTATAACTTGAGTTAAAGTTAAATTCTATCGGGTTCTTATGAGTAAAATTAAAATTGTCCTCCTATCTCTCGGTCTTTTCATGCTATATTTTTTAATAAAAAAGATCGGATTGACGGCAATAACAAGTCAAATAATATCAATGGGCTGGGCGTTTCTGTTTTTAATGTTTTTCCCCATTTTCATCCAGTATATTCTTTTTGCCCTGGCTTGGCAGTATTCTCTCAATGGCAGTATTCCAAGTTTTATCAAAATATTTTTTGCCAGCATCGCGGGGGATTCTGTAAGTTATATTTTACCCGGGACGGTGATAGCAGGCGAACCTTTAAAGGCATTTTATTTAAGACACCATGCAGGCATGCATTCTTCCACTGCTTCCGTAATCATTTCAAAAACAACGCGAGCTATCAGCATGGTTGTGTTTGTAGTTATCAGCCTTCTTGTTTTTCTTTATTTCTATCAGATGCCCGTGTTTGTAGAGACCTCGCTTGGAGTTGCTTTAGCTTTGCTATCTGTCGGCATTTTAATTTTTCTTTATCTCCAGAAAAAAGGGATATTTGCCAACCTTATTTCATGGGCAGATTTTATTAAACTCCCGGAGTGGGTAAACAAAAAGAAAACAAATTTTATGCGGGAAAAAGGGCACCATCTACTTAAATTAGACGAGCACTTAATTAATTTTTACAAAACAGAGTCCAGTCGTTTTTACTTTTCAGTGTCTGTCAGCATCGTTGGTTGGGCAATCGGCGCGATTGAAATCTACTTCTTCTTAAAGTTTCTCGGAATACCGGTTAGCCTGATGACAGCGTTAGCCATTGAAGCTTTATCCCTGGTGATTAACACCTGCTTCCTCTTTATGCCCGCGGGGGTTGGAACCCAGGAAGCGGGAAAGGTTTTTATTTTTAAAATGCTGGGGATGCTGGCGGAAACCGGTCTTACCATAGGACTTTTAAGGCGCATGAGGGAACTTGTTTGGACATTTATGGGACTGGGAGTCTGCGCGTTTTATAAAACCACAGAACCGATTAAACAACAGATAACGCAGTGAAGTATTAATGCGACTAAAAACATCTTATCGCAGAGGCCGCAAAGAGTACTGAGCGGCAGGGCCACAAGCAAAGATGAATTACAACCCCCTGGTCCCCTTTATTAAGGGGGAATTTGGGGTGAGTATTCCCCTCTATCAAGAGGGGTGTCCCTCCGGGACGGGGTGTGTTAAAAAACTTTGCTAAAAAACACAATTTTAAAAGCTTGTAGTGCAAAGAGCGCTGAGTGGATTAATGAATAATAAATAATTATGAACAAAGTTCTTGTTATTCCTCTCTCAGATCCTGTTTCCGTGGAATACCTCTATTTTAGCTCAATTGCTGGACGTACATTTATTGAGCGGTTATGCTGGATTTCAAAAAAAGTCGGGTATAAGGACGCAATAGTTTTATATGATGGTAATTCTGATGGTTTAAAAAAATCATTAGTTAATGCGCCTGGCCAGGTTTTCCCATCTTTAGAAAAAGCCTCAGCAGGCTCTGATTCAATTTTTGTTTTTCTCAAACCAGATATTTTCCCAACAAATGACTTTTTTGAAAATCTGCCTCTACCGGATAAAAAAGACACTTTGTATTTGACGGGAGAAAACTCACCTGTAATAGTCATCAGCGTATCGAATATCTCTAAGTTATCCCAAATGCTAAGAACCCGGTCTAATGCTGATTCTTTACATAAAACTTTAAGCAAAGCGTATCCTTTTGTTACTTTTGATTTGGATAACAGGAAATTTCATACGATAGTGGATCATGGGGATATTGCCCTTGTAGAAAAGAGCTTGTACCACGGTCTGATAAAGGAAACAGATGGCTTCATGGCTCGACATGTTAACCGGAAAATTTCATTAGCAATAACGGGCAAATTGGTCAATACTTCCTTTACTCCAAACCGGATGAGCCTGATTAGCATAGGGATTGGTCTGGCAGGGGCGCTCCTTATTTCTTTTCCAATTATCTCACTACAGGTTTTTGGCGCGTTACTTTTTCTTTTGCATTCAATTACAGATGGATGCGACGGTGAGCTTGCCCGTTTGAAATATATGGAAAGTCGCTGGGGAGGTTTATTGGATTATTGGGGTGATAACATCGTTCATACCGCTGTCTTCTTGGGTATTGGTATTGCGTGGGGAAAGGCAACCGGCTCAATGATTGCGTTATGGTGCAGTGGCTTTGCTATAGCCGGGTCGCTATTAACTGCCGGTCTGGTATATGCCATGACAATGAGGACAGGAAAAGATGATGGGCCGGTCTACACTTCCACAAGCAGGAAGCAAAAAAAGGACAGGTGGGTTAAGATCGCAGATTTTTTGTCCCGACGCGATTTTATTTATCTTGTTGTTATTCTCGCAATATTTGGAAAACTCCACTGGTTTCTTATACTCGCCGCAATAGGTGCGCCAGTATTCTTTCTATTTACCCTTTGGAACAATTTTAGATAGTTCAACCTGTTGTGTAGAGGCAGGCGCCTCCAAAGTGTGCTTCGTGGTTCAAGCAAGGTTCTTATTTCTAATATTCTAAGGGGTCTTTGAGGCTGGCATCACGAAAGCCTTTTAACCTGAGGAGGCAGGAATCACATCTTCCGCAAGGGTTTCCGGATGAAAGGGGATCATAACAAGAATGAGTTAAGCTAAAATCAACACCAAGAGATGCTCCTTTTTTTATAATTTCAGCCTTGCCCATATTGATTAAAGGGGTATGAATTTTAATTTTTGATTTTCCTTCCACACCGGCTTTCGTAGCTAACGAAGCCATTTTTTGAAAGGCCTCTATATATTCAGGACGACAGTCAGGATAACCGCTGTAATCAATGGCATTAACTCCAATAAAAATATCTTCCGCTTCAATGCTTTCTGCCCATCCGAGAGCTAAAGATAAAAAAATAGTATTTCTTGCCGGTACGTAAGTAGGGGGAATGTCATGAGAGATATCCTTTTCATTACGATTTTTTGGCACTGGGATGGAGTCGGTAAGTGCAGAACCGCCAAACTTTCTTAGATCAATGTCCATTACTACATGTTTTTCTGCTTTAAGTAGTTCTGCTGTTTTTGCGGCTTTTTCAAGCTCGATGGAATGTCGTTGACCGTAATCAAAAGAGATCGCGTAGGTGATATACCCCTCATTTTTTGATATAGCGAGAGTGGTGGCTGAATCAATGCCTCCGCTGAGTAATACAACCGCCTTCAATCCCATTTATTTTTTTCTTTGTGTTTTTCAATTTCTTTATCAAGTATTCTCAAATGTTTTCTATAATCCTGCATCATCATCGTATACATTGCCCGACAGCTATCATCATTGGCGTCTTCGAGCCCTTTCTTGCATATAGAAACGGCTTCGTTAAGATAATCAATTGCTTTTCGGATGTTGTTATTAAATTCATTGCTCATATTAAAACGGAATATATCATAGTGTGGCCTCTGCTCGCAACCACAATTCGGTAAGGAAAACCGAATTCAAGTCTTCGCAGCTACTCTCCTTTGGGCGAATCTGCGGAGTTAATTGGGCTGATTCTGAAGTAAGGACGCCGGAAGAGTTGAGGCCATGGAAGGCAGAGCTAAGCTCAGCTTTGCCACGCTCAGCGGGGCTTTGCCGATAATCAAAGAAATAAATAATCACTAATCACACGAATATTGAGGAGAAATTTTTCCATCGTGCCTTTAGTGAGCTATGTGGTAAAAAAAGGCTAACCTGTTTTTTGCTTTTGAATCTCATAAAATAAAACAGCGGCTGCGCAGGAGACATTTAAGGAGTTTATATGACCTGACTGGGGAATAGAAATAACCTCATCACAGTTTTTTTCTATTAGAGGGCGAAATCCTTTTCCTTCCCCGCCTAATACCAGGGCAATCGGCCTTTTAAAA
>CAYMVZ010000079.1:0-12391 GCA_964394335.1 uncultured Nitrospinota bacterium | reverse complement strand
AGCATTTTCTAAAAGCAGGATTTCTTACTATACAGCAGATTCAAAATGACGAAGAGACCATGGAACTTATTGCAAAAAAGAAACCGATCTCAGCGGCTCACGGGGTGGAAATATTTATTGATGAAAAGCGTATTGATGAAATGCTGGGGGAATGGAATAACGAAGAGATTGAAAAAATTATCAGCAAACTTTTTACCCCTTAAAAGGCTTCGTGCTACAAAACAGGTTTGTCGTTAATTTACACTTGAAGATCGGCCCCTCCCATTGACCCGTCTACTTTTTTTGTTGGGAAAACTACTTCACTACCGCTACCTCTATTCATTACTGAACAGTTTGGGTGATATTGAAAATAAGAGAAATGCAAATTGTAACAAAACTTTGATTGATTCAAAGCTAAATTACATCAGAAATCATTTCATTATAAAAATCGAAACAGTTATCTCTTATTTCTTTATTTGCCCTATGCTTCATTGCTGCTCGCGGATGCTGATTCAAATGACCACTGATTCCATAGATGTCATTATAGCCCCACTCAATCTCCTTACGTAAAGGCACCATATGCTCTTGGATTACTTTATATAAGGGTTTAACATCAAATTTTGGATTTTTCAGAAAACTTATTAAAAGTTCCAGGTTACAGTTACCGGCGCCACGACCAATACCATTTGTTGTAGCATCCAAAAGATTTACTCCATCTATAATCGCCTGCTGGGTATTTGAAAAAGCCAATTGCTGGTTATTATGGGCATGGAATCCAAGTTCCCTGTTAGGAGCATGCTCTCTATAAAGCTTCAGATACATGGTTACCTGCTCCGAATAGAATGCACCAAAACTGTCCACCAGATAGAGATAATCTACTTCAGGGGTATCATTAAGCTGTTGCAGGGCCTCGATCAGCTCTGTTTCTATTGCTGCGGAAGCTGCCATTATGTTGATGGTGGTTTCATAACCAAGGTCCTTACTTCGTTTTGCCAGATCGATTCCTTTATCGATATCTACTACATAACAAGCAGTACGGACCATTCCGACAACACTCTGGTCAGCTGGAAGGAGTGAAGAAATATCTACTCTTCCCACATCAAACATTACAGCTATTAGAGGAGGGTTTTCGCACTCATAAGAATCAACCACTCCTTTAATGTCGTCTTCATCGCAAAAGTTCCACTTACCAAATTTCTCTCGAGTATATTCCGGACTCTCACAGAGTTTTTTTCCCATCTCAAAAATATCTACATGTGTGTCACAAGCTGCGCGATAAATAGCACGGACAAATTCATCAGTGAAATTATAATTATTAATGAGCCCGCCATCTCTAATGGTACAATCCAAAACTTTAATTTTTTCACGAAACATCTTCCAATCCCCCTGAAAATAACACTAATAGTTAAACTTTAAAGCATAACCCTAAACATAGAAGAATGTCACGTTATTTTTCCCAGCCCTAAGACTGTTTTTTATAGATTTCAACAAAGAGTCTAGCCTGTTTTTGAACCCAATCCCAATCTCTTGCTCCAACCCGTTCTTTATGAAAAAGAGGACTTCCAACTCCAAACCCATAAGCTCCACTATCTATATATTCCTGAAAATTGGCTAAATTTACCCCGCCAGTAGCAACAAGCTTGATATGGTTAAGTGGGCCTTTAATATCTATTATATATCCCGGACCAAAGCGGTTAGAGGGAAAAACCTTTACCATATCCGCTCCAAGTTGCCAGGCATTATATATTTCCGTAGGAGTAAACCCGCCCGCAATAACAGGGACATTTTCTTTTTTACAAGCTTGTATCACATCGGGATTAACAATTGGAGTGACAATAAATGTTGCCCCTGCAGAAAGGGCAGAGTCGAGATCTTTCAGGGTACATACCGTTCCGGCTCCAACGTTCATTGTATCTTGGGCCACTTCTTTTGCCCCTAAAATTTGATCGCTTGCATTCTTACTGTTCATGGTGATCTCTATATTCTTCAGTCCACCTTTTCCTGAATACTGGACAATCTTTTTCACCTGATCCACAGAATAGCCACGCAGTATTCCAATAACGGGCAACTCTTCAAATAAAGTCCAGTTGAATAGATTTTGCATAAAAAATTGTTATCTTTTTTCGAAGACGCCAACGAATTCTTCCGGAAATCGGGTGGGGCGGCCATTGCTATTAACACAAGCCATCCTGGTGCTTCCTGTCACAATAGTTCTGCCGTCTTTTTTGTCTGTTATTACATGATGAATAGTAAAACTTGCTTTTTTTATCTCCGAAAGCTCTGTTGAAATTAATAATGTTTCACCGTAACGAGCGGGAGATAGATATTTAATCTCTGCCTTAGAAACCGTGAAGACAATTCCTTTTTTCTGCCATTCGGTTAAGGGTATTCCCTTTGACTTTATGAACTCTGTCCTTGCCCTCTCAAAATAACGAAGATAATTGGCATAATAGACCACTCCACCGCAATCCGTATCTTCATAGTAAATGTTGATTTCAAGCATGAATTAAAATAAGTTGTCAGGGGTCAGAAAAGACAGAAACCACGAATTACACGAATAGCACGAATTAAAAAAAAAATTAGAGTAATTAGTGAATTCAAGTCTTCGCAGATATTCTTCTCTGGGCGAATCTACGAAGTAAAATTAGTGGTCAGTATTTTTATTTCTTATGCATTTAATAAATTTTTGAATTCTTTAGTTAACAAAGGGACAACTTTAAATAGATCACCTACAATTCCATAATCGGATATTTTAAATATATTGGCGTCAGGGTCTTTATTAACTGCAACAATATATTTAGAAGTGGACATACCGGCAAGGTGCTGGACAGCGCCTGAAATACCACAGGCAATATAAAGTTCCGGAGTTACTGTTTTACCTGTCTGGCCCACCTGGGCGGAGTGATCACGCCACCCGGCATCGACGGCAGCCCTGGACGCCCCGACAGCGGATCCAAGGACATCTGCCAATTCCTCCAGTATTTTAAAATTCTCCGGTCCTTTCATACCGCGACCACCGGAAACAATAATCCTTGCTTCGGTTAAATCCAGTTTTACACCGGCATCCAGGACAAACTCTTTTACTTTTGTCCTGACATCTTGAGAATCTAATTCAGCAGGTATCTTTTCAATATTGCCGGTCAGTGATTCATCTTTTTCCGGTGGTGTCATTAAGCCGGGTCTAATTGAAATAAATTGCGGCAATGTATCATTTCCCGCAACTTTCATTAATGCCTTACCCGCATAGACAGGACGAATGGCTTCTAATTTTCCTTTATCGTTTAATGAAAGCTCAATGCAATCAACGAAAAGAGGCGCGTTTAAGCGAGTGGATAACTTTGGGGCCAGGTCTTTACCCTGAATGGTGGCTCCCATCAAAAGTGTCTCTGGTTTTCTCTCACTGATCAGCTTTGTTAATACAGCAGTATATCCGTCGGAGGTATAATTTTTTAAATGAGGGTTTTCGAGGAGGTAAACTTTCTTTGCTCCGTAGTGGAAGAGTTCTGTGGCGAGGTTTTCCACTTCATGTCCCAACAAAAGAACAACGCAGTCGGTATTTAATTTTTCCGCAAGGATTAAACCCTGTCCGAGAGACTCAAAACTAACCCTTTTCAGCTTCTCTTCTTTATGCTCGGCAAGAACCCAGATTTCACCAGCCATAACTATCTTTCCCACTTACCAACAGATCTGAAAATAGGTAAATCAAGAATCCATTCGACTTCCCAAATTTCTCCGATAGTTCCCAATCCTAATAAGAACAAATAGATAATCATGACTGCAAGACCTATTTCCCCTTTATACTTTTCCCAAAAATTTCGGATTGGCTGAAAAGCACTGGATTGTGCTTTTTCATTTTCCTCCAATTTTGCATCTTCGTTCATTTTAAAAGTCTCCATAAAAGTTTATTTTACCGCAGAGCGGCCAGGGGGTCTCAACCACAACCCCCTTTATCCCCCTTTTTTAAGGAGGAATTTGGGGAGAGAATTCCTCTCTAAGAAGAGAGGTGTGCAAAAATTTGTGCTAAGCCTTGCATAAGGCGCTGTGCTTTGCATAAGGCGCTGTAAAAAGAAATAACTAAACAGTGCCTAAAAAAATCAGAACTAAACACCGCCTAAAAAAACACAATTTTATAGATTTGCAGTGCAAATAAAATTATTCAAACAACTTTAGCTTCTTCACGGAGAAGCTGAACTAACTCTTTTGCGGTTTCCTCCTGAGTCCCTTCAAGAATTTTTCCTCCGCTTCTTTCAGCTGGAAGAGCAAGGGACAATGTTTTTACAAGGGAGCCTTCTTCTCCCACTTGTTTTTTTTCCAGACCAACCCCGGCCAGGTCAAGTTTGATTATCTCTTTTTTCTTTACTGACATTATTCCTTTCATAGAAGGCAAACGGGGAGTATTCAAATCTTTTTGACATGAAAATAACGCCGGCATTGAAACTTCAATAATTTCGCTGCCTCCTTCCATCTGTCGCTTCACAGTAGCAGTATGATAGTCTTCGGAAAAATTCAACTGAGTAATAACGGACACATGTGGAATACCCAGCGTTTCCGCCAGGGACTGCCCGACAAAAAAAGCATCATCATCCACCGCCTGCTTTCCGCAAAGAATTAAATCATATTTTATGTCTGCAATTACTTTGGCTAAAATGGAAGCGATAGCAAAACTATCCGATCCATTAAACGCGTCATCTTGAATATAATGCGCGCGGTCAGCGCCCATAGCCAGAGCTGTCTTTATCGCTTCTTGCGCCCTGTCCGGGCCTATAGTAATTACAGCCACTTCTGTTCCCTCTTTTTTCTCTTTTATACGGAGGGCTTCTTCCAAAGCATATTCATCATAGGGGTTTAAAACAAACTGAACCTGATCGGTTGTAATTTCTCTGGAGCCTTCTTTGATAATAATTTTTGTAGCTGTATCAGGAACTTGTTTAACGCAAACGATTATCTTCATAATTTCTATTGAAAAATTTTTTAATTATGACACAAAATATCATATCAGCAGGTTTCAAGGTTGGATAATCATATGGGGAATCCCTTGTTCCGATAAATCCCCGGAAACCTTATTTACTCGTTTTTGGTTTTTATACCCACCCACTAATACATGGTGAATAACTTCTTTTTCATCCCCTATAGAAAACAAGTATGGAGAATATCTTTTTTTACGAAAACTTTGTATTGTCTCGTAGGCTTCTGCCTCGTTTTTTAAAGAACCAAGAGAAATCGCATATGGTAATTTTTGAACAGTGGCATGCCCGGTATATTTACTCTGGACCAACCTTTGTGCAAAATGGTATGCATCTGTCCTCGCTCTAAATCTACCTATTACGACCCGAAACCGTAAAACTTCACTATCTCCGGAAGATTTAACAATGTATGCCGCAAAGCCGGTTTTGCGTAGACTATTCGCTTTTTTCATAGCTAATGCCCATTTTTTGTAAGAGGACGTTTGAACTACAAAAGAAAATTTGCTGCTGAGTATTTCGGTTTTCTGCTTTTGAAATAACTCTTTTTTAATTTTCCATTGCTCACCTTCTTCCGCAAAAGTAATATTTTTAGTTCCGAAGCTTAATAAATTTTCTGATGAAAATTTTTGCAGAAATGACGCGATGACCTGGTTTCCTTCTTTCCGAATATGTAAGCTTTTAATATTTACTTTTATATTTTCGTTTTTTTCTACAATACCGGATTTATATTGTTTCCATCCTTCCCGGTCAATATTTTTTTTAAGATAATTTTCGGATGAAAAATCATCTGAATAATATGAAAAATGTTTTTCCATATCCTTGTTTTCCCAACTCTGCTTCCAGCCGGATAAGATCACTAAAATATCGTTTGTCACTAATACATTTTCTCCGGGTAGAGGCGCCGCGCGTAGTATTAATTTTTTTTCCACTTTCTTTTTCTTACGGGTTCCGGCTCGAATATCTTTCCACTCTGCCCATTGTTCGCCAAGGATTTGAAAAGCTTGTTTCGTGCTGATTTTACCTACTTCTTCATCCAAATTATCAAAAGATAAACGTGTGCCAATTTTCAATCCATTCATATTACCGTGCATAAATTTATTTTCATTTAACTTCCACAGGGTTACCAACGTCTTATAAAACAAATTACCTTTTTGTGGCTTTACCTTTTTCAAAATACCGGACAGCGTATCACCAGAGGCGACGGTGTAAGTAAATAAACTTTCTGTGGAAGTTTTTTTATTAGTTGAGTCGAGCTTTTTTTCAGTTATTTTTGGAACTTCACCCGTTTTTTTAACTTTAACTTTGGCAACTATTGCCGTTTTCTTTAGTTTAGCCGGCTTCCTTTTTAAGACTTTTTCTTCAGTTTTCCTCTCCGTAGAAACACCAGCCTTTTCCGCTGCTATCGGCTCTTTTACTTTTCTTTTCACCATTACTTTTGGTTTTTTAGGTTTTTCAACTTTTGGAGAAGGAGGAGGTTCTGTTTTTTTCTTTTCCTGCATTAGTGTCGGCGTCTTAGCGGTTTTCCGGGGTACAGTTTTTTCTTTTACCGAAGGCGGCGATAATGCTATAGACATGTTCTTTTTGAAGTCTACAGCCAGAGAATATTTCTCCAATATGATTCCGCCTTCTAATGACGCTTTAACAATAAGATCAAATGAAGGGTAAAAGAGAGGTTTATCAGAGACTATCCTGATTAATTGCTGATTACTCGATACAAACTCGATTGGATATTGAATACGTAACTCATCCACTACTTTTGAACGATTGACCCTCAGCAAAGCGTAATCCTGAGGGCTTCCTATAGAAACCTTCAACCCTTTTTTCGAGTCATTGTTGACGATAACTTCTGCATAAAACTTATCACCAAAAGAACTCTTTACTTTGACACCCTTTAAAGAAAAAGAATGCACCTCGTAAGGGAAGAAAAGACAAAGAATAAAAATAATAAAAATTAGTCTGGACTGATAAGAAGAAAGATTGGTAATTTTCATGCTTTTCTGACCTTGGAGATCATATTTTGGAGTAATTACTTAATTGTCGAGAATAGCAAATATGCCTTGTGTTTTCAATTTAAACTGTTCTGTTGCACTTTCAGCTCAAAAACATTTCGGGACAGTTTAATCAGTTCATTATAATTCCAGCTTCCCTGGTCGGAAAGGCATTGCGCCAAGTGAGATGGAATTGCACTAAGCCCAAGGTAGGCGCCACTGATTGCTCCAGCCATTGCTGCAGTGGTATCTACATCTCCTCCCACAGCAATTGCAGTACAAATAGTTTCCCAGTAATCATCCGGTGTTTTTAAAAATGAATATAAACTCCACAACACACTGCCGGTAACAAATGGAGATATTCCCTGCCAGCCGTCTGAAAAATCAGGAGAAAGACCAACTCTTGAAATGAAAGTTACTGCTTTTTCAGGTGGCAATGAAACCCATTCTGTCAACTGTTTGATGGCAAACGCAACAGAATCATTTTCAGTTTGCACCAATTGGTATAATTGAGAAAGGAACCGGGGTGTATTTATCTGCTTTTCTTTTAGTGATAAAGCAACGGCTCCTGCAATAGCCACAGCACCTGCCGAGCATCTTTTATCCATATGTGTAATTCTCCCCTGGTCGCAGGCTGCCCGAATAAGCTGTTGCGGATCGTCAAAAAACAACAGCCCTACAGGGCCCGCTCGCATAGCGCTGCCATTGCCCGCAGATGGAGAAGGGGTCCCTGACTCTTCCCAGGAGGTACCCTGCATTAAACGCATTGCTGCTTCTTCTGTTGCCCTGCCGCGTCCAACAATACGGTTTTCTGAAAAAATAGCGGCAATGCGGGCAGCATAGTCTGCAGGATCAAACTTTTTGCATGAAACATAACTTTGTAAGAGTTCTCTGGCTAATTGGGAATCATCTGTATACTGGCCAAACGGGAAAGGGCTACGGCCTTTTTCTCTGGCAAGACCTTTTTTCAAAATCCCGGTTACATATTGTTGACAAATGTTAGGGGGATGCCCCTCTACAGGGAAACCAAGAGCATCACCCAGGCATTGGCCGATTAAACAACCGCTGAAATTTTCTTTATTAATTTTCATTCGGAATTCATTTTATCACAGAATACACAGTCCAGCAGAGCCGCAACCAAAAATGAATTTATTAAGCTAAGCTTTGCCGCAGAGGGCGCCAAGATCGCAGAGAGAATTAAAATAACGATTTTTCTCAGCGTTCTCCGCGAACTCAGCGGTGGTAAATACTTCAATCAGTTAGATGTAAAACTTTGTAAAAAAAACGAACTGTTACAAACTTGTTATGTAGAGTATGAGAAGGACACCGGGAAGATGAAAATATCCTATATTAAAAAAAAGAATCAATTGGACTTTAGGATACTTTCATTATTTTCAAGAACCCGAGCATTTCGTTAATATCAGTGGTGGGGAGTTTACAGTTGTAATTAAGGCAAACATACGCGGTAGACTTACCGTCAATGCTCGTTTGGTTTTCGGCAAATTTTGCAATCCGCACAATTTCAGGCGGTTCCTGCTCCGCTGCTCGTAGGATGACCACTTTATTGGGAATAAAGCGCGATCTAATAGCTTTTAACATTTCTTTAGTATCTTTTGCATTGGTTTTGCCTGAAATGACCACTTCATAAGAAGGACCCAATCCGAAATCGAGCGCCATTAAAAGCTGAGTATATGCTGTAGGAAAACGGCTTACCTCAGTTGACACAAGTCTTCCTATTTCCGACGCTTTTTCTTCAAATATTGCGTTACCTGTTATGCGTCCTAAACGGAGCAGGTTGAGCATGGAAACAGAATTGCCGGAAGGCAGGGCGCCGTCACTGAAATCTTTCCATGGAACTAATATTTTTTCGCTATCATCGGACGAAAAGAAAAACCCGCCGTTCTTTTTGTCCCAGAAGTGTTTGAGAAGGTCTTCAGTAAGTTCAATTGCCGCGTCTATGTATTTCACTTCAAAAGTCGCTTCGTAAAGTTCCAGCAGGCCCCAGGTAAAATAAGCGTAATCCGCTACCATGGCTGGTATAGCAGCATCGCCGGCTCTGTAACGGTGCAGAAGCCGTCCGGCCGAAGTGCGCATATTCTTCAAGATAAAATCTGCCGCCTGCTTAGCGGCTTTGGTATAGGCCGGCTCGTCAAAGGCCTGTCCACCTTTTGCTAACGCGGCTATCATAAGTCCATTCCAATCAGTCAAGATTTTGTCATCTTTGTATGGATGAACGCGTTTTTCGCGGATGGTAAAAAGTTTTTGACGTGCCATTTCTACTTGAAGTTCAATTTTTTTTAAAGAAACGCCTTTTTCCACACCAATTTTTTCTAATGAATCCTTGAGGTGGAATATATTGTCACCTGTTTTGCTACTTTTTAGTTGGTCAATATAGTTACCTTCCTTTTTGATGTTAAAAACCTTTATGATCAGCTCTGCCTCTTCTTCATTGAGCGCGTTTTCAATTTCATCTTTAGTCCAGAAATAAAATTTGCCTTCTTCACCTTCGCTGTCCGCGTCTTCAGCAGAGTAGAACACCCCTTCGGGAGAAGTCATATCGCGTTGCACATACGTAAAGATACTCTTTGCGGTCTTTGCGTATTCTTCCTTGCCTGAAATCTGGTAAGCTTCTGTATAAGCCATTGCGAGTAGCGCCTGGTCGTACAACATCTTTTCAAAATGGGGGACATGCCACTCCTGGTCGGTGGAATAGCGGTGAAAGCCGAAACCAACGTGATCATATATACCGCCGCGGCTCATTTCATAGAGGGTTTTCTCAACCATCAGGAGCGATTTGCTGTCTCCGGTACGGCTCCAGTAGCGAAGAAGAAATAAAAGCGTATGGGGAGAAGGGAATTTAGGGGCCGGGCCAAAACCCCCATACTCAGCGTCGAATCCGCTGCTAAGCTGTTCAAAAGCAGTTTTAAGCACCTCTTCCTTAGGTTCTTCTCCGGGAGTGTTGATAGAGTAATTTTCAAGAGCATTTGTAACCATGTTTGCAGTAGATAAAATTTCTTTCCGCCTATTTTGCCAGGCTTCATTTACTCGGGGAATAAGTTCCATTAGGCCCAATCTTCCAAAACGGCTATTTTTGGGAATATAGGTAGCGGCGTAAAAAGGCTTTTTGTTTGGCGTCAAAATGATGTTTAGCGGCCACCCACACCCGTTTCTCGACATCATTTGGCAGACAGCAATGTAAATATTATCGATATCCGGTCTTTCTTCGCGGTCTACCTTGATGGAAACAAAAGAATCGTCCATTAATCTGCCCACCTCGAGATCGTTGTATGATTCCCGCTCCATCACATTGCACCAGTGGCAGGTTGAATATCCGATAGATAAGAATACTGGCTTATCTTCTTCGCGCGCTTTTTTAAACGCCTCATCACCCCAGGGATACCAGTCCACCGGGTTTTCAGCATGCTTAAGCAGATAAGGACTTTTTTCGTTAATCAAACGGTTGTAGTGTTTTTCACTTTTTGCAGTTTCTTGTTTATTTTCCATTGATATTCTATTTGCATGTGACTGTAATACCGGATTTTCTGATGCTGATACGCTATCAGCCGGTATTTTATTTATTTGCAGTATAAATATTAGACAACCTAAAACAAAAAACGTTGCAAGCAGGCTGACAAGTATTTTTTTCCACGACATTATTGCGACTCCTGATTTAGATATTTCTAAATTTTGTTTAAAAGATTAAAAGTTCCGATGTTTTTATTCTAACAGCTAAAGCTTATTTTTGAAAGGTTTGGTTTACCGCACCCCAAGGGCACTTCCTTCGGGCGCAAATGACGCAAAGCTCGCGGGAAAATAGCTTTTTCATTAAAATTCTCTTTCTATACATCTATTCTTTTTTTGTTTTTTCCCCTTGCCGTCGTCCAATTTCGTTAAAACAACTTTTTTGTTTTTTGTCTCAATAGAATAAATCTCGGACATATATCTAATATCGTTGCCTAACAATACAGCAACAATTACAGGTTGCTTTGATATATCAGGAGATTCAGGAGTTATCACCAATCCATCATAACTACAAAGATCGCGATATTTTTTTACGAAACTCCTCAGAAAATAAGTATAATATCCTTCTCTTTCTAAAACTCCTTTTTGAGGAGTTTTGTTATTCACGCGATAGTCCTTCGGTATCAGAAGTTCAGCCTTATAATTCTCATACGAATATAAAACCTGACCTCTTACTCCCATAATGTTTTTGGATGAACCAAATGGCAGTACTTTCATCACAAAATCATATTCCTCTTCATGAAAATATCTGTTTTCCAAATCTATAATTCCCTGTAATACATCAAACCTATTCTGAATAATGATTCCAAAAAGGATTAAAATCCCTGAGTAAAAAGTCTTTTTTATAAGAGACATCAAGGGGGGAAGTTTCATGCCAACTATCCTGAAAGTGTGTAGCGAATAGATTCCCTGCGACAATCTGCAGGGAGCTTCAATATAAAAAAACTGATGAAATTATCTTCTTTATTTCTTCTTTGTTAATTGTCGACATCTTTGTGAATACTGATGGCTGATAACTAACTGCTGCTTCAAAAAAACACATGCAGTCATGCACATTGATCCCTTTTCATTTCATTTTGTTATAAAAACTTTTTATAATCCACGTTCAAAGCCTTACCAAGCTTTTTGGCAGTAACTGTCCCTATATGACGCCTCCCATTTACAATATCACTAATAATGCTCGGAGTAAGCCCGGCCTTTTCGCTTAATTTTTTTTGTGTCCATCCTTTTGCATGAAGGTAACCAAGCAACATTCCTACAGGTGTACCCAAAATAGGATTATTTTTTTTCATTTTCTCCTGTAACTCTTCAATCGGATAAGAATCTTCCATAGCGCCTTGAATAGCGCTTTTTAGCTGTTTTTTTTTGTCATTTCTTAGAGGAAAAGTGGCTTGAACTAAGATCTTACCCCTATTTACCGGAACAATCATATTAGATTTTGTTAAAGGTTTGCTATTGACACTATAATTACTCATATGCCCTCCTGTTATTTATATGCTTTTTCTCTTGTCGATACCTCTACTATAGTAATTGTTAATATATTTTTTGATACTTCGTAAAACATCCTATGTCGATAATCAATTTTGAGTCGGTATATACCTTTTAATTTTCCTTTAAGTTCTGTTGTTTCCCAAAAATTAGGATTAGGCCCTTCACTTTTTAGATCCTCAATAGCATTATAAAGAGATGTCTGGGTGGACGGCCTTAATTTGGAAACAACATTATCAATTTTTCTTTTATTTTTATATTTTACAATCCATACCATTCTACTAATTAGTATTCACATATTTGTGTATTTTTGTCAAGAAAGAACTACACATTTGTGCGAACATTCTTGTAAGACAAGGGAAATTGTTGTCTATTTGTAAAAGATAAAGAACGACTCTTGACCCTACCCCGAAAAACTGATCCACCCTTAAAATTAGTATTGTGATAAAA
>CAYMVZ010000078.1:0-12686 GCA_964394335.1 uncultured Nitrospinota bacterium | reverse complement strand
TATACTGACCTTGTGCCTTTTACATCAGTTATTCAAGCTGTCTGAATTCTCGGCTTTCTCCAGAAAGGCGAGATGATATAGATGAAAATGGGACCGATCAAAAAGCCGATGGGATTAATGAGAACTGTGGGGATAAGCCCCAGAGACAGACTGCTAAGCATTTCGGTTATTCGCATTGTTGGAAGGATACGGTTAAAATGCTGCCAGTAGATATTGAACGAGCACATCAGAATGGCTGCGGTTATTTCGATAATGATACCAACTGATGGTGAAACACAAAGGATTGAGGATGATACCAGCCAGGCACCGGCCGGACACGGCAAGCCGCGGAAAAAACCGGACGGCGTAATATCTTTTGTTTTGCTGTAATCATACAACCTGAAGCAAATGGCGATAAAATAAAGAAGGCCACCAATCATGGATTCTATTGCCCACCCTGATACAGCAGCTACCAGAGCGGCCGGGGCCAGCCCGAAGCTAATCAGGTCTGCTATGGTATCGAAATGTTTGCCGAACTTGCTGGTTACTCCAAGGCGTCTGGCCACTGCCCCGTCTATCAAGTCAAAGGCCATGGCGGCAAAATTTAGCAGGACACCGGTTTTCAACCGGCCCTGACTTGCGTACCAGATGGTCAACAGACCGCAGATGAGGTTGCTTAAGGTTAAAAGCTGAGGGATCAGCAGGCAGATAGGATGTTTCGCTTTGTCCGGTATGACGCGGATAGCAACTGAGATACTCGCAAGCACCAGTGCCGTCCAGATCAGCAAGTTGCCAATGACGTTAAACTGAGGGACGTTGCTCAGAATCGCTATGCCGAAGAAAAGTTTTGATAGATTCTGAGACAGGGCCTTTTTTTTACCGAATTCGTTGGCGCCCTGTACCTGAGCCCCCCGCAAGAAGGTCGATGCTATGTCGAGAGCAAAAAGGATAGCAAGGGCGGTATGGTTAATGGCCGATAAAAAAAGGATCAAAGTACTGTAAGTGATCAGTTTATCTACAGCCGGGTCAAGAACTTTTCCATGCTGGCTAACCTGGCCTGTTTCTCTGGCCAGAGCGCCATCCACAATGTCAAACATGATGACGGTTGTTACCAGCAGCAGGGCAAACAGGCCGATTACTTGCCACCAGATACCAAGCAGTTCGCCCAGTTCGTGCATATAGACCCACAAAAACCAACCCGGTGCAAAAAATAGAAGACGGCCAATGGTAATCTGGTTAGGAGAAATTCCCAAATCATATCCAATCCACCGGACAAATTTTTTAAATTGTTTACCTGGCATTTGCATAAATAATTCTCTTATTTCCTTCCTGTTTTATAAAGAGCGCGAATTTGCAAAAAAGTTTCGTTATACTCTCCTGTTTTAAAGTCCGGAAAGCTGTAGGGATATGGATGGAAGCTTCCCTTTTCATACCAGAGAGTCGGATCAGCATAAATTCCAAGATCAAGATAAATTTTTTGTCCGTTGTATTTGGCAGAAGCTAAAACCACTTTATTAAAGTCCATGTATCCCGGATCCAAGTTCAGATTTCGTTTGCCATTTACAGTTAGAAGCTCTTCCATTTCATTAGTTTTAATTTTAATGTTCGCTAACTCGCAGGGGTTAATTAAATTTGCAAAAGAAATAAATTTTCGAAAAATTGTGCTGCCCATTTCATCCATGTAGTAATCTGAAACATTAAAATTAAAATCCGGGCTCGTGTAATCTGTTTTTCCAAACTTTTCCTCGATAAGTTGGACTCCTTTTATCAGTAAATTCTCGTTGCTGTATAAAACTCCGATAAAAAGCTTTACAGTATCCGGTTCAATTGGTTTCATATGAACTGCTATCTAATTTTTTTACCACGAAGGACACGAAGCGACTATGAGTCGCAACCAATTACAACCCCCTGGTCCCCTTTATTAAGGGGGAATCAGGGGTGACTTCCCCTCTATCAAGAGGGGTGTCCCTCCGGGACGGGGTGTGTTAAAAACATTGCTAAGACTTGCATAAGGCGCTGCTGTGCTGTGTAATCCGTGGATAATAATTTATTTTGGTGTCCAGAGTCCCAAAGCCCTTTCTTTTTCGAGATTCATGCTTAATCTTATCATGGCCTGTTCAGAAAGTTCTTTGTCAATCCCAAAAATATCCTGAATAGCTTCGTGAAAATTGTTTTTAATATTAAAATTTTGTTTCCCCTCAAAAGTGGTTTTCCGCATAAAATTACCGCAGACAAAAATGAGCCCCTCTTCTATTGTTTTGGTTAAATAAAGTCTATGCATGGAATTCCATTTGAAAGAGGAAAGCCAGTGCCGCAAAAATTCATCATGTGCCACAGGTTTATCCTGAAACCTGTATCGCCATTTGGTTTCAAAATTATTAAGAGTAAACAAATTATAGCTTTGATTTTTTTGATCGAATTCAAGTTGTACTCCCGCAAACTCATTATTAAGAAGTTGATGTTTTTCAGGATTGATTTCCATTGGTTTTTTCAGGAGATAACCGGGATCCACCAGATATTTAACAGAACCCAAAACTACGATGAGACAGCAATGGATGTTTTTGCCGGCACGCATCTCCGCCATGACAGGATAACAAACAAATCCGCAATAATTCAAAATACTTTGAAGAAAAAAAGTTAAAGAAAAACAGGTACCGCCTAATTTATGGCAAATATAGTCTTCTATAACCTCCTCCGGCAGACGGATTTTATTTTCAGAATCCCAATCATTGTTTAATTTTATTATTTTGCTGAGATTTTCATAAGGAAGATTTCCAAAATGAAGTAAGAGTTCCAGCAAAGAGATCAAATCAGGCCTTTTCCGCTCAAGTTTAAAGAAATCAAAAAAACACTCCACTCCATTCTGATGAGCAGTGAGGTCTAACAAAATTTTTTGGCGATCATCTATCATTAAAAAGTTGCAAAAATTCCCTTTTTTTCGCATTATATTATAATAAAGATTTAATTTTTACTAAGGAAATTATTTATGGCTGAAGATGAGCAGGGTTTTGAAGAAAATGTTTTAACCAAAAAGAGGGAAAAAGTTGAGAAACCCCCTCTTTACAGGGTTGTTTTACATAACGACGATTATACAACTATGGAGTTTGTTGTATTGGTGCTCCAGAAATTTTTTTATAAAAACGAAACTGAAGCCAACCATATAATGTTAAATGTGCATAAAAAGGGTAGGGGAATCGCGGGCATTTTTACATTCGAGGTGGCTGAGACAAAATTGAGCCAGGTTCATTCTTTCTCGAAGAGCCAACAGCATCCTTTGAAATGTAGTTTGGAGCCGGATAAATGAGTTTGATTAGCCATGAAGTTGAAATAGCCTTTAATGTAGCGTCAGCAGATGCTCGTTCACGGCGACATGAGTTTTTAACATTGGAGCATCTCCTCTTTGCCCTCCTTCATGATGCTGAAACGGCCGGAATTATTGAATATTGCGGAGGAGACCCTGAGACGATCAAAAATGAATTAAATGATTTTTTGAATAAACAGTTTACTCCTTTGCCAGAAGGCAGTGAAGTAAAACCGGAACCTACTATAGCTTTTCAGAGGAGCATTCAAAGGGCAGCTATTCATTTACGGAGTTCGGAAAAAAATGGACAAATAACAGGAGCTGATTTAATTGTCGCACTTTTTGACGAACCTGATTCTTTTGCAGTATATTCCCTGAAAAAATTAGGCATTACCCGATACCATATTGTCAATTACCTTGCCCATGGAATTCCCGGGACTGGAGAAGAGGGAGAAATTTTACCCGAAAGGGAAAAAGAAGAACCCGGTATTCCTAAAGAGGGTAAGCGGCCTGGAAAGAGCCCGCTTGATCTTTTTACTGTAAACCTTGTTGAAAAAGCAGCAAAAGGAGAGATCGATCCAATTATTGGGCGTACAGCAGAGTTAACCAGAACAATACATACTCTTTGCCGCAGGCGAAAAAACAACCCGCTCTTTGTGGGAGATTCCGGCGTTGGCAAAACAGCAATTGCCGAAGGTCTGGCTTTAAGAATATTTGAAGGGAAGGTACCTGATATTCTCAAAGATGCAGTTATTTATTCGCTGGATATGGGATCATTGTTGGCCGGCACAAAATATCGTGGTGATTTTGAGACGCGTTTAAAAGGGGTCCTTAAATCTCTCAAGAAGCTGAAAAACACCGTTCTCTTTATTGATGAAATACATACGGTGGTTGGCGGAGGCGCAACATCAGGCGGAGCTATGGATGCCTCCAACCTGCTAAAACCTTCATTAGCTTCCGGAGAATTGAAGTGCATTGGGTCCACTACCTATAACGATTACCGTAATTATTTTGAGAAAGATAGAGCCCTGGCACGACGCTTCCAGAAAATTGAGGTTAATGAACCGTCAATAGATGAATCTTTACAAATACTCAAAGGGTTGAAATCTCATTATGAGAAATTCCATAATGTCAGGTTTACAATGTCGGCTTTACGGACCGCTGTTGAGCTTTCCGCTAAATATATTAACGACCGGAAACTTCCGGATAAGGCAATAGATGTAATTGACGAAGTAGGCGCGTCAATGAAGATATTACCTCCGCACAAGCAGAAAACAACCATTGGGACTAAAGAAATCGAACAGATAGTAGCTAACATTGCAAGGATTCCCGCAAAAACAGTATCCACCAGCGATAAAAAACACCTTAAGACCCTGGAGCGTGATCTTAAACTTCAAATCTTTGGACAGGATAAAGCCATTGAGGCTTTAGCAAGCGCAATTAAATTATCGAGAGCCGGACTTTCACATCCTGAGAAACCGATAGGCTCCTATTTATTTACAGGACCGACGGGTGTTGGCAAGACCGAGGTGGGCAAACAATTAGCTCATATAATGGGCGTTAAATTTTTACGTTTTGATATGAGTGAATATTCAGAACGACATACCGTTTCCAGGTTGATAGGCGCTCCGCCAGGTTATGTGGGCTTTGATCAGGGTGGCCTTTTAACCGAGGCTATAAACCAGTCTCCCTATTCCGTTCTGCTGCTTGATGAAATGGAAAAGGCTCATCCGGACCTGTTCAACATTTTATTGCAGGTGATGGACCATGCCACATTAACAGACAACAACGGGAAAAAGGCGGATTTCCGGAATGTGATTTTAATTATGACCAGTAACGTAGGTGCTCGCGAACTGGCTAAAGGAACAATGGGATTTGGGCAGGTAGATCCTGCTAAAAAAAGCGGCTCTGATAAACCATTGAAAGAAACCTTCAGCCCCGAATTCCGGAATCGTCTGGATGCAGTTATAACGTTCAGCCAATTAGGTCTCGATATTATAGAGCGGATTGTTGAGAAGTTCATAATTGAACTTGAAACTCAACTTACAGACAAGAAAGTATTGTTGCGGTTGACACCGGAAGCCAGGACATGGCTGGCAAAAAAAGGATATGATCCTGTTTACGGAGCGCGTCCTTTAGCACGCGTTATTCATCAAGAAATCAAACAGTCCCTCGGCAATGAAATCCTGTTCGGCAAACTTGAGAAAGGCGGAAGTGTCGAGATCGGACTAAAGGATGAGAAGCTTACCTTTTCTTACAATTCAAGAAATTAGACCTAATTTTTAATTTTTTTGGAAGAGGCTGTATCATGGAAAGCATAGAAAAATTGTTAGTATTCTTTTTATTAATAAGTGTTCCCACATTTGCTGAAGGGGGAGAAGCGGTTATTAAATATGAAGGTTCATCCACAGTAGGACTCTTTATGAAAGACGCGGCGAAAGTATACAAAAAAGCATCTATTTTAACAAGTGTGCTGACAGAAAGTAATGGTGGTGAAATATGCAGCCTTGCTAAGACGTGTGATATAGGAGGCGTTGCGAGAGATATTCACCCGTTATTTGTTGACAGGGGACTTTATGCAATTCCATTTGCATATGATGTTCTCACTGCAATTGTGAACAGCGAAAACCCGGTAAAAAAATTATCCTCAAAACAACTTAGGGGTATATTCTCAGGGAAAATAACAAACTGGAAAGAAGTTGGGGGAGAGAACAAACCTATTACAGTTTATATTGTTGGCAAGGAATCCGCGACCCGGGATGTCTTTAAAAAACATATATTGAAAGATGCAGAATATAACGTAAGCAGCAAAGTAATCAGACCGGATTGGAGGGTACTATTAAATGTGAACCTGGACACGGGTGGTATAGGTCATATCAGCTATTCTTTTGCGGCAACCACCGAGCAAGTTAGACCGATCATAATAGATGGACAAAATCCACTCGACCATCAATCTAAATATCCCATCAGGCGGGTTTTGTATTTAACCACCGATGGTCCGCCTCAAGGAGCCGTAAAAGATTTTTTTGACTGGGTTTATTCTAATGAAGGTAAAGCAGTCATAAAAAAAAGGTTTGTGCCTTTATAATAAAATGCGAAGTTATAGTGTTGCAATAACGGCACCCAGAAACGATGGATATTTTTGATTATTAGTGCCGTAGATTTCCGGTCATGTCAGGAATGACAATTCTGCCCTACTTTATTCCCGCAAAGAGGGAATCTAATTTGTTGATTAGTAATAAAAGTATTTTCTTATGTTAATCGGTCTTACTGACAAAATTCCATTTCCTGATGTTAAAAGGGCTACCCCAGAAGGGCTGGTTGCTGTTGGGGGGAACCTATCTCCGGAGAGGCTTCTTACAGCTTACCGACAGGGGATTTTCCCCTGGTACAGCGAAAATCAACCAATACTCTGGTGGTCGCTCGACCCACGGGGAATTATTCCATTAGATGGTTTTCATGTGGGTGCAACCTTAACTAAAGTTTTAAAGCGAAAGATTTTTGAAATTAAAATTAATACCGCATTTGAAAACGTTATGAGAGCTTGCGCTGTTAGATCTGACGGCAGTGAATCAGGGTGGATTACTAAAGAGATGCTTTTAGCCTATTCGGAACTTCATCGACTTGGACACGCGCATAGTGTAGAATCATGGCGAAATGGGAACTTGGTGGGAGGAGTATATGGTATCGCAATAGGTGGTTTATTTGCCGCGGAATCTATGTTTTACCGGGAATCAAATGCATCAAAAATAGCATTGACAGCTTTGGTTGAGCGCATGAAAGAAAGGGGATTTACCTTGTTCGACTGCCAGATGGTGACCAATGTGACAAAAAGAATGGGCGCCATTGAAATCAGCCGTGAAGAATATTTAAAACGACTAAATAAGGCTTTATTGCATAAGTGTAAATTTATTTGAGGCGGTAAAAGTTCTTTTTAACCACGAATTTAGCTTCGCAGATTCGCCTAATGAAGAGTACCTGCAAAGACTTGAATTCTCAAATTACGCTAATTCTTTTCTCAATAATTTTTTAGTATAATTCGTGTAATTTGTGGTTTTTTTTAGGAGATAAGAATGACATTTCCAATCACTCGCCTGAGACGGTTGAGAAAAAATAAAAACTTAAGAAGGATGATCAGGGAAACCAGGCTGTCCGTTGATAATCTTATCTATCCCCTGTTTGTAACATTTGGAAAAGGTGTCAAAGATGAAATTTCATCCATGCCGGGGAATTACAGGTTTTCCATTGATAAAATAACAGAGGAAGTTAAGGAAGCTCAAGACCTTGGCATTCCTGCGATCATACTATTCGGTATCCCGGAGCATAAAGACGAAGTAGGTTCCGAAGCCTATAACAAATGCGGCGTTGTTCAGGAAGCAGTGAAAGCTATTAAACATGCCACACCTGAAATAATTGTAATTACCGACGTCTGTATCGATGAATACACTTCTCACGGACATTGCGGACTTGTAAAGGGAGATAAAATTCTGAATGACCCGACCCTTGAGCTTCTTTCAAAGATGGCTTTAACGCATGTGGAAGCAGGAGCGGATATGGTAGCGCCTTCCGATATGATGGACGGCAGGGTAGGAGAAATAAGAAAATCACTTGACGAGCATGGATTTCAGGATACTCCGATTATGGCCTATTCCGCTAAATATGCCTCGGCATTTTACGGTCCGTTCAGGGAAGCGGCTGATTCCTCGCCGAAGTTCGGAGACCGCAAGTCATACCAGATGGACCCTCCCAACAGCGATGAAGCTATAAGAGAAGTTCTTCTTGATATTGAAGAAGGAGCGGATATCGTCATGGTAAAACCAGCCCTGTCCTACCTTGATATCATCTATAGAGTTAAAAACGAATTCGATCTACCGGTGGCGGCATACAACGTGAGCGGAGAATTTTCCTTAATAAAAGCCGCGGGCCAAAAAGGCTGGGTGGATGAAGAACGGGTGATGATGGAAGCGCTCATCAGCATCAAACGCGCTGGCGCGGACATGATCCTCACCTATTTTGCAAAAGAAGCCGCGCGGATTCTTGAAAAGTAATTTTATTGATGAATAACATGATAAAAAAATCCAGTTTATCCTGTTATCCTGCCAAAAATTAAGTTTGCGCTTATGGCTCCTGACCCCGCAATGTGTAAAACCAAAGGAAATAAATTTTCAGTAATCTTTTGATTTGAGAATTAATATGGAAACATAAAAGAGGGCCAGGGCAAAGAGGAAGGAACTGTACAGAGGAAACCAGTTTTCGATGGGTTTGTTCAAGACAAGGTCAAAGATAATACCGGAAGTTTCTGAAGTTTTAGGAAGGATGTAATAAAGAATCATAAGGATCTCTTCAGGCGTTGATCGAGTAACCGCATGCTCCATTGAATGAAACCAGCTTAAAAAGTATTGGAGAAGCCAGGTTATAAATACAGCCATAATACTGAACACGGCTGAACGAAAGATTACCCCGATAAAAACAGTAATGCTAAGCCAGATGAATAAACTAAGTATGGGGAAAAATAAAATATAAAGGGCTGTCCACGCAAAAAAGTTGAATTTGATAAATGCGATGCTGATTACTAATAGAGCGGAGAGGAGAATATAACCTCCGTAAGAGAATATTATTCCGGTTGTCTTTCCTATAATAAGCTGCCCCTTTGAAAGAGGTTTGGAAAAATAAAACTCCACGCTGCTTTTTTGCAATATGGAAGGAAAGTGCCCGGCCGTTGCTATTACGGACAAAGCAATAAGCAGCGAGGTAAAAAGACAGATGGAGTAAAGCAAAGGATTCCCGATAAAATTGGTAACATCCTCGATAGTGAGATTTCTCATCTTTATATGGATATTAAGAGATGAGAAGAATAAGACGATAAGCGCCATTATAGCTGTAATAATGGCTATTAAATAGATGAATTTCCCGTGAAGCATTTCATCCAGACTATCCAGAACAAGGGCTTTCATTTATCATCATCCTTTATACTATTACATTGTAAAAGTTTCTCTTTTTTTAGGCGCTGTTAGTTCTTGCTTTTTTAGTCGCAGTTTGGTTTTTCCTTTTACTGCGACTTATGCAAAGCAAAGCGCCTTATGCAAAGCTAGGAAGAATCTTTTGTTTGCTCACTGGAGCGGGAGCTCCATTCGGTTGCGGAGCCTCCCCGCTTTATGGTTTCAATGAACGAGTCTTCCAGAGATGCCTTCAGAGGTTTAATGGTTTTAATTTTTACCTCATTCTTCCGCAGGAAATCGATTACATTATTTATATCCTCGTTATGATTGAGGGTTATGAGCAGTTTATTCGCCGCAACGAAACTCACTTTTCCCATTTCAGGCGGTATTTCTATTGAACTTTTCTCTGACTCCGTCTCTATCTCGTACTGGTATTCCTGGGTTGTCAACTCGTCAACGGAACTAATTTTTATTACTTTCCCCCGGGATAATATACATACAGTGTCCGCAATTGTTTCTACTTCAGACAGGAGATGGGAGTTAATAATAATAGTTGTTCCCTTACTCTTCAATGATTTCAATATTTTTTTTACTTCAACCTTTCCAATGGCGTCGATACCATCGGTTGGTTCGTCTAAAAAAAGTATTTCCGGGTCGGATATTAATGCCTGGGCTAATCCTATTCTTTGGATCATGCCTTTTGAGAATTTCATGATTTTTGTGCCCTCCCACTCTTCCATTCCCACAAGTCTCAGCAATTCATTAGACCGTCCGGTGATGATGGATTCATCCAGTCCATAAAGCCTTCCCGTGAATCTTAATAATTTAGCGGCAGTCAAATGCGATGGGAATGCGGGGTTTTCAGGCAGGTAACCTGCTTTCTTTCTGGAAAGCGGATTGTCCGGGGATAAACCCAAAATAAAAGATTTACCGGAAGTAGCAGGTAATACGCCAAGGAGTATTTTAAATAAAGTAGTCTTGCCTGCTCCGTTTGGTCCGAGAAGCGCGAAAATATCGCCCTTGTCTATGGAGAGGCTTACATTATCGAGTGCTGGAATTGTTTTACCAAGATATTTATTGCCAAAAAATTTTGATATATTTTTCGCTTCAACGACTGTCATGAAAAAATAACCTTGGCTATCCTGTACGGGTGCACGGGCGGGAAAGGGTTACAATTAATAATAATGGCTAACCCCGCAGCAAGCTGCATGGAATGAACTTGCTAAACATTTTCATGCTCTTTATCTTCGATCAGTTGAGGGAACAATAACTTTAACAGGTTCAACAATTTCCATTCTAAGAGAAAAGTTTAATATACGGTTCAGTAAAACCTCGTCAATTTCTGTTCCTTTAGGGCAGATAAATTGTCCGGTTACAGATGTAAGATTTTCCACAAAAATCATTCCAACCGATAGCTCCTCTATTTTAAGAGCACGGGCTTCCTGCACTTCCTGCCCTGATACAAGAGAGGAAAGCGCATCAACAATAAACTGGTTGTAGTATTTTCCTTTATCACGAATTTTATCAAGTGCTTCTGCCGGTTGCATTCCTGATGATACAAAAGCATCAAAATCTTTTGCAACACAGAGAACCTGAACGCCAAAGGGAACATCAATCTCACTCTGGCAAGAAGTGCTTGCTTCTTGATCAAAATCAAAATGTTTGTTTTGATTTGCAATGATTTTAGCAACTTTTCCAAGATTGGGTAAATTTACAATGAGGTCATGTCCGATTTTTGGATGTTCGGAAAAAATCTCCTCTTCTTTCGGCAGCAAATCAGATCCACTGGATAATTTATCGAGGATTGCTGGTGGTACAGTAATGCACCCCAGAGGAGAGAGCATTGCGGCGACCTCCAGTTCCCAGGCTTTTTTAACCTTCATCTCTTTAGCTATCTGGGCAACCAGGCGGCTTTCGCGTGATGCCTGTCCAAAGGCCGCCGGGCTTAGAATGGAAAGAATACTTGTAAGAACCTTTATGCTGCCACGGAGGGTTTTTTCGAGAAATTCCCGCTCAGTCTTGATAAGGCGGTATTTCTCCAGGCATACGCCGATTCTTGCTTTAAGGAGAGTGGGGTTAAAGGGTTTGGTCAAATAGTCATCTGCCCCTTTTTTAATGCACCGCACAACACTCTCTATTTCATCAACGGCAGTGATCATGATGACCGGAATATTTCGCGAGCGTATGTCGGCTTTCATCCGGTTCAAAACCTCGTACCCGTCCATTTCCGGCATGAGAATATCGAGCAGGACAATATCCGGGAGATGCTTTTTCATCTGAGTTAGAGCAGTACTGCCGTTTTCTGAAACAAAAGGGATATGTCCTAAAGTTACAACCAGGTCCTGGAGAACATTACGGTTTTTCTCGTTGTCATCGACGATAAGAATGTTTGCCATAATAAGAGTTATGAGTTAAGAATAGAGAGTGATTATCGTAATTTACTTTTGTCCATTAGCACTACAAACCCAAATTGTGATTTCGGCTTCCGGTAGCGCTGTACATGAATAATATAATTGAAGACTCTTAATTTAAGCATAATGATAATTTCACGGCTTTTTCAAAAGCAATCAAGCTGCGACCCTGGCTCGTTTTGCGGTTTGCCGAAGGAGATTGTTAACTCTTTCTGGACTCTCGAATCGCATCAAGAATATTTTTTGTAGTGGCTTTTGTTTTCACTCCTGTTACATCAAATGGAGATTTTGATAACTGCTTGGGAACAACTGAAAAAATGGCGCCATCTCTCTGGCGAATTAGAACTTCTTCTTTTTTTGCTATCTTCAAAAGTTCTGACAAATTTTGTCTTGCTTGTGAATATGTGTATACTTTCATAAATTACTCCAATAAAGAGATATTTAACTTCTCTGCTACTTCTTTCATTCTTTTATCCAGAGTTAATATAGGGCAAGCCATGGATTGCGCAGCTTGAACAAAGTATGCATCATAAGCGTAAATATTAAATCTCATTGCTATATCTAATGCTTTATGAATATCTACAGCAATGAGTCTAACCGGAATCTCTCGCGTTATTTCAAACACAGACAATGCTTCCTTTTTTGAAATTTGCTTACGCTTTACCATGGCAGTTAGTGCATTACCAATTTCATAAGGTAATATTTCAGGAGAGTAGGCGTCTGATTGAGAGGTTATTTCAATGACATATTTTTTTTCTGGCTCTTCAAACGCGATAGCTAAAAAAATGTTTGTATCTGCTATTATCTCCATGCAGACAATTGTACAACTGAGCTTTGTCTCCAGTCAAGAACTAAATCATAGTTCTGTGAAACCAAAGTTGAAATTTTCTATAAAGTCATTTAGAACCCTTAATAGGATTATCGGAACACTCCTTGACTTTAAATATCATAAGCATGATAATAAAAAGGTTATTGTATCAAGGAGCAACCCTCAAGTAGTAATGACCCTACCCCGAAAAACTGATCCACCCTTAAAATTAGTATTGTGATAAAACA
>CAYMVZ010000077.1:0-12743 GCA_964394335.1 uncultured Nitrospinota bacterium | reverse complement strand
CCGATAAGTGCATTCGGGAATGACAAGATAGGGCATAGCCTATTAACTCTGACCTAGCCCTCAGGACCAGGTTTTAAATGCTTAAATAAAATCAAAACCCTACTGCTATAGCCTGTAACATCTTTTTGGCTTCTTTAAAATCAGGATCTACGGACAGCGCTTGCTCGAACATTTTTTTTGCCTTTTCAACTTCTTTATTTTCGAGGCATGCCCTGCCTATGTTATACATTATGTTTTCATCGTCCGGATCGACTTTCAATGCCCTTTCATATTGCTTGATAGCTCCACCATAGTCCTTTTTTTTACGGTAGATAATTCCAAGACTATTATAAATATTGACAGTATCAGGGCTAATCTTGATTACCTCGTTGAAAGCATCCTCTGCCTCCTTATCCATATTTCGTTCTAAAAAGATATTACCGGCCTTCTCAAGAAAATGTTGTGCTTTTTTTGGATCCCCTTTTTTAGAATACACATTTCCTATCATTTTATAGGCGCGTGCATGCAGGTTATCGATCATTACGGCCTTGCGAAACGCAACCAGGGCCTCATCAAATTTCTTTTGGTTAGTTTTAATATAACCGATGTTAAAGTATACCTCTGCATCCTCATGTTTTTCTAATATTTCTGTGCATAGTGATAAAGCTTTATTGTAGTCTCCTTTTTTAGTAAGGCTTACAGCAGAATTAAAAAGTTCTTCGGTCTCTTTCTCTTGTTTATCGGCAGGGCCACCCAAAATGCCCAAAATTTTCTCATTCAATACATTATATGATATGGGCTCAATGAGAATAGCGGCTACTCCGCACCTTCCCGCATCTATCACCATCTGCCTGGTCACGGAAGGGGTCATCAACAGAAATGGAATTCTATAAAGATTTTCATCGGCAGAAACCACTTTAAGAAATGATATTCCATTCATTTCCGGCATTTCCATTCCTGAAAGAATTACGTCAACAGGCCGTTTTTTTAAGATATGATAAGCTTCAACTCCATCGGGAGCCTGATCAAAATGGCAGAACCCCTGTTCACGCAACATATCTATGATGAGCAACCTGTATGAATCATTGCTGTGCACCACTATTAAAGAAAGTTTATGCTTATTTTTAATCTTCAGCAAAACAAGGGCTCCTCAGCTATATACATACTCAACATAGTTTATACATAATAAAATAATTATCAAAAAAATCAAAATATTTTTTGATTTTTTTATACTTGAAAGTGTTTAGCGTGTGCATTCCCTGCGGCTTGCTGCGGGGTTAGCGAGAGAACTTAAAATAAAATCATACTATAGTGAAGGTTTCCAGTAGCTTGGTAAGGGGAGCTTCAATAAAACCTGAAGCCTGCAAATTAAATCGCAAAGATGTTTAAAGAAGCGTCTTTCAGACAGGGAGGGAGAGTTATTTGGCAGCAGTAATATTGAAGTATCTCGATATTAAAATCTCATACAAGATAGTTTTGCTTTTTTCACGTAAATGTATCTAATCTGGCCTTTTTCTTTTTCATTTCATTTTCATCAATTTTATATTCCACTATCATGTTAACCGAATTCTCGAATTTTTTACATAACTTTGAATCGTTCATGTATAAAGGGGCGATTACTTTCATATTAAAAAGTGTTTTCTTTTTTTTAGAATAAACAATCATCTCCGCAGTTTCTTCCGTTGCTTGATCAGGTTCAAGGCTTTTTAAAAAAAATTCTCCCCATGAGTTGAGAAGTACTAAGTAAACATCAGAAAGCTTGTCTGGTGAGTTTTTAGTGCTAAAATTTACAATTGCCAGGGCCTTTATGATCCTTTTCCTTGAAAGATAGTCTTCCCTCATGGGATTATATGAATCATCGGTTAAAAAGGCGAAAAGTTTTGTTATAACCTTTTCCATATCCTTTTGCTTGAGATGGGAGCTTTTGTTTTCGAATATTGCCTTGCTGCCGGGTTTCCAAAATCGATTAATAACCGTCCAGACAAGAACCTCAGTGAGAGATGAGAATGTTGCAACGGGTTGTGATATATTCCTCAAGTCGTGGCTTTCCGTACCGTAAAGGTGAAAATCAAAGAGGCACCATTTTGGGGTTTTTCCGGACAGTTTATCGAAAACTATGGTGATACATTCTGGGGGTTCTTTTGGAGTCTGTCCTGGTAAAAGGAAGGGAATTTTCCCGGGTTTTTTATCAAAAAACGTGAACAGTTTTCTTCCTAAAACTGTTAAATCTTCTTCTGAAATCAAATTAGATTTTATTCCTGACTGTTTCAGCCAATCCGAGACACGTTTATAGGCATTTAGCAAGAAACCACTCACTTTTTCAGATAAGAAAAATTTATTATCCCTGCCCAGAATATTTTCACTTAACAAGTTCAAATCATTGGCACTCCAGTTCCATTGCTTTAACAGCCTGGAAATGACACTCTGCTTATCACTTAAATCAGTAATAGGATTAGAAAGCAGTTCTTTAAGGTCTTCAGAGGTTACGCCGGTTTTAAGTAAAAACGCCGCCTGCACGATACGAATCTCGTTTTCCGGAACTCCCTTCATTAAAAAATCATTTGTAACTCTCTCACACATCATAACGTAAGGATCAGGGATGCGCCCATCTTTTCCCGGTTCAAGGATTAAAGTTTTTAGTTTTTCGCATAAAAGAGAATCTTCAGGGTTAAAAATGTATGATTCTAACAAGGCCATTTTGAGTAATGATTTATAGGGAGAATTGAGAAATTTACTCATATGCCACAATGCGGCTCCATAAAATTCCTTGGGTTCAATATGGAGAATATGACCAATATCAAGATAATCATTCGCCTTGTCTCCAATCAGAAGAGGCAGTTCTTCTTTATAGTCTTTAAATTCCTCTTCCGGCATACCGGTTGGAGTAATCCACCACAGGGGTCTTTTACCCGAGATAATAATAGCTGTTCTATAAAACTCGTCTTTTAATAATTTCCCTCCCGCGGATCCCGCGCTTTCCGTATCCGTTAATCCAAACCGGTTTTCCCTGAAGTCAACAATGTCCTGCATAAAAAAATGTACTTCAATAGACAGTTCATCCATTGCCCATTTTTCAATTATGGAAACCTTTTGATTTAACTCAGTTAATTCTTTATCCGAAAGTTTCTTCTTATTAATTAGAGCAACATAATCAAAATCTGATTTCTCGGTTTGAGCTACCGTTCCCAAGCTCCCCATAAGGGATAGCATATGGATAGGATTATTCGCGCTCTTTGTTTCTAATTGTTTTGATTTGGGAAACAGGTGATTAAACGCTTCCAAATGCAAACTTTGAGGGTTAAAGGAACAGATACCGTGAGGGGCTGTTGACGGGCAACCTAAGACATCAACCGCGTAGTGTAGAAGGACGGGAACAGCTCGAAAAAAATTTTCTTCATTTTCAGAAAAATTGAGAGTGGCCAGGTAAACTCTATTTACGTTATAGGCATCAAAAGCGCTGCGTAGTTCTTGTATTTTAGATGCTTTATCAGACATAAATTACCTTACCAATAATCTGAGTTTTGTTGATCTCCAAATTGAGATCAACATGTATAAAATTATACCACAAAAGATTTTACGCCGTCGAATGGTTTAATATTTGCGAGAAGAACATATTTTGTAATATAATTTGTGGACTTATTTCTTTATAGGGTAGGAGGAAATTAGAATGTTGCTAAATGAAGTAATTAATAATATACCAATGTGCAATAGTTTCTCAGAGGAAGAGAAAAAAATACTTGCTGAGCTTAACCACTCACTTCTCAATTTTAAAAAAGGCGATTTAATAATAAAACAGGGAGAAAAATTAAAAGCTGCTTACCCTTTATACGTACTGATTAATGGAACTGTATTGATAAAAAAAAGCGGATACAGAAGATCGATAGCTACCCTGAAACCAGGTGCGATATTTGGAGAAATGTCTTTTTTATCAAATAAACCCCGCTCCAGTGACGTTGTAGCAAGTGAAGATGTTTTGGTGATAAAAATGGACAATGATTTTTTCCAAAAAATTAACCATGAATTAAAAGATAAAATAAAAAATTATCTTATAGAATTGCTAATAGAACGTCTCAATAACGTAAACGAATCTTTAAAAGAAGCATCAAATCTTGCGAGAGGGATGCGCATAAAAAAAGAACATTGGGAATGAGAAATGTATAAAGAAAGTGATTAGCGAGCGCCTTTCCGCTGCTTACGGCGGGGATTACCATTACAATCATCTAAAACGAATTATTTCGTTGCAAGCAATTAAAAAGCCGGCGAATGGGATTGAACCATCGACCTGCTCATTACGAATGAGCTGCTCTACCGCTGAGCTACGCCGGCCTGAAAGTGTTTAGCGAATGCATTCCCCGCTGCTTGCGGCGGGGTTAGAGAGCGAACTTGAAAAAATTATACTCTACACTGAAGATTCCCTGCGGCTTGCCGCAGGGAGCTTCAATCATTTGCCCGCTTTTAAATTAGAGGATTATAGTAAACTCATTAAGTGAAGTCAATTTTGTAGTATGTGGGTGAGTTACTACTCATAGCATTTCATCTATCAAATCAACCCTCCTGTCTTTTATTAAGTCATTATGCGAGTTTATCTTTTTGTCTCGTGCTTCCTGAGGGTTAACATCAGCAACCCATTCCTCTTCATTCTCTTCAGACCCTCTGCGCAAAACCTCTCCTGACGGAGTGACTACCTGGCTTTTGCCAATAAATTTAAGAGTCTCTCCCTTTTTTCTACTTTCAATCCCTACTCTGTCGGCTGTTATAGCAAACACATGGTTTTCAAGACAGCGTGTTATCATGCTATCTGGTGCATGAGGAAGTACCAGGTTTGACGGATGACACAGGATGTCTGCACCTTTTAAGGAAAGGACTCTTGCTACTTCCGGGAACCTCCAATCAAAACAAATCATGATCCCGATCTTTGCGATCCCTATATCAAAAACCAGATATCCTGTATCCCCTTTATCAAAAATATTATTCTCATTCCAGAACAAGTGTGACTTTCTGTAAGTACCTATGTAACCTTTTGGGCCCACAAAAACCGCTGAATTAAATAATTTCCCTTTGCTCTTTTCAGCAATGCCTGAAACAATGTAGACATCTCTGGGTTGCGCTGCGGAGATAAGCCTTTGAGTAGTAACACCACCGGGGATTTCTTCTGCAAAATTAAATGCCTCTTTCCTGTCAACAAATTGATATCCGGTATTAAATAATTCAGGTAACACAATGAGACCTGCATTGATCTTGTTAATCTGACGAACAGCCTGTTCAATGTTTTTCTCCACCTTCCCAAAAACCGGAGAGGTTTGTATAAAACCGACTTTTAAGTTTTTATCAGACATTAAACTGCCTTTGCGTGCAATTCAACTACGGTACGGTGCACTTCTCACAATCCTCAGGGGTCGCGTACTTTTAAATTGCGTCAAACTAAGTTATTATGTTAAAAAAGAATTTTACATCAAAAATTTTAATAATAAGCAATGTATTATCTGCTATAACAATGTAGTTTTCAAATCTATTGATGGAGGAAAATTCATTTGGATAAAAAACTTTTTATTCCGGGTCCGGTTCATGTCAGGAAAGATGTTCTGCAAGCCATGGCTACACCGATGATCGGGCACAGGATGCCAGAATACGCCGAATTGCACAAAAGAGTAAAAGACAAACTTCAGAAATTACTGTTTACAAATAGGAGCGTTTACCTTTCTACATCTTCTGCCTTTGGTGTAATGGAAGGAGCGATCAGAAATTTGGTTCAAAAAAAATGCGCTAATTTTGTTAATGGCGCATTCAGCAGTAAGTGGCATGACGTAACAAAACGATGCGGTAGAGAAGCAGACGAATTTAAAACAGACTGGGGTAACCCTGTTACTCCGGAGATGGTTGATGATGCCCTAAAAACAGGTGAGTATGACGCAATGACAGTAATTCATAATGAAACCTCTACAGGAGTCATGTCTCCGTTAGAAGAAATAGCAGAGGTTATGAAAAAATATCCTGATGTTTCGTTTATCGTGGACACTGTCAGTTCCATGTCTGCGATAAAAATTGACGTCGATCAACTCAATCTTGACTGCTGTATTGCCGGAGTTCAAAAAGCCTTTGCGCTTCCTCCCGGTCTGGCAGTATTTACTGCCTCGCAAAAAGCACTGGATAAAGCGAAAAATTCTGTTGACAGAGGATATTATTTTGATTTTCTTGAATTTGATAAAAATGACGCAAAAAACAATACCCCTTCTACTCCGTGCATAAGTCAGATATTCGCCATGGACACTCAGCTAAATAGCATATTTGCCGAAGGGTTGGAAAAAAGATTTGCCCGACATAAAGAAATGGCAGAGTTTACAAGAAGCTGGATATTATCCAGGGGATTTGAGCTTTTTCCTAAGAAAGGATTTGAGTCCATTACACTGACTTCTGGAAGGAATACCAGAAACAGTGATCTGGCAAAGCTTAAAAAAGAGCTCGGGAAAAGAGGGATAGCTTTTGATAATGGTTATGGAAAAATTAAAAACGAAACTTTTAGAATCGCTCATATGGGCGATCTTCAAATGCAAGACTTGAAAGAACTTTTTGCTATGATTAAAGAAATCTTGCCTTTACTTTAATTCATAAAAAAATGTAACCACTTATTGCAAAGTGATGCGAAGTCACAACCAAAAATAATTTTAACCACGAAGAAAAGAAATAATAAAAATGATACCTTCGTGATCTTCATACTACTAATCTGCGAAGCGTTGTTTTTTTAGCAACGTTTTGGTAAGTTCTCAATAAGTCGGGGTAAGCTAGGCTCGCTATGTTTGTCATTCCCGATAGGAACACTCGGGAATGACAGGAAGGGTGATCTCCTCAACTCTGCATAAGGCGCTGTAAAAGACAAAAACTAAACAACGCCTAAACTTTTTGAGATGTTACTGCTTCACAGATTAACCTGTCAAATCAAAAGGAGAAAATTTTTATGGTTAATTATATTAATGGAAATGCGGTTCGAGTCGGACACGTCATCAAATACAACAAAACATTATACCGGATCATGACTGCTGACCACATAAAACCTGGCAAAGGCCCGGCTTATATGCAGGTAAAGCTTCGTAATATCAAAGATGGAACGCAAACAGAAGTCAGGTTACGATCAGATGAAAGGGTCGAAAAAACTGTACTGGAGCAGGTGGAAATGGAATATCTTTATAACGATGCGTCAGGCTACTGCTTCATGAATACCAATAACTATGAACAGATCCATTTAAATGAAAAGATTCTGGAAGGAATGACAAAGTTTCTTCTCCCAAATATTAAAGTTTTTGTTGAGTTTCACGAAGGGAATCCTCTTGGTCTGGAAATGCCTGAAACAGTGGATATGAAAGTTGTCGAAACTGCACCGCCGCTGAAAGGGGCAACCGCATCAGGTTCAGGAAAACCTGCCACCCTTGAAACAGGATTGGTTGTTACTGTTCCGCAGTTCATCGAAGCAGATGAAAAAGTGCGGGTTAACACAGCAACTGAGGAATATATTGAAAGAGTAAAAAAATAGGCTTTCCTTTACCTATTTTTTATTTTTATTCCAATAACTCCAATAATAATAATAGGGACTTTTCATTTTGTTTCCTCCTGTTATACTTAACGGAAAAAAACCGAATTAATTAACTAAAAGAATTTAACTCGAGCTTTATGATTTCCGCTTAATCGTAAATCCCCTAATATTCTATATGTCTAAAATTGCAAATACCTTTTTCTTTCATCAAGCAGCAATGAAAAAGTAATTTTACTATAATTAAGTATTAAATATAGTTAAATATATGTTGTTAAGATTGATATACAAACAATTATACTAAGTTTTCAGCATATTGATATATAAAATCTAAAATGTCAAGAAAAAAATGCATCATAAATCATTTTTTTTTGACGCTTTTTGTTAAAGCTTTTTCATGTAGAAACAAGCCTCGATACCCGCTGTAGAAGCATGGGGTTTTTTACTACGAAAAAGCAATAAGATTACAGCTTGGATCCCCGCCTTCGCGAGGATGACATAAAAAAGCCGAGGATGGCATAAAAAGCCGAATGTGGTATGAAAGATTCGAGGACGGCAATAAAGGAGCAGGAATCTATTGAATCTCCCCGCAGCAAGCTACCGGGAATGCACTCGCTAAAACACTTTTACCAAAAACCTATGATCAAAGCCCTAAACCACTAAAGTGCTGGAATTTCTCTGCCTGAACGTCATTCCCGATTTAATCAATTTTCTAAATAGTTAACGTATTAAAAATTTTTCATTGTTTCCGTTCACTTGCGGAAGTATCATGACTATCAAAAAAATAACATATAACTTGCTATTGATCCTTCCCTATCATGTCCCTAACTAAAATTTTAAATTCATTTGCATCCGTCATTATCCGATTTCGTCTTCTTGTTATCATCCTTTCAGTGGTCTCAATAGGTTACGCATGGCATATTTCCAAAGATCTGGTATTTAACAATTCCAATGAAATGTGGTTTTTAGAGAATGACAAGACTTTGCTGGATTATAACAACCTGCTGAAGCTATTTGGAGACGATGAATTTCTTGTTATCGGGATCGAAAATAAAAATAAAAGCTCCATTTTTAAGCGGGAAAGCATTGAGGCTATTTATCAGATAACAGAATTTTTAAGAGACCTCGATCATATTTCAAAGGTGCAGTCTCTTTCAAAAGTGGAAATCATCACTGCCACGGAAGATGTCTTAACAGTTCAAAAACTTTTTGATGGATTTGAGCTCACCCCTGAAAAATATAAGACAAAAGAAAAAACTGCCCTCAACGAACCGCTGATTAATGGATTTCTTATAACAGATGATGGCAGCTTTTCTTTGATTTACGCGAGAATCACGCACGTTGAGGGGTCAATAACACACAAGATTGAATTATCCAGAAAGATACAGGCCTTTCTAAAGAACTTTCCAAAGAGAGAAAGGTTTAATTTTTATTACGCCGGAGGTCCTGCTCTTGATGAGAGTTTCTTAAGCACTTTTGAAAAGGATCGTAGCTTCCTGATCCCTCTTGTATTAGTAATAATTGCCCTGGTTCTTTTATATTCTTTCCGTTCGCTTACCGGAGTTCTCCTTCCTGTTATTGTAATTGTCGCCACGGTTATTCTGGTGTATGGCTTTACAGCTTTAATGAATCATGAACTTAACATTTTAAATGGTATAGTCCCTGTTATTATTCTTGCTATTGGCATTGCCGATGCTGTTCATATTCTTGTGGATTATTACCATGAGATAAATATGGGGAGGACAAGCACGAAAGCCGCTGAAAACACTATCATTAATCTCTTTTCACCCTGTTTTTTTACTTCCATCACAACCAGCATCAGCTTCCTTGCGTTTACAACCAGCCGCATAGTCCCCCTGAGAGAGTTAGGAATGCAGTCAGCCTTTGGAGTTTTCGCCGCTTTTATTTTATCGATAACTTTTTTGCCGGCGCTCCTCTCTTATATGAAACCTCAAGATCTCAAAGCAAAAAAAGTTACGCAGGAAAACATCTTTTTCAATTTTTTTATAAAGATTGCCAAATTTACACCGGAACAGAATAAAAAAATACTTTTAACTTGTGGGATTTTAACTCTGCTGCTTGTCTACTTTGTGCTTCAGGTAAAAGTAGATGCAAACGCCATGAACTATTTTAAAGACAACACAACCGTAAAAATTGATACGGAATACATTGATTCTCAGCTCGAAGGGACACTCAATGCGGAGTTTGTAATAGACGCAGGAGCAGAGGGCGGTGTGAAAAATCCAGAGTTTTTACGGAAACTTGAAAAATTCCAAAACTATCTCCAGACCATACCAGAATTTGGCCGGGTCATTTCCATGCTTGATTATCTAAAGAAAATGAACCAGGTAATGCATAATGATGATAAAGCCTATTACAAAATCCCAGACTCAAGAGAAGAGACTGCACAATACCTCCTGCTTTATTCTTTCGCCTCCCCTGACGAGGATCTGTCAGACATGATAGATTTTATATATCGCCACGCAAGGCTAAGTGTCAGAATTCCAATCATGGATACTTCTAAAAACAAAGCATTAATGAAAAAAGTTAAAGTATTCCTTGAAGAAGAATTTCCCGATCTACACGTAAACCCCACGGGTCTGGTTATTTTGTTTAACAATATAGACGAGTATATTCTCGATAGCCAGATTTCCTCTTTTTCCCTGGCATTCCTGTTAATTTTCTTCATGATGGTCTTAATCTTCAGGTCTTTAAAATTCGGAGCCTTGAGCATGATCCCAAATCTACTGCCAGTCCTTGCAGCCGGTGGTTTAATGGGGTTTCTTGGAATTAATCTGGAATTCGGCACTGTAATGGTTGCTTGCGTGGTTATAGGGATTGGAGTTGATGATACCATTCACTACATAGGCCGCTACTTGAGAAAAAGAAGAGAGAACATTGGCATAAGAGAGTCTATTCAACTCGCGCTTACAGAATCCGGCAAGCCAATTATATTTACATCCATCATTTTATTTTTCGGATTTTTTGTCTTACTCTTTGCGTCATTAACGCTTAATATATATTTCGGATTACTGGTTTGTATCGCTGTTATAGTTGCCCTGTTAGCGGATTTATTTTATCTTTCAGCTATCATCCTTTCTCTGCCTGAATAGACTTTACCTAAGAGGCAGGACGTAGCTTCACTGCAAGCAGAAGTAATTTGCAACAAAGGCGCTAATTCAATAAGAAAAGGGGAAATGGTGAAAGGGGAGGGTAGAGAAAAAAAATTGTCTTAGCAGCATCAGGGCGGTAGCCCTATTTGATTGTCGGCCATCCATAGCCTCGACTCTCAGGGCGGCTTTTCTTCGGAAACCGTCCAATTCGGTTTTCCTTACCGAATTGTGGTTGCGGCCCCTTGGCCGCTCCGTGATCTCTGCGGTAAAAAAAGTTTCCTATGAAAAATAATTCAAACAAAATCATCCACAGCTGGTGCATGTATGACTGGGCCAATTCTGCCTTTGCCGCTACAATCATGGCGGCAGTTCTTCCCTCTTTCTACAGTTCTATTGCCGGAGCAAATCTTGAAAAGACTATCGCAAGCAGTTACTGGGGATATACCAATACTATCGCTATGCTCATAATCGCCTTTTCCGCGCCAATCCTTGGGGCAATTGCCGATCACCACGGAAGAAAGAAAATCTTTTTAAGTTGGTTCGCTTGTACAGGAATATTAGCCACGGCATTAATGGTTTTCATCAGCAAAGGGGACTGGTTGTTAGCTTCTACTCTCTATATTTTCGGACGTATAGGTTTTGCGGGTGCGAATATTTTTTATAACTCCTTTCTTCCCCATATAGTGGATAAAGACCGTATAGACAAAGTCTCGGCACTTGGTTACGCATACGGATACTTAGGCGGTGGTTTACTGCTTACTATAAATCTTTTGATGATTATGAAACCGGATCTGTTTGGAATTGCCAGCGCAGAATGGGGTGTCCGCCTCTCTTTTATAACCGTTGCCGTCTGGTGGGCTTTATTTTCTTTTCCTTTACTTTTAAACGTTCCTGAACCAGCAACCCGGAGAGGCTCCGCAGCCGAGTGGAGCTTCCGCTCCGGTAAGCTAACAAATAAAACTTCTCCAAAAAACAAGCTTTTGCAGAGTAATAGTATAAAAATAGGATTCAGCAGACTTCGATCCACATTTAGAGAAATAAAACAATACAGAGAACTGGTAAAATTTCTCTTAGCTTACTGGCTGTATAACGATGGGATTGGAACAATAATCATTATGGCAGTGATCTTTGGCGCGGAAATCGGAATAGGCCAGTCTCATCTTATAGGCGCAATTTTATTAGTGCAGTTTGTGGCTATTCCCTTTTCATTGATATTCGGAAGGCTTGCAGAAAGAGTTGGAGCAAAGAAATCTATCCTCATTGCCCTTTTTATTTATGGTCTGATAACAGTTTTGGGGTATTTCATGACAAAGGCAGTGCATTTTTGGGTACTGGCATTTATGGTTGCCACGGTTCAGGGCGGAGCGCAGGCTCTCAGTCGCTCTATGTACAGCTCAATGCTCCCGAAAGAAAAAAGCGCGGAGTTCTTCGGTTTTTATGACGTGAGCAGTAAATTCTCTGGAATTATAGGGCCTACGGTTTTTGGAATTGTCGGACAAATAACCGGTTCCAGCAGGTACGGGATATTAGCTTTGATTTTGTTTTTTGCTGCAGGAGGGTTGCTTCTAATGAACGTAAAAAATTCGGGGATCTGGGATCAGGGGTCGGGGGTCAAAGAACAATAGAAACTATCAATACCCCGGGCTCTCATCCCAGGCCTCCGGCTTCTGAATTTACATAAAATCCGCTACCTGACCGCTCAGCTCCTGTACCCGCTGGCAGAGATTCATTGCAACGCTCTTTAGAATTTTAAGGGCAGTCCTGGGATGCTCCTCGATGAGATTTTCGTATTTTTCCTTGCTCAGAGCGAGAAATGCCGTCTCATCAACAGCAGTAACCGTTGCCGATCTTATATTACTCAAGCCCACAACAGCCAGCTCTCCTACAGTGGCGCCTTTTCCACGTTCAGTGAGTAGAGCTGTTTCTTCGGATAGGGATTCCCGAGTTATTTTCACCTTACCGCTTAAGATGTAAAAAAGTGTACTTCCCTTCTGGCCTTCTTTAATTAAAGACGTTCCTGAATCCACCTTTTTGTATTCCAGGAAATTAGCCAGCATATTCACCTCATGATGATCAAGTTCATCGAAATGAGGGCTTTCAGTCATTAAATCTTTTATACCAGTTTTATC